>JAAEOI010000150.1 GCA_024244665.1 Bacteroidota bacterium | reverse complement strand
TTTTTATCCAGTACAAATTCACCGAGTCCATCCTTTCCTGACTTCTGCCGGTAGATTTTCTTATGAATGGTCCATGCAGAACTGCCGGTATAAGCACTGAGGACCTTGGCTGCACGCCCGGTTGGTGCCAGCAGGACGCATTTCTGTTTCATAGATGCCAGAGTCTTTACCAGACTGTTAACCAGCGTGGTTTTCCCGGTCCCGGCATAGCCTCTGACAAGCATTAATTCGCTGAGATCGTCCGATGCCAGGAACCCTCCAAGCTCGTCAATCATTTCAAGTTGCCCCTCAGTAGGCTGAAAAGCAAGATTTTCAAGAATTTTGGCAGCGATAAACTTTCTCAGCATGGCTTATAATTAATGCGCATATAAAAATATATAATTTATTTTTTTTACTAAATTTGTGCGCACACTAAAATAGCATTCCCCATGAGAAGAGTAATACAGATTCTGTTTGGTTTGATAATAATCGTTTTAGGTTATCTGATTGTTGAGAGCATCATGGAACCCATCCGCTTCAACCAGGAGGTTGAAGTCAGGGAATCTGCTACCATCGAAAGACTGGTTAATATCAGGGAGGCACAGAAAGCATATAAGGACATTTATAAGAAATATACAGGAAGTTTTGACACCCTGATAGCTTTCCTGGATACTACCTCATTTCAGGTGGTAAAAGCCATTGGAGTCATCCCGGAGGAGTGGCTCGAAGAAATGGGCTTTGACAAGGCCCGTACCAAGGCTCTGGACGACGGTATTATCAGTCGTGACATTACCCATGTTCCTGTTCTCGACTCACTTTTCGGGAAAGGGTTTAACTCAGATTCACTGCAATATGTCCCCTTTACAGAGGGCGTCACATTCAACATGGAATCGGGTAAGATCCTGACCTCATCCAATCTGACCGTTCAGGTTGTGGAGGTATCTGTAATGTTTGATAAGCTGCTCAATGGAATGGACCGGCAGCTGGTTGTAAACTACAAGGACGAGAGGATGAAAATCGTTGGATTCGAAGGAGTGAAATTCGGCTCGATGGAAGAGGGTACACTTACAGGAAACTGGGAATAAGATCAAGGATACCCATGCAGGTAGAGGGTATTATATCAAATCCCATCACACAAGACATCAGACTTAAAGGTCACCAAACCATCCGTTTCTCAGCGGATGGTTTTTCTATTCTTGTTTCTGATGCCAGTTATAAACCGGTTTTCCTAAAACAATACGTATACGACCCTTCGGTCCCTGCATCCATCTTCCCGGCTGAATGCGGACGCATTCTGGACGAAATACAATTACTCGATTTTGAAGGTGAAACCGTTATTATTCTTGACTCCCTTTCTGCCACGATAGTCCCGGAACAACTCTTCCATGAATCTGATTCCAGGATACTTCTGACAAAAGCAGCTGAGGTGGATGAATCTGCTTTGGTAAGCCACCGTTACATCGGGGATCGCGACCTGAACATTTTGTATACACTCACGGCCGAAATGGACGACCTTAAAGGGAAAATCAATGGCCCTGTCCAGATTATACACACATCGGAATGCTTGTTATCGCTCTCTGACCAGGTCCAGGCCAGTGACCACCAGAGGGGATTTATCCTGGCTGAAGTTCAGAATCAGACCCTTGAAATACTGGTCATCCAGGAAGACAGGGTAAGGCTCCTGAATCGTTATGCCCTGAAGGATCCCTCCGATTTCATTTACCATACACTGAATACACTGAAACAGCTGGAACTGGACCGGGAGACTATTCCTGTTTACCTTTCAGGCATAGTACACCCGGAACATGAACTATTCGGTTTGCTGGGGAAATACATCCGGCAGGTAAAAACCACTCCCTACTACCTGGAAGAGCTTTCCAGGGCACAGATGCTCCACTATATGATTCTTTCGGAGGGAAGCAAGTGCGTATAATCAGTGGTACATACAGGGGCAAACAGATTCGCCCTCCAAAGAATTTCAAAGCCAGGCCCACCACCGATTTTGCAAAGGAGAGCCTCTTCAACATTCTGCTGAACAAATACGATTTTGAAGAGTTGGATGTGCTTGACCTATTTGCGGGGACGGGCAGTATTACTTATGAATTTATTTCACGCGGAGCCCGTACGGTACTTGCCCTCGAAAGCGAACAGGAACATTACAACTTCATCCGAAAGAGTTGCCAGGAAATGGAGATGGAGATGGTAAATGTAATCAGGGGCGATGTATTCCGCTTTCTTAAAAGGCCTTACCAGTCATTTGACATAATTTTTGCCGATCCACCTTACGACCACCCGCTTCTGGAAAAACTGCCCGACCTGGTATTCAGTACAGAGATCCTTGCGAAGGGGGGGGTATTCATCCTTGAGCATCCCGGCAGCCACTCCTTCACCTCACACGACTACTTCCTTGAGCAAAGAAAATATGGTGGAGTGAATTTCACTTTTTTTAATTTTCAATCTTAATTTAGCATGTCAAGCATTAAATATGCCATAGTTATTCCTGCCAAGAATGAAGAAGCCAACCTCAGAGATACAATTGACTCAGTTATTGCACAGACAATAGCCCCGGCTTATTGTCTGATCGTTGATGACGGGTCTGTTGACAGAACTCCGGATATAGTCAGAGAATATCAAAAAAAGCATTCATTCATTCACTATTATCATAATGAAGGGGAGAAGAAATATGTATTGGGTGGCAATGTGGTGCGTGTATTTGATGTGGGCAAAAAAGTTATTGAAGAAAGTGGAGTTGAGTATGATTATATCATAAAGATGGATGCTGATATTTCCTTTGATCCGGATTTTATGGAAGAAATCAGCGTTAAGATTGATAGGTCTGATAAAATGGGAATTGTTTCCGGGACTCCCTATTACAACGAAAACGGGAAAAAAATTTATGAACTCAGTCCAACCTGGCACTCACATGGACAGTTTAAGATCTATAACAGGTTGTGCCTGGATGAAATTGGTGGAATTGACAAAAATCTGGGCTGGGACTGTGCGGATAATATCAAGGCCATTTCCTTAGGATGGGAAACAGCTGCTTTCAGGGATATAAACTACCTGATGTACCGTAAAGTAGGTGGTAAATCGAGCTTAATTACCGGGAGAATTAATCATGGTATCGGGGCTTATCAGTTGGGGTACAGTTTCTGGTATCTATTGCTAAGGGCCTTACACGATATTTTCAAAAAACCATACCTGCTGGGAGCTTGTTCGTTAATGATAGGTTATACCAGGTCTGCTCTTTCAGCAAACACCAAACGAATATTAGATAGAAATCAGATCCTTATATTAAGGGGATTGTTATGGAAAAGTCTTAGCAAACGCTTCGTGAATAAGGAATTTATTGTATTTCAAATACTTAAACGCAAAAAATCTGTCTGAAATGGATATGCGTATTGAATATTACGGATTACAGGTAGATGACAAGGATACCGATGAAGTATTAAACTGGATCGATACAGGTATCAGTGAAAATAAACAGAGAAGCATATTCTTCATTAATGCGCATTGCTTTAATATATCCTGCGAAAACGCAGCGTATAAAGAAGCGCTTAATGAGTCTGATTTAGTATTAAATGATGGAATCGGCATAAAACTGGGAGGAATTCTCAAAGGCATCCATTTTAAAGAAAACATGAATGGTACCGATCTCATTCCCAGAATACTGAACTATAGTACGAAACATCACAGGTCTGTTTTTCTATTGGGTGCTTTAGACGAGGTAGTGAAGAAGGCTATTGATACCATCAGGCAAAATTACCCCGACATCATATTAGCCGGTTATAATTCAGGATATTTTAATGATGACGAAGCAAAGCAGATTTTAGAAAAAATCAATGCTCTTAATACAGATATTCTTATAGTTGGAATGGGTGTTCCAAAACAGGAACTCTGGATTAAAGAGAACAGGAAAAACCTCCCAAATGTAAAAATCCTTATTGCAGGCGGTGCAGTATTTGATTTCTTATCACAAAAGTTTAAGCGCGCACCCAAATTTTTGAGGTTGATGGGACTGGAATGGTTTTTCAGGTTTCTTCAGGAACCCGGAAGGCTTTTTAAGCGATATTTCATCGGGAATATCAGGTTCTTCCGTAACATATTATCCAGGAAGTAAACATCATTGGGATTTAATGAACTTCCCAATTGTTATACGGCGGTTGGAATCTGTCCACTGCACGATATAGATCCCCGCATTTAATTGTGGTATTTCGATTCTGACGTCTTCACTTCCCATGGGAATATTCTCCTGGCAGACAATCCGTCCATCCATATCAACTACATCGATTCTTCCGTCGTTTTCAGCGGGGTTTACAAGCGCAATCTGGACGAAATCCAGGGCCGGGTTGGGATAGATGAGCGGAGTACCATTTTCTATTGTTGGATCATCGGCTCCGGTCCGCAGGTTTGACCTGTTGGGTGTGGGATGATAAAACCTGATCCACTCCCTGCTTCCGTCGCTGGCCCTGCCCCAGGACAGATTCGGACTGATAAACGGATAGGTAACACTATCAATCAGGTTCCCGTTATAGTCAAACAGGTAGATCTGTTCACCGGTTTTTGCAACCCTCATATCCAGGTGCAGCACCCCATCTTCGTCCGAGTTATCAGCCCAGAGAATCATGTAACCCCAGGCAGGTATGATGGTGGAATCAGGATACTCGTTAGATATTCTGTACTTCGTCCTCTCTTCCAGGCTGTCGGTCAGGAATAAACCTCCGATATCCAATGACTCATCTCCCTCATTGTACAATTCAATCCAATCGTCATATTCATTATACTCATCATGATAAATGGTCCGGTTGTATCCCATCACCTCGTTGATCCGCAATACAGAAAAATCGGGAAGTTGATTGGGTCCACCCGGAGTGGGGGGAATATATACCCATGAACTACTCAGGGGATCCCTCCCTCTTGCTGTATTCTTATACTGCTTTGGATAGGTCAGTGAATCGATTACAGTCTCTTCATCATAATGGAACAATCCAATCTGCTCTCCCTCTCTTCCCAACCGGAAATTGGTGTGGTTCACTCCCTGCTCCTTCTGACCATCGGCATAAAGAACGAAATAGCCCCCGGGCGGAATAGTAGTCAGCTCGGGTGAATGACTTGGGATCCTGAACTTGTCAGGCTTTCCCAGGCTGTCGGTGAGGTACAATCCACCCACATCTATCTCAGTATCATTGTTATTATAAATCTCAATCCAGTCGTCAAATTCCCCGAACTCATCGGTCATGCTTGTGCTGGATGCCATAAACTCATTGATAGTTATCCCTGTAAGCGGCGAAATATCATTTATGACGCCGGGGCTTGGAGGGTAAAACTTCCATTCTCCGGTACTATTCTCCCTACTGTACGAAAAATTACGGTACTGGTCGGGAAAGGAGACTGAATCGATAATGTTTTCCCCGCTAAATCCTGTCAGGGCCAACTGCTCACCCTTCCCGTTTAATCTGAATCCAAGGTGATATAAACCCTGCTCAGGCTGACTGTCAGCCCACAGAACGATACACCCTTTGGGAGGAATGGTGGTAGAGTCCGGTGTTTCTGTCCCAATCCTGAATTTGGTAGGGAACTGCAAACTGTCGGTCAGGTATAGTCCACCGATATCAATAGGGAAATCATTGTCATTGTAAATCTCGATCCAGTCTTCATATGCACCGGACTTATCAGCAAGAGCCGTATTTCCTGAAGCTACAATCTCCGAGATATGAAGTTTCTCAGTGGGATTCAGGAAGTTTTTATATCCCGGGGATGCAGTTACAATCTCCATCCTGCCGGTTCCATCCTCAAGTATTCCCAGGGATTGATTTGGATATGCTTCTGAATAGCGCAAAGAATCGATGATTCCTTCACCATCAGGCTGAACCAGGGCGATCTCCTCTCCTTCGCTGCTCAGCTTAAATCCCAGGTGCAGTACCCCCTGCTCCTCATCTCCATCAGCCCATAATATAAGGTATCCCAGGGCGGGGATGGTGGTTGAGTCGGATGCATGGGATGGGATCCTGAATTTCATCAGATCCCCCAGGGAATCGGTCATGAAGGCCCCGCCAATATCAACAGCATAATCATTGCCGTTATACAGTTCAATCCAATCGTCATACTCGCCTGTTTCATCGGGATGTGAATTTCTGTTACTGGCCATAAATTCATTGATATGTACATTTTGCAGGAACCTCACCTCGTTGGCATAACCGGGTGTTGGTGAGACCATCTGGATATGATCACTTCCATCCTCCAGCCTTCCAATGCAGATGTCCGCATCCAGCTCGGTATAAATGAGTGAATCTATAATCCCCACTCCGTCTGGCTGAACCAGGGTGATCTCCTCTCCCCCTGTGCTCAGTTTAAATCCCAGGTGCCTTATACCCTGCTGCTCCTCCCCGTCGGCCCACAATAGCAGGTGGCCCTTTGCAGGGATGGTGGTAGAGTCGGGAGCATATGAGGGAATGCGGTACCGGGCAGGTTCACCCAGCGAATCGGTCATGAAAGTTCCGCCAACATCAATGGCGAAATCGTTGCCGTTATACAGTTCAATCCAGTCATCATATTCACCGAACTCATCTGCATAGGTACTCCTGTTTCCGGCCATAAATTCATTGATATGTACATTTTGCAGAAACCTCACCTCATTGGCAAAACCGGGTGTGGGTGAGACCATCTGGATATGATCACTTCCATCCTCCAGCCTTCCCAGGCAGATGTCCGCATCCAGGTTATTATAAATCAGCGAATCTATAATCCCCACCCCGTCTGGCTGAACCAGGGCGATCTCCTCTCCCCCGGCACTCAGTTTAAATCCCAGGTGCAAAACACCCTGATGCTCTTCTCCGTCAGCCCATAACACCAGGTATCCCCCCGCTGGGATCGTGGTTAGTTCAGGGGCGTCGGATGGAATCCGGTACTGTGACAGATCTTCCAGTGAGTCGGTCATGAAAGTCCCCCCAAGGTCAATGGAGAAATCATTGCCATTAAAAAGCTCAATCCAATCATCATACTCCCCGAACTCATCCTGGTGGACGCTTCCGTTTCCGGCCATGAACTCATTGATAAAAATACCCTCCAGGAACCTCAACCCGTTGGATGCACCAGGCGTCGGTGAGACAATCCGGAAATCAGGGCCTCCGTCAGGGAACCGTCCCAAAACACTCTCACGGAATTCATTCAGATAGGTCACGGAATCGATCATCCCAACTCCTACCTGGTACAATCCGATCTCCTCCTGACGGCTGTCCAGCCTGAAATCAAGGTGCATAGGCCCCTGTTCAGGCTGACCATCGGCCCAGAACAGGGCAAATCCATAGGGAGGGATAAGGGTCAGTGCATCTGCAGAGGGAATTAGGTATTTAAGTGGATTTGAAAGGCTGTCTGTAATAAACAGGCCTCCCAGATCTATACTATCTGCTGTGGGATTGTAAATCTCTATCCAGTCTTCTTCCTCTCCCCATTCATCTTTATACCCCCCGGCTTTTGCCTGGAATTCATTGATGCGTAAAACTTTTGGGCCATCCACCAGGTTGGCCGCCATGGGAGTGGGAAGCAGGAACTCCCACCTGCCTGACACAACACTTCGTCCATAGCTAAGCGCACGCGGTATACCAGGATATGTAATCGTCTCCTTCAATATGAGGCTTGTACCCACAGGCTGGTACAGGGAGAGAGTCTCACCTTCACTCTGCAGCTTAAAACTGGTATGTAGGGCGCCCTGACGGATCTCCCCGTCACACCAGAGTAGCAGGTAATCTCCAGCCGCAACGGTTGTCTCTTCAGGATATCCTGCAGGTATCATGTACCCGGCATCTCCTGCCGAATCCGAGATGTACCATCCGGCCAGGTCCACATCAAATGCATTTGAGTTGTGTATCTCGATCCAGTCTTCCATTTCATCATAGTCATCAACAATATCCTTCTTATCACTTGCTGATACCTCATTGAGAAAAACGCCTTCGATGGAAACGGAAGGCTCAAATACAGCCCTCACCCAATTGTCGGCCGACAACTCCAGGAATACCTCACTGCTCGTGGAGGAAGCGGCCCCTTCCCAGTGGGAGAATCGATAACCGCTGCGTGCAACTGCCGTCAATCTCAGTGGGACTTCCTTGAAATAGGAGCCGGTGAGCCCTGAGACCATGCTTACCTCACAAACCCTGATCTCACCATAATCCGGATCATTTACCTCAGAGGTGAGATTGAACATCCCCGGGATATTGAAAAAATCCATAAATTCCTCTCTCATTTCATCGGGGCGGCTGGCAGTAAAAGCAGGCATGATGTTTTCGGTATGTCTGGGGTATTGATATTCTGATGGCCTCCCCCAACGTTCCCTGTGCCTGGGCAATTCAACATCCATGCTGCCTTTTATGCTGTCAAAAATGGCGGTAACCACCTGGGGATGAAAGGTTGTATTGATGTGAGCAGCCATCCGTTGAATAAACTCATCCCGGAAACCTTCATTCTCAAGTAGGCCTCGGAAAATCAGTGTATGAAGCGCAGGGGTTGTTACCACATCAAGCATGGACCCTTCCTCTTCATATAAGCCCCAGCTATGATCTGTATCAAACAAAATCCATCTCCACCTGCCACCCTCTGTATGGGGACGCCAGTACTTCACATTATTCCCGGGCCAGTCAGAATTACCGAAGTAGATCTCGGCAACGCTGTAGTTCATGTATTCGTTAATATCCATGCTTGCTTCCACATGGGAGTAGCTCGCAGGCTCCGACAGATCATTCTCCTCGATATACTCCATCATCTCCTTATAATGCTCTCCCGATCCACTGATAACTTCATTTCTCTTAATATAGAACTCCCTCTCAAGCATATCTATATCATCACTGTCCAGACCATAGTTTACGGCTGGATAGTGTTCGGTGAGCTTTTCACGGATATTCAGGATACCCCAGTACTCCCCATTTAGAAATATCACAGCCGGTTCAAAAGCCTGGTAATCAAGATCCATCTTCCCAATAACCAGGCTCTGCATAAAACCGTCCCTGAAAAGGGAGAAATAGGCATCTGTTCCGGAATTCCTCAGAACCAGCCCCTTAAATGAATCAATATCCTTGGACCTGAAAAAAGGATAATCCAGGCTGTTATCTCCATACTTTTTCCGGGCATAGATCCCGAGTGACTTAAAACTGCTTTTCCTGGAGCAATTCCCGTTGATCTTAGCTCCGGTCAGCTGACTCAACTCCTGCTTGCCCTCACGTGAAATATACTCAATATTGACCGGCCTCTCCCAGGTCTGATTCCAGTTGGCCGGATATTCAATACAGTTACCATCGACCCCGTTAACACCAACCACCCAAAATCCGATCTCATCATCAAAAAAGTTCTCACTGTCGGTGGAGAGGGAGATCACCGGAAATGAACTGCTGTCATTCAGAATGTATGTATTGGTGACAACTTCTCCCGGAATTTTTCCTGTTCTGAAGGTCCGGGCCCTGACAACAGTTGTCTCCGAGATCTCAAGTGGACCTGAATAGAGGATTGATGAGGGAAGCGGCCAGGAACCATCAAGGGTGTACCTGGTCTCATATCCTGGTAGGGCCGGACTCAGCTCCACAGTGACTGATCCTGTATGAAAGCCGCCCGGCAGGGAGAAGATAATCCCGGGAGAGGGTATAGTATCATTTACAGCCAGGGTTCCATTGATCATCCAGGGTGTCGGTTCAGGAAAATATGACCAGGTATTGATGTTCGCAGGATTCCGGCCCATGGATACATCTAAAAACTGCTTTCCGTATGATACCGAATCCACCATTTCCATGGAGGGGCTGAACAGGTAGAGGCTCCCCCCTTCCGGGTCCAGTTTAAATTCGGCTGATAGTATATTAGACTCCTCCACCAGCCAGATCCCCGAAATACTACCGGAAGATATATGCAGGTCAATTATCTCACACTGGTACGGATCGGACAGATCATCAGATAAATAATACCCGTCCAGATCGGTGGCCCCACCAGCGTTATAGAACTCGATCCATTCGGTATAACCGAAATCCGGATCGAGCACCGTGGTGATGTTAGACGCCTGAAATTCATTGATATAGACCTGTCCGTTACCGGAGATCAGAGCAAAGAAATACAGGCATAAGACTCCTATGTATCTGAGTCCATACATGAATTAATAGTTTAATATCTACCTGGTTTTCACAATCTTACTCAAACCGCGGGATCCCTCAGAACCGGTCCACCGTACAATGTACACGCCCACATCAATGTCCTGGATATCCACCTGGATAATTTGGTTTCCGGGGGGAACAATCTCATGTATTAACAGGCGTCCGTTCATGTCCAGGAGTTCAACCCGGCCTTCTGCCTGTGTTCGGTTTCCCAGATTCAGGAAGAAATGGTCACTGGCGGGATTTGGATAGAGATGAAGCTCTGTTATCCCCGTCTTTGGATCATCAATGCCCACCAGCGGATCCTTATAAACAACAGCTGCCTGCAGGATCTGGTATGTGGTCCTGTCCTGTATAAAGGCAGCAACAGCAAGGTCACCCTCATCCTCCACGTGTCCTGGGTAGATCCAGGGATAACTCCATGTATCACTCTCTCCGTATACCCAGTTATCACCTATTAGTTTCCCGCCATGGGATGGAAGCATATCCAGCATCACATTCCTGAAAGTAGTTTTCCCATTTGCTCCGGTATATGCGGTGACCGAAGTCTCAAATACAGCCACATATAACTGGACGAAATCGCTGTAGTGCTGTGAAACACAGGTAACTGTAGAACTTGCGAGTAGTCCTGACTCCAGCCATTCCACCTCCAGCTCAATTTCAAAGGATGGAATCTCCAGTGAAAGAAGACTGAGATGATCTTCCATGAGCCCTGAGGATATCCCGGCGAAATTGTACCGATATTCAGCTTTCTCACCTCCATCCAGTATGGCATAGGGAACTTCCGGAACTCCGTAAAAAAAGTCTGACCGATTCGACACCAGATCCGGATTGTTCTCATTCATTGGATCCAGTCCCGGATAATCCATGTGGTAATGAAGATCGATAACCTCATCCTGGAACTCTTTGGTAATGGCCTCGATCTTCGCATCTGTTGTAGCCGAATTAACATCGGAAGAGTTTGTGAAATACTCGATAACAGTGCGTTTCGAACGCTCCGATATCGCCACATTATCAAAGGCAAAACCCTGGTTTCCGATGCCCTGTGCACCGGTAGTGGCTAATGCTACACGGAATGCTACATTCGATATGCCGTCAACCTGGTTCAGGTCGTGCATGGCAGAAACCCATAAGCTATCCGGATTGAATACCTGGAGCGTCCATCCTGAAACACTTCCCCCCGGCTTATTGGTAATATCATGAGAATTATACCATTCAATTCCGGGCGATTGATCTCCAACAGTTTTCCAGCCTTCCTCATAAACATCCCGGTATTGAAGTACTGCCCCGTTAATACTGGGAATAAAACTCCGCATGATATCCAGTTTAATGAGGGGGTTATCTATTCCTCTGAAATCGAAGCAGGGGCTCTGTATCCAGGACTTTTCCAGATAGTCCACCTCATCGTCAGGCAGAGCCGTAAACCAGGCCTTGTTTTCCGGATTCTGATCATACCCCTTGAAATCGGGGACATCCCATGTCCAGCTCTCAACCTGGTCATCGGAAGAGATCATCCATGATCCTTCAGAATCATTGAAGCCTTCTATGTATCCCTCACTGTCAAGTTCAATGGTCGGGCGCAATTCCAGCACCTTGTTTACAGTGTCGACACAGCCCTCACCTGTATTGGTAATCAGCCTGACCTTATAATCGTCCAGGGATGGAAAGGCAAAACGTACTGAATCCATAGAAGAGGTGGTTATGATCTCCCCCATCAGTTGATCACCGGCAGTAAAGAAGGACCATTCCAGGGAGTCGATCAATGAAATTCCGAGGGAGGACCTGTCCATAAATTTCACCTCTTCACCTGTCACATAACAATCACTGATCCATGTGAAATCAGCCACAGGCTGGGAAGCGAGCAAAGTATCCACCACCATACTTGAGACACAACCTTCCGTTGTGGTTACTGTCAGCCCGATGGAGTATTCACCTGGAACCTGGTAAAAGTGTGAAGGATCTACCAGGTTGCTGCTGTTATTTTCTCCGCTGTCATCATCTCCAAAGTTCCACTCCCAGCTCTCAACCAGCACCTTACCGCTTGTAAGATTGCCAAATGTCACATATCCGCCCTCAACAGGTATACAGTTTGTGCTAAGAGTGAACAGGACTTCCGGTGCAAAGAGCACCATAATATCCACCTGTGAACTATTTGAACAGCCACTCTCTGTGCCGAAGGTACAGATGACCGTGTTGCCTCCGATATTGGCAAGACCCGGATCAAACATAAATCCACCGGCCACGTTCCCTGTCACTCCGGCTCCCGAGAAGACCGTTCCCGGCATATCAGAAACAAGGGCAAAGGGAGCATCACTCTGACAATAGGAGTCCTCAATCTGAGAAGTGATGACCGGTGTACCCACCGACTCCACGACAAAGGAGACCCTCAGGTAGAGAGTAACATCATCAATGTACTCATATTCTATTGTGTAAAATCCCTCAGGCAAAACTCCCGGATCGACGGTGGCAGTATTGTCATGGTGATCGGTCAGACCGGAAACTTCCTGCTGGTTCTCATTGAGAAGCACAAATGAACCGGTGGCACTTGCAATATTCGATGCGCTGATATCAAATTCATCCCCGTCATCACAGACAATCCCGCTGGGGATAAAGATATCACCTTCAGCTCCCAGGACAAATACAAGGGCACTGTCAACACTTATACATCCATTGTCATTCTCATACTTGTAATAGATTGTATGGGGCGAATCCACCGTATCGGCCAGGGCCGGGCTGAATATGCCCGTGATACTGCTTACTCCCGGTCCGGAGAATGTCCCGCCTGAAATACTGGCCTCAAGTTGAACCGGATCTGACTCAACCCCGTACCCGCTCTCCATGTTAATAATCTCCACATCCGTTTTCGGATGTACGGTCACCTCCAGGGAATTGCTTCCACTATTTACCACTCCGTTTACATCAGTAACCTGGCTTACCAGGTAGGTAGTGGTTCGGGTGGGCATAATGGTGATTCCATATTCCGGATCAGTGATATTCTCATAGGTGGTGGTGGTGGTGCCGTCTGAAAGTTCGATCGACCAGGGTGATCTTCCACTGAGGAATACCTGCAATTCGGCGGGCTCCTCTTCACATAACTCGGTAGCACCTGCAATATTAGCTGTGGGAAGACCGGTATAGATCTCCAGGGAATTAGATTGCAGCACCGAATAGGGAGAACTGATATTACCGGAAGGATCGCTCATCACAAGACTGACCTCAAGCAATCCTGGTGTTACAGCGCCGTCACCGCTGGCAACCACATATGATAGTTCGTAGAGTCCGCCCGTGAGTTCGGAGTAGCTTACCCTGGAACTGCTCAGGGGAATTCCATTAATCACAGTACCCGATTCCACGTTGTATCCTTCACCATCAGAAGTGATGGTCACCTGTACGGTACCTCCGACACCCACTGCAATGGATGGCACTTCAAGCCTTGTGAGGGCAGGTGAGTGTGCATCTATTGATACAGCATTAGTATTCCCCACAGTTGAATTGGGTTCACCAATATTCCCGGAAGGTTTAATCAGCATTACCGTGACATTTAGCTCACCCTGTTCCACATCAAGTTCACCCTCCTGAATGGTATAACTTAAGCGATAGTTACCTCCACCAGTCTCGCTGAACACCACGTTTGCCTGTTCAAAGAAAAGATAGATGCCATTAATAATCGAATTGGGATGGATGGTATAGTATAAGCCATCGGAAACAATATCGATATGCAGGACATCTCCAATCTTGTAGGCACCCGGAACCGCAGTCATAGATGCAATTACCGGATTCATAGCATCAAGCAGGTCATTATCCTGAGCAATGGGAATTATGAAAGGAAGGCTTGAAGCTGAACCATCCGACAGTACCAGGTTCTCCACAGGTATATCCTGGACGGCCGCATAGCTGTTACCACCTTCAGTAATGGTGATGTTCGCCAGGTAAGTGGTCGCATTAATGCGTTGAAAATTGGTAAGTGGATACCCGCCTATACTACCAGTAAGAAGTGAATAGGCAAGTTCTCCGTCATTCCCGGTGGTAATCGTGGCGGTAATCACATCACCGATTTTCATATATCCGTTTGGAATGGAAACGTTCAGCACCTCCGGACGTTTCTTCTCAACAATCACATTAAAGCTGCACTGCGCTATGTTCCCTAAGATATCCTCACCCCGGTAGGTTACAATAGTCAGGCCCTGATTAAATATCTGGCTGCCCACATAGTTAATACCCGTCGCAGGAGAAACTGAAGTGGTGGCCCCGGCAAGAGACCAGGTCAGTGCAACAATCTCACAGTTGTCAGTTACTATCGGATTGGAGGGAAGGACCTGAGCCGTCGTCTCATGTCTCTCAATAAGTATGGTGGTGTCATTGGGACAGTAAGTAAACACCGGAAGCTCGCTGTCCTCCACTGTAATGGTTACAATATTTGACAGAACCACACCACATTCGGTGGTGGCTACCCGTTGGTATTCGGTGGTCTCAGCCAAACCCATGGGAGGATTGTATATGAGCCCGGTTGCACCGGGGATGTCAGTAAATATCCCGGTGGTGATCCTTGACTGCCATTGATAGATCCATGTTCCTCCGCCGCCGGAAGGGGGCACTATGTTCAGGATCTCTTCCGGATCACCGGATGGGCAGATGGCCTGGTCAACACCAATGGTTCCTCCAGAGAGTACAATGTTTACAGCAACAGATCTGATGGGCGAATATTCAGAGTAGCCGGATGCATTATATGCCCTGACCCTGTAATAGTAACGGTTAAAATTCGTAGAGGTCAGGTCGGTGAAAGTCACTTCATCAGCCGTGGTTGTTCCCACAACAGTGAAGCCGTTTAATACAGAAGGTGACCTCTCAATCTCAAATCTCACTTCACTATCCGAATTATCGGTCCATTTCAGATCAATGGCACAGACTGATGTTACCGCTGCCTCCAGGGCAGAAGGAGCATCAGGGACATCTAGCAGTGTTGTTGCATTTACCACAAGAGTATATGTCGAAAAACCGGAGGCATTGATTGCCCTGACCCTGTAGAAGTATTCCGTATTGTCATCAAGATTCACGTCGGCGTAGGTAACAACATCTGCCCCAGCAGTAAAAATCAATTGATAACCGTTGTTAAGGCGCAGGGAGCGCTCAATCTCAAATCCGCTCTCGGTGGTGGAGTTATCCACCCAGCTCAGGTCGATGGTGCTGACTGTAATATTGCTAAGCACAAGGTTGGAGGGAGCGTTGGGGGCAAGCAGCAGAGTGGTGGCGCTGATCTCACTTGAGAAAGGTGAATTTCCGGAGGCATTTGTGGCCCTTACCCGGTAATAGTAGGTCGTATTTTCAAGCAGGCCCGAATTGGTATAGGTAGTGATATCGGCTGCCGTTGAGGTAATGGGAACGAAGCCGGTACCCGGAGTAAGAGAGCGTTCCACCTCAAAATTAGTCTCATTGTCCGAATTGTCAACCCAGTTCAGCCTCATGGAGTTGTGGCTTATATTGTCAAGAGTCAGTCCACTGGGTGCAGATGGTGCTGAAAGCTGGGTTGTAGCACTTGCTTCAGCTGTATATCCTGAAAAACCTGCAGCGTTGTATGCCCTGACACGGTAGTAGTACAGGGTATTGTCTTCCAATCCGATATTTGTGTAGGCCTGCACATCGGGACCAGCGATGTGAATCACTGAGTAATTGTCATTTGTATCGGTTGAGCGCTCGATCTGGAAGCCAAGTTCGCTGTCCGAGTTATCGGTCCAGATCAGGGAGATGGAACTGGTGGTCACTCCTGATAATATCAGGGTGGTGGGATCGTCGGGAGGGGCCAGCGGGGTGCGGGCAGATACCGAAGAAGTATAGGAAGATTCCCCGGCTCCATTTACTGCGCGGACACGGTAATAGTAGCGGAGATTGTCATCCAGGTTCGTATCGGTGAAGGTTTCGATATCAGGATTGGTAGTAAATACCCAACCATATCCCCCGGTGAGGCTCAGCGAGCGCTCCACCTCAAAGCCGGTTTCGCTGTCGGATTCATCGCTCCACGATATCTGGATGGTAGTGCTGGTAACTGTACCAACAGTAAGAGCTGAGGGAGCATCGGGAGCTGCAAGGTCAGTGGTGGCACTGGCAACGGGTGTATAGGCGGAATTTCCTGCTGTATTGATTGCCCTGACACGGTAATAGTAGGTGACATTATCATCCAGACTGGTATTGTTATATCCCTGGACACCCGGCGAGGTGGTATGGATCAGGCTAAAATCATCGCCCGGAGGGAGCGATTGCTCAATCTCAAATCCGCTTTCATTATCCGAATTATCATCCCACGAAATTGCAATGGAACTGCTTGTTACCACCCCTATTGAAAGACCAGTGGGGGCATCTGGTATTGATAGCAGGGTGCGTGCGCTTACCACGTTGCTGTAAGTTGAGTTTCCGGCACCGTTGCTTGCATATACCCTGTAATAGTAAAGGGTGTTCTCGGGGAGGGGGCTATCGGTAAAGGAAGTGCTGTTTGCAGCAATCGTCCAGTCGGTGTTATACCCACTTCCAAAACTAAGTGAGCGTTGAACCACGTAACTGGATTCATTTATTGCAATATCGTTCCAGGTAAGCTGAATGGAACTGGTGGTGATGGTCCCGGTAGCCAGACCGGTGGGTGCTGCGGGCGCAGTCTGTGTGGTAGTCGCACTCACCACATTGGAGTAGGTCGACGACCCGGCGGCATTAGTGGCCCTGATCCTGTAGTAGTAAGTTGTAAGTTCGGCAAGCCCGTTATTATCTGTATGCCCTGTTGTCTCCGCTCCTGTGGTAATCAATGGGGAAAAGCCCCCGGGAGAAGCTGTCAGGGACCTTTCAATCTCAAAACCACTTTCATTATCCGAATTATCCGTCCAGGAGAGCTCTATGGATGCGGATGAAAAATTCTCCACGGTTAGAACCGTGGGAGGATTCGGAACAGCCAGCAGGGTGCTTGTGCTCAGAATGGAAGTATAGAGTGAAGGGCCGGTGGCATTGATGGCTCGAATCCGGTAGTAGTAAAGTGTTTCATCGTCAAGGTTGGTATCTGTCCAGGAGCTTGCCCCTGTCCCTGTGGTGTGCACCAGGGCAAAAGTTCCTCCGGATCCGTTGGCTGACCTCTCAATCTCATATCCGCTTTCGTTATCAGCATCATCGCTCCAGGTCAACAGTATTGAGGATGATGTTTCCCCTCCAAGTGAAAATCCACCCGGGGTCGCAGGCAGTGCCCCCATGTATTTATCCAGTTCCGCAAACCATTTAATACCCATACTATCATAAGCTGCCTGGCCGGGGTGAATCCCGTCGGCCTCCATCTCTGTAGCATAATCGATCAGGGCGCCATGTTCCATATCCACTACAAAAACTGAGGCATCCCCCCTGCCGGCAATCATGGTGGCCAAATTATCATTGTATGTTTCAGTGAGTACACTGTCGGCCGGACTATCAGTCCTGCTAATGATCTGGGCCACAAATACAGCAACGTGGGTGCCGCTGGAGAGCTCCCATAAATCAATTTCATCCAGAATATTTTCAACATCTGTTGCAGCACTACCTTCCCCGTGCGTAATATCGTTGGTCCCTATATGCAACAAAATAATATCGGCCGGAAATTGATCCAGGTAAGGCTGGCTTCCCGTTGTGATTTGCTCACTCCACCTCAAGTCATATCCATCCTGAAGCAGTCGTACTACATACTGTCCACGACTTCCGCTGATCCCACCATGCTCAGAATCAGAAAGTATACTCCACCCGGCATTGTCGTGACCCACAAAATCGAAGGTGTATAAAGCTCCGGACAGCTGATTATACAATTCATTCCGGTATGATATGGCATCCGCCTCGGGAGGTGTTGTGCCGTTCCAACCCACGGTAATGGAGTTCCCCAGTGGCAGGATTCGATATCCCTGGGAAAAGGTTTGCTGAGGTGAAAAAAGCAGCAGGGCTGCGAGTATAATTATAATCGGTTGGATAGATTTCTTCATCATTAAAACAGGTTTCCTTCGAATTAAGATATAGTTTCTAACTATATACGAGATAAATTAGCCAAAAGTGACATAATTAACCAACAAAAATCAGACATATTTGATCAATCAGACCATTCATTAAGCCAATTGGTTGCATGGGAAGCAATAACGAAATCTTGGGGAAATTCATCACCCAAAACCCTCATTCATTGACCCTTATGACGATCACATCATCTTCATCAAGGTCAATTGGGGACAGGACGAAATATCCTAGGCATCCTTTAGTCTCTTCAAATCAGTCATTCACCAATGAAATCAACATATTCACATTAGATTACCATCATTATTTATCCTTCACGCACCTTACTGAGAATCCGGCTGTTTTGCTATAGATTCCTCTGAATACACCCGTGAGGTCGTGCTTGAATCCACGGAAAATAACACTATAGTCTGAATCTGTCGAACTATGAATATCTGCATTCCTTTTAAAGTTGCCATAGATTCCAGTAGTATTTTGGAATCCTCCTCCACGGACTGAAAAGGTGGTCGAATTAGTGGCGTAATTTGGACTATCCCAGTAAGTGGTCCCGGTGATCTTTAATCGCTCACCTTCATCAGTACCTCTCCAGTTCTCCATTTTATTTCTTTCGGTGGAAGTCATACCAAGGTAACTTTCGAGTTCCATCCATTCACTATCACTCGGAAGGTGCCATCCGGATGGACATACCCCCTGGACCCCACTTGGATTAGAATTGCTGCTTGATGAACCATTCATTGCCCCTGCCCAATTGTAAAGCGCTCCATAATTATCCAAGTTGGATACGACATCCTCCTGATAACAATAGGCCCTTTCAGTCTCTGAAAGATCATCCCATGCTGTGTCATCCAATTCAAGAGATATGGCTGTTCCGTCAGAATAGTGAGTAACCTTTAGATTTTCAGCCATCCATATTTGTTCCCCGAGCTTTACAGTCGGATAAACATTATTATCAATATCAGTCACCGTACAGGTTTCAGTAATTAATACCTTCTCCTCACCAAAAGAAGTACCCGCTGAATTGATAGCATAGGCCCTGACATAGTAAGTCTCACTGCAGGAAAGCCCTGTTATACTACTTGTGAAGGTCCCTACACCTGATCCATCATCGGTATTGTAGTCATCGAGGGTCGGATTATGTGTCAGCCCCCAACATACTCCGACATCTGTTACCTGAGCGCCTCCATCGGAGCTTACATTTCCGCCTCCTGTTGCAGTTGTTTCCGTTACAGAGCTTATGGAAGCGGTTGACACCGTTGGTGGAACCGGACATGAGGTGGTCTGGAAGCTTAGCTGATCACCATAGCCGGTCCCTGCACTGTTTACAGCATAGGCCCTTACATAATAGGTAGTTCCACAGCTCAAACTTGTCATTACGCTTGAAAAACTACTTGATCCTGAACCATCTGACGTTGTGAAATCAGATGTGCTCGGAGTGGACGAAGTACTCCAGCATATACCTTTCGACGTTATTGAGGCACCTCCATCATTTGACACAGATCCACCTCCCAGAGCAGTTGTCTGAGTGATACTTGTAATTCCAGAGGTAGTAACAGTGGCAAGGTCAACACTACATTCACTTGTTTCAAAGAAAACCTGGTCCCCATATGCAGTTCCCGCTTCATTACTTGCATAGGCCCTTACATAGTATGCTGTCTTGCAACTTAACCCGTCCAATGTACTGTTGAAGATCCCGGTACCTTCCCCATCACTTGAATGTGCATCTGATATGGAAGGATTTTGAGACATACTCCAGCATACTCCTCTTGCAGTGATTGCTTTTCCACCATCACTTGTTACATTCCCACCCGCACTCGCACTATTTTCCGTTATGTTACCAATTGCTGAGGTAGTAAGCGATGGCAAATTGGAAGGACATTCACTGGTGGAAAAGCTTAGTTGTTCTCCAAAAACAGTTCCCAGGGCATTTGTAGCATAAGCCCGGACATAGTAGAGCGTTTCACAGTTCAGGCCGTTCATGGTACTGGTAAACGATCCTGTTCCTGAACCCTCAACGCTGAAACTACCTGATAAGGATGGGCCAGGGGAGGTTCCCCAGCAGATCCCGCGGGTAGTAATGGCATTTCCTCCATCACTGGTGATGGTTCCTCCCCCAATAGCAGAATTATAGGTTATTCCTGACACTGCACTGGTTGAAATCTCTGAGTGAGAAATGCATTCCTGTGTTGAAAAATCTTTCTGTATCCCGTAGACCGTATCTTTGGAGTTCCTGGCAAATGCCTTTACTGAGTAGCCTGTTTCACAAATCAATCCGCTTATATCGGCTGAGAATTCCCCCTGAGAATTTTTTGAATCAACCTGTATGACTCTTCCACTTTCAAGTGACGGATTTCCAAGCTCATCAAGGCAAAAACCGTAAATTAAGCTGGGTTCATCGCCCTGGTCAATAATTTGACCCGAAACCGAACATGAATAATAACTTATGTTACTTACAGATTGAGTCTCAACCTTCATTACCCTTACCTGCTCTTCCCTTGAGCATTCAATAATGAAAAGTGGTAAACAAACGAATAACAGAAGTGATGTAATCCTTTTCATGATAATTTCAGTTATAAAAGCAATACCTTTCAGTAAATTTGCAAGCTATTTCCTGATGAAAATAAACTCTCCCCCCTCGTCACCCACATTTCTAATTTCTCCATATTGAGGAACAGTTTCGCTATTATTAATCACAGCAGTCCTGATGTTATTGAATAAATCATTGGTAGAGTAATAAAGATCCTTATTTTTTGCCAGGCGATCAATCAAATACCGGGAAAATGCACTTTCGTCAGGGACCTCGACTACTCTTCCACTTGTCATTGCTTTCCGGCTTGGGAGGTCGTATAACTTCTCAACAGCCATGCTAGCATCAGAAAATGCAGTCCTCATTGTAAAAATTGATCCACTGAAGCAGGCATCAGAGACTAAAAGTGTGTGTCTAGTATCAATTCTCTTCAGATAGTCAACCAGCTGGCTGTTATTAAACCACTCTGCTGATGATATTTTCCTTGCATTGGACGGGAGCCAATAACCAATATTGGCTTTCTTATCAAAATTCCCGTGCCCTGCATAGTAGATAAACAGGTTGTCCTTGGTAGTCACACGCCTTGCAAGATTCTCCAATGCATAAATAATATCCTCTCTCCTGGGATTCTCAAGCAAAGTAACAGTTCCTTTATTGAAAGTATAGCGGGCCAATAACACCTCCTTTATTCGATTTGCATCTCTGACTGCATTGTCCAACGAAGCAATGGCCGGATCCATATAATTATCAATTCCGATAATCAATGCATAATACAGCGACTCATTATTCACTTTCTCAGCCAAAGAAACTTGCCTGGGTGAGTATTTGATCCGCATCCTTTTTTCAGAATATCCGCCTCCCTTGGCCAGAGCTCCAATAATTATGGTATTCTCACCGGGAAAGAGATCAAGCCGTTGGGAAACCTTTCCATCGCTTGAGGGCTCCACAATCCGGGAATTCAAAACAACCGATTCTAGTCCGGTGGAAGAACTGATCTGTGCCAGGATCTGGATTTCAGGCTGGTCGGTATCGAAAACCTCACTTTCGTTAACAGAGGGTGACAGGAATGTGATTCCCGGAACCTCCTTTACCGAAGATTCAACTGATCGCTGTTTTGGTTCCTCCAGCTTGAAAAACACCTTTTCACTCCGGAGGGTCTGGCCACTCATAACTGAGGCGAGCAACAATGTGATTAAGAGGATAGAAAAAATTTTAAAGTTCATATCAGTAGATTTATACCGATTTGCTAAAACTTATACTTAACTGCAAACAGGAGGGTTTTTGACACAGGTTCATAGGTGGGTGATATTGATAATCCCATTCTCTTTTCCGCAGATACGGCATTTAGTTTTTTAACAGCAACAACATTCCATATAATATCACCAACCCAAATCATGGCTGTGCAGCCAAACATAACTTTTGACAAATTGCCATGACTGACTGATTTGCTATACAGTGCATCTCTTTCAGCTACATCGTTCTCCAGAAGATATTGATCATAGCTATTCTGTGAAGATATATCAAACACAACTGCTGATCCAACAGCCAGGTACCCCAGCCCACCCCTTATCCAATGTGGATTCCCCGTTGCTCTGGAGAGGCCAAGGCCTGGAAGAATAAGAGACTGCGCTATGACCGAACCCATTTTTACCTGAGGATCATCCTCCTGTATCGGTTCTTCATCTTTTTGATCGGATCCTGCCACTTCGGCCTGCACCTGAATATTAACACCACTCCTCAGATCTACATCCCTTACCGCACCTTTCCATATGATCTTCTTATCTGCTCCCGGTGATACCTGTGGGCCGATATCGCCATGAAGGGATTCAGGCTTGATATTTTTACCAAGTGAATCCGTTACCACAATCCAAATCCTGAAATAATCAACAACATCAGGTGTGCTGATATCAAACAAAATCTCAATATCCTCTCCACTGATAGACACTCGTGGTGCTGAGATGTTTGACCGGATTTGGGCTGTTCCAAATGAGAATTGCATGACCAGCCATACCGAGAATAATGAATAAACAAGTCTGGAAGGAGGTGACATATCCGGATGTGTTTCTATTTATTTTGGACAAGATAGCTATAAGCAGCATTATTACACCAACCTGAATCGAACATATTTGATCAATCTGACCAATCAATTAACCAATGGTTGCAAAGAGTTTGAAAGCAGAAACAATTCTATACATAACCCGCTAATTACAAGCCTTTTATACGTCTTTACCAAGGGAGTTTCCGGATATTGGAGTCAGTACTCATCTAAGCTAAAAAAATGTCAGTTACCGGAAACAGGTCGTTTACATATAAAATCCGGTCATTGATATAAGAATGATCTGCAAAAAATAAGGTTGGAGATCACTATCTGAGCAGCACCATTTTCTCTGCGACAGACTTGTTGCCTGCAATCAGCATGATGGAATACATACCATCAGATAAGGAGGGAGGCAACAATATTTCGAAATTATTCTCCACCAGGCCCTCTGAAAAATCGAGGTCATCGGTATAATGAACCTGCCCGGTAAAGTCAGCTATCCTGAGGATAACTGACTTCAGGTTCTCATCATTGTTCGTAACCTTGATAAAGAACCTCCCATCATTAGGATTGGGATATATAGCCATAAAGGAATCGGTTAACAGCACATTCTTATATATAAAATCCCTGGTTTCTCCGTAAACGATGCCCTGATCGGTGGTGACAAAAGGGACCAGTTCATAAGAGGTATTTGCGGAAAGCGTATCCAGTTCACTGACAAAGTCAATGCGCCCGAATCCTGATTCATAATTGTCTTCCACTTCGCTTTCCCTGATTGCCCTGTTGTATATGGCAGCCAGGTAGATGATCCCTATCCAGGGGCGCCCCATATCAATTTCATTTCCAATGGCCAGGTGGTAATCATCATCCCAGGTGGAAAAATCACCACTCCTCATTCCATTGGCCAGCCGGAGGCCATTGATGTAGATTTTCTCGTCACCCTGAGTATCACGTGTGAAAACCACGTGATGCAAACTATGAGTGGTAAATTCAAGTTCAGTTATTAACTCGGGGATACCATTTACACTGGAACCGGAAGTGTTGAGTCTGATTACATAGTCAAATGCAGCCTTATTGCCCTCGTGCCCAAGGGTTACAGCACGGGCCGAGCTTCCCGACGACAGCGTGAAAATTCTTGCAGGTCCGGATTGCTCTATCTGCTCCTGTTTAACCCATGCCTCAAGGGTAATCTCATTGGATGAAGCGAGAGATTGGGTCAATCTTTGAGGTGTTCCAGGGAACTCCAAAATTGTACTTCCCAGGATCCTTAGCCCCTGCCCCGTGAGCCATTCGGTGGTAACTCCCTCCCTGTTAATGAGCAGATCCAGGGCAGGTTCATTCCCGGAAATATCATGGACTATATTGCCCTCCCCCTCTGCAAAATTATATAACACCTCCAGACCGTCAGTGCTCCTCCCTAAATTCAGCACTGAATCTGTTTCAAGTCCTTTCAGAACAATGGGCGCTACCGAAGGATTATCCTTTTCATATATTTCTATTCCGTAATTCTTCAACTCCGTGAACCCCAAGGAACTGAGCTGGGAGACTGAACTTGGCCTGATTGTATTGTCCTTGATATTGGATATGGCCACATTCGGTAAGGAGGGCTCTGTTGTAATATCGTCATTATTTGTGGTCACAATAATCACAGCAGACCTGGTGCTTTCATTTCCAGCCTCATCAACGGCACTCACCTCAAGGGAATAATCAAGACCGGGTTGCAACAGACCCAGTGTTTCGCTCGTACTGTTTGATGTCTCCTTCAGTGCATTATTCAAGTAAATCAGGTACTGTTCGACACCAATATTATCAGTTGAGGCATTCCATTGGATCGAAATTGTAGTCTCAGTAACCGATGTTGGCTCCACACCATCCGGTCTGGAGGGAGGCTGAGTGTCTGGTCCACTGGTAGTCTGGACAATCGGATCTGACAGAGCGCTGAAATTGCCTGCTGCATCGAAAGCCTGGACATTGAACTTGTATTCTGTATCCGGCTCCAGGTTAGGTGCAGTATAACCAGTTCCGGGCTGATCACTGATCCATACATCATCAAAAAAAATCCGGTATATGTCAACCCCCTCATTATCAGATGACGGATTCCATTCATATTGAATCGAGTAACCTGAAAAACTTACCACCTCAAGGCCATCAGGAACCGTTGGGGGCTCCTCATCAAAAGAGGTGGTTTCCCCCTCGACTGTAGCAGATCTTTCACTCTCGTTCCCTGCAGCATCAAAGGCTGTAACATTCATCACATAGTTTGTACCGGGAATCAGCTCCTCCAATATATAACTGGTACCGGAGGTAACAGTGACAGGCTGATCAAAATCAACGAAAACCCGGTATCCGGTTACTCCTGTATTATCAGTTGACGCGTCCCATGTAAGGGTCATAGAGGTGGAACCTATGTCATTGATGGCAATATTGGTTGGAGTCTCAGGCGTTTCCGTGTCCGGAACTTCACTCAGTGGAGGAGGAGGAGCATCCGCACCTTTGACCCAGGGAAGGTTCAGGTTCCTTCCATCAGGGCTTTGCTGGCGGCCCCTGGGGACATCAACACCGTCAGTATAGGTAAAAAGATAAAAATCATCGAATATGGCCCACTCATTTCTGACTGAAGAAGAGTTCGCGCCCCCACCAAAAAATGAATAAACCTTCATCGCATCAATCCCAATGTTATCATGGTTCCTGAATTTTATGCCCCCCCATGATGACATCAGTTTCCCATCAATAAACCCTTCCATTAGCCCATCGGCATTGCCGCCACTTCCATCCGAGTTGACAGAATTCATAACCATTCGTATGGTAATGTTGTACCATCTTTCATTTATATTATCCTTATTGAATACAAACAAATTCTCCGAGGAATAAGGATCCTTCCACTTATAAAGATTCCCGTACCCTCCTATCATATCCTGATAGTAGAGATACATGCACAGGTTCCCCCTGGGATCGTTTTTGCCCTGGAATGCCAGTCCGTTTGAAAATCCGTCATCCCATGTTACTCCCTCTCCAGGCCCCGCTTCATTCGGGCCGCCCTTAGTCCTGGGAATTTACCTGAGAGTGCAAAATCAAATGCGGGCCTGAGGAGCATGTTATATGACATATAAATCTCCTCGTGATGTCCATCCAGGTGAACTTCCCACTGACCTCCGCCATTAGATGGTCCAAAAGTGCCCTCAGGATAGGTCCATTTAAATACCTGGGAACCGTCCTTCTCAAGAATAGTCGTCTGATCCAGACGATTTTCATAGGGTGGATGATCCCATGCGTTAAGCCATTCATCCCTTTTATATCCACCTGGAGTGGCCTCTTCCATATCCGCCTTAAAAATGACATCAAAGCTGGACATAGGCCATGGTTCCACGTTCTCTTTTATAATTACAGAAAAATCAGGCCTGCCGCCATCGTCCCTCTGGGCAACCAGATCGGGGACGGACAACAATAGGCACAATCCCAGAATTAAACTTCTGAGAAAAAACACATATCTCCTGTATATCACCATCTTCACAACTAAAAAAGCTTTGAACAGAACTTACAAAAGTACAGAAATATTATCTATTTCAGGTATTGTCAATATTCCGTTCAGTTTTTAATACCTATTATTACGCAATAGGACCTCAGTTTGTTACGCAATAGGACCTCAGTTTGTTACGCAATAGGACCTCAGTTTGTTACGCAATAGGACCTCAGTTTGTTTCAATATTGCACTCAACTTCTACAACTACCTTGTATACAGAAAACAATCTTATATTAGATTCTGATTTAATTAGAAACATGACTGATTTTTAGGAAAATTGGTTGCCTAATAAGCTTTGAGCATCAGGTTCATTAATCAGGGTCAACAAACGATTCATCAAATTCTTAAATCAGATCATCTTAGCTATCCTCTATTTTTTTGTATCTTCAATGGTTGATCTATGGTCAATTTTATTCATATGAGGCAAATACAACTCACCAATTTAAGATTGTTTCTACAGATCATTCTCTTTTTGATTTGTATAAATTTCAATGGCTATGGACAGGATACGGCAGATATTTCGACCCCAAGCCTTCAACTTATTGGGGACAAGGTTAGTATCCGGTATGATATCAATAGCCACAGTAATAATAATCAATATAATATCTGGATCAAAGTGTACGACTCTAATGGTAATTCTTTAAATGCCAGGTCTTTAACTGGCGACATAGGACATAAGGTTGATGGAGGAAAAGGCAAAGAGATTATTTGGGATCCGAAGGCAGATAATATAGCCCTTGATGAGGGTATATCTGTTGAGGTTTTCGCTGAATTGGAAGAAAGTATTCCTGTTACTAAAACGGATAAAAGCACATCTAACCATGCGCAGGTAAAAACCGCCTCCATTATGGTGCAATCACTTCTGTTCCCAGGCATCGGATTATCAAGAGTGACAGGTAAACCACACTGGATTAAAGGAGTCGTTGGATATGGATGCATTGGTGGATCCATTGTATTAAACAGGATGGCTCACTCAACTTACACAAATGAATATTTGTCAGCCTCTGATATCACTGATCGAGAATTACGCTATGAGAAATCCATATCGCAGGACAATTTATCCAAAACATTGGCATATTCAGCAATTGGGGTATGGATCATTGATATTGCCTGGAATGTTCTGGGAGTAGCAAAACTCAATAATAAATCATCCTCTGCACAAAATTCTATCACTGTAGAGCCATACTATGAATTTGAATTAAAGGCTCCAATGGTTGCACTTCGATACACCTTTTAGATAATCTGAAAAAATGTGTCAACTATGAAAAACCGGAAATTATCAATCCTCCTTATACTTTTGATTTTCAGCCTGAGTATTTACGGCCAGACAATCAAAAGTGAAAAAGGCTACCTGAAAATTGAGAAGAAGGAAGTGTCATTTCCTAGTTCAGAGAGCAATAAAACACCAGAAATCATTATTCTATCCCCATCTCTCAATAGCCAATCCGAATACACAACAAGCAAGTCTGATTTGCTAATATACGGAGCTATCTCTGGTATGGACCAGCTTGAATCTGTTGTGATAAATTCTCAATTTATTGAACCAAATGAGAAAGGAAAGTTTACTCAACATCTCGAATTATTTCCTGGCAATAATACGGTTATTATAGGTGCTATTGATAGCAATAATGAATTTATTGAGAAGAGATTTAACATCAAATATATTCCAATTGAAGTATCGCTGGCTGAAAAAGTATCTCAGGAATCGAAATATTTCGGGCTTATTATAGGAATCAACAGATACATAGATCCAGCCCTAAACTCCTTGCAAAATCCAGTACCTGATGCAGTGAAATTATATGAAGTCTTAACTGAAAGATATACATTCGAGGAAGACAATATCCAGTTTATTGAGAATGCAAAACGTGAGGATATTATTCTCGCACTGGAGCATTTGTCTCGTGTAGTAAGCTCCAACGACAATCTGCTCATTTTTTATGCCGGCCATGGTAACTTCGATGCAGATGCAAACATTGGATACTGGTTACCTTCAAATGCCAGAAAAATCTCCTCAGCAAACTGGTTTGGAAATAGTCAGCTTGTGGATTATATTAAGCAAATTGGTTCAAAGCACACATTGCTCATTACTGATGCATGTTTCAGTGGGTCTATTTTCACAACCAGGGCCGCTTTTGCAGATGCTCCCCTGGCCATTGAGAAGTTGTATGAATTGCCTAGCAGAAAAGCAATGACCAGTGGAAGGTTGAGTGAAGTACCTGATAAGAGTCAATTTGCCAAATTCCTTTTGGAAAGACTGCGGAAGAATAAAGATCAATATTACGCAGCATCAGATCTTTTTTACAGCCTTCGAACTGCTGTCCTTAATAACAGCGAGGCAGACCCACAATACGGTGAGATTAAGAATGTAGGTGATCAGGGAGGAGATTTCATATTTATACGGAAATAACCTCGATCTATAAAATTAAAACGAGTAGATGAGTAAACAAATAATGAAGTTGAGTCAGAAATATAAACTGTGGGTAATCTCAATCATTGTTTTTGGAGTATCAATTTCCATAGACGGTTGTAAAAAATTTGAACCAGAGAAAATTTTTAAGGTCGAGACGAATAGCGTATCCGAGAATACACCAACCACATGGACTGCAGATGCCACCATAGTAGATCTAGGGACAAAAGGGATCAATCAGCATGGTTTTGTATATGCCATTGAACGGTTGCCAACAAAAGAAAATAATGATGGGATTGTTGAATTGGGGGAACCGTCATCCACAGGTGATTATTCACAGTCCATAGCCGAATTAGCCCCGGCATCCAATTACAGCATCCGGGCATTTTTAACAAATAGTGACTCCACTACCTACGGTGCCTCATTGACTTTCTTAACTGGAAGCAATGTGACTGGTCCAAGTGTAATCACTAAACCGGCACAATCCGTTTTACAAAACAGCGCGATTCTGGGTGGAGAGGTTACTAATGATGGAGGGGCCTCCATTATTGAGACTGGAGTTTTTTACGGAACTTCTTCCGATGCAATTGGAACAGGAACGAAACTATCTATTGAGAATTCTTCAGGTAGCTATTCAACGACCGTTACAGGTCTGCTCAACGGAGTGGAATATTACTTCGTGGCATATGCGGTAAATAGTGCGGGTACCTCTTATGGGCTTACCTTAAATTTTGAGACTGGTCAGGAGTACTCGGAACCAAGTGTATCCACTAATTCCGCTGACTCCATTGAGACTAATTCAGCTGTTGTAGGGGGCAATGTATTAAATAATGGCGGTTCTGCCGTATTCGAAAGGGGGATCTTTTATGGGGAATCAACTGATCCTGCAAACAATGGAACTAAGATCACCGTTGGCGATGGGACCGGGGAATTTAGCCATACACTAACAGGATTATCAGATGATACAGACTACTATTTTGTTGCATTCGCAACAAATAGTGCAGGAACATCTTTTGGCAATGTAAATTCCTTTCTTACCGGTCAGGCATTCGTAAAACCGGAGGTAGAAACCAGCCCTCCACAATCAGTTATGGAATCTTCAGCTACAGTGGGAGGAACTGTTACCAGGGATGGAGGTGCCACAGTATTTGGGCGAGGCATATATTATGGCATTTCATCTGATCCGGTGCAAGAGGGGACAGCATTACCCATTGGAGATGGAACGGGCACATTCTCTACAACGCTTTCAGGGCTTTCGCCTTCAACGCGGTACTATGTGGTTGCGTACGCCACCAATTCAGCCGGTCCATCCTATGGCAAAATCCTTAACTTTTCAACCACATCGACTATTGAGAAACCAGAAGTCTCAACAACCACACCCAGTTCTGTGTCAGAAAATTCTGCTACAGTGGGAGGAAATGTTACCAGTGATGGGGGTGCCACAGTATCAGAGCAAGGTATTTACTATGGCATCACATCTGATCTGATGCAAGACGGAACCATCGTACCGATTGAGGACGGCACTGTCTCCTTCTCTACAACACTATCAGGATTATCACCATCGACTCACTACTATGTGATCGCATACGCAACAAACTCTGCCGGTGATGGTTTTGGATTAACAAAAGAGTTCACAACAAGCGACGATCCAAATACTGTTGTTGATCGGGACGGCAATGTCTACCGGACTGTTGAAATTGGGCAACAGACATGGATGGCGGAGAATCTGAAAGTTAAACAATATTGGGATGGAACTCCAATTCAATACATTTCTGATAGCATATCCTGGGATACAGGAATTGACATAAATGATAAAGCTTATTGCTATTATAAATTCGATCCGTCAAATGGAGATGAATATGGAGCGCTCTATACATGGGCAGCTGCAATGAATGGGGCTGGTTCTGTTGATGTCAGCCCAAGTGGTGTAAGAGGTGTCTGTCCTTCGGGCTGGCATTTACCCAGCGATAGAGAGTGGAAGGAACTTGAAATAGAACTGGGACTTACTCCCTCTGAAGCTGATGACGTAGGTTCTCGCGGCTCTGATGAGGGGGGAATGCTCAAAGAAGTGGGAACTTCCCACTGGCAGGATCCAAATGTAGGTGCTACAGATATTAAAGGTTTTACTGCATTGCCAGCTGGTAAAATATCCGGTAAAGGAGAATGTGATTTCATTTATGAGTACACCTACTGGTGGTCAGCCACACAAGCAAGTAGTACAAGTACCTGGTTTAGATTCCTTGAAAATTTAAATGCTCAAATAAGAAGAAGCTATCGCGATAAAGATGCTGGATTTTCTGTTCGCTGTGTGAAGGACTAAATCCACTGTCCACCTTGAGAAGCTACGGCAAGGATTTTCTTTTCATCTCTCTCGTTTTTGCTTCGAGCTTCAATCCACTCCTATCTGCTTTTCAATCCAGTCATAGGTGCTTTGCAGTCCCTCTTTGAGTGCAACCCGGGGCTCCCATCCCAGGATTTCCCTGGCTTTGGTATAGTCAGCTGCACGGGCCTTATCGCCTTCAGGTTTGCTTGTGTCAAACTGAATTTCTATATCTTTTCCTGAGATACCTACAATTGTTCCCGCCAGTTCCGCTATGGTAGTGCTGAAGTCAGGGCCCAGTTGAATATAGCCATGGCCAAAACCTTTCTCCAGTCCCAGCAGTATTCCATCCACTACGTCATCAATATGAAGAAAAGCACGGCCCTGTTTTCCACTTCCCCACACCACAAAATCTCCCCCTTTTGGAAATTCAATAGCTTTCCTGATCAGGGAAGGGATCACCTGGCTCTTCTCAATGGAAAAATCACAGGGAGCTCCGTATACATTGTGAAACAACAGGGAGAGCACCTCAATATCAGATTCCATCCCCAGTATATCAGCTTCATAAACTCCCATAAGCTTACTCCAGCCATAGGCTGATTCGGGATTGGCCGGGTAGAGTTCCTCCTCCTTTAAAAGAGAATACTCGAATGAGTCCTGCAGTTCCGCAGGAAATGAACATGCAGTACCGGCATAAAGAAATCCTTTAATCTTAAGTTTCCGGGCAAGATCAATTGTATTTGAGTTAATCAGCAGGTTCTGCCTGAAGAGGCTTCCCTGGTTATTAAAGACATAACCAATACCTGCAACCACATCAGCCAGGTGGATAATATAATCTGTCCCCTCGAAAGGAGCAGTATCACTTATCTCTTTAGACAGGTCTATGTTAAAAAACCGGGTATCCAGGTCTATAACAGGCCTGCCGGTAACTTCATCATTCAAATATTCCAGTTTCCCCCTCCACAGGTTATCTATTACCACTATCTCGTGCTTCTCTTCAACAAGTCTCTTCACAAGATTAGAGCCAATCATTCCGGCACCACCGGTCACAATAATTTTTGACATTTTTTCGATATTTTATTCATTTAACATCCATTCATAAGAAGTACCTTCCAGAACACTTTTGACCTCATCAATGTTCTCTATCATCTCCGCCAGCGGAAATGGATTGGTTCTTGAAAGCTTTACACTAACATTCTTTGGTTTCAATCCCAAAAACTCACACATCTGGTGATAAGCAACCCTGGGATCCTCCTGAATATGCTCCTCAAAATTCAGGTTCAGCAGCTTTCTTCCCTGGAGAAGTTCATTCACCTGATCAAATTGCCTGTCATAATCCTGAAGATATTCAAGAAGCGGTTTTGACTCATAATCAATCTCAACCTTCTCAATATCAATGATTACCTTGTTCAGGTCCGCCTTCGACTTACCTTCCACATGATACTGGTCCTTCTTGCTATGGGCCACGATGCTTGAAACCATTTTCCTGAGCCTGTTATGGCGATCAAGGATTACAAAATGATCAAACCCCAGTTCTTCGAGCTGATTAAAATATTGTTCTGCTGAGTAGTTAATCAGTCGCAAATGAAAAGGCTTGATTTCAATACCATACCATTTATGAAAGGCCTCTCTCATGCTTTCTTTGACGAGGTCAATTGCATCGCCTGGCATGGTCCCTTTTACCTCTCTGCCCCCGTTCTGAGCTTCCCATTCCAGGAAATACTGCACGTAGAACTCCGATGCCCAGAATATATTCTTATGTTGTCGCAGTAAGGATGACAACACCGTGCTTCCACATCTTCCTATATGAACCATGCAAATATTTCCCGGCCTCAGGGGAGTTAAGATAGGCCTCGCAATATCTTTAATTACTTCTTTTACCATAATTGTCTTATACCTCGTATTGTGTGTAATTGTTCTATTTATTTGATGTAAGTCGATATTTCAACCGACGAATGGTCCAGTACAGCCCTAGGTAATACAAGATCCGGTAGTAGAAGTTTCTTTGGGACGGATTAATGGGTTGATTCATTAACTCTGGCCACAATATTTTTATAATTTGACGTTGGAGTGGCTGCACCGGCAATGTGGCATATCTTGATTTAACAGATAAAAACTTCTCAATAATCAGCCTTGAGTTGAATAAATTATAATCCTCCGTAGCAATATCCTTCTCCAACTGTATCTGTCCACCCCAGTTGAATAATCTCTCTTCAAGGTAAAAAAGTGTATTGATATCTATACGATATCTCTTGCACACCGGGAATGCCTCTTCAAGCCAGTCGTTATATGATTTAATGGAATGATCATACCTGTTCACCCCATAATACTTTGCAAACGACTCAGCTGTGATATTCCTCTTATTGAAATAGTTCTTTCCAAAGTTACGTCCAACAATATTGCCAGGAATATTCACCTTATTAGAATGCTCCTTATAATAATTATAGACATGGGGCAAAAAAAACTCTGATGCATAAGGATTATTCTGAAAATAGACTGATCTGAATTCTTCATCTTCAACAGGTTGAAGCGAATGGACATGGAACTCCAGTCCCACATCCTGCAAAAGCTTCCGGGGAATCCGGATGTCAGGATGAGTTTCATGCATTGACATATCCTTGTTCACATAATAGTAAATACTATCAGAATGCCCCTTTGTAGCTGCCAGTAGCATCCTTGAATCCTTTCCTGCAGTAACAGGCAACATGATGTCATACCTGTTCGTGATGCTTTTCATATAACCTGTAAACATCTCCGCCAACTGAATAGCTATCTCTTTCCTGGGCCTAAAATAGGTAGTCTGATTGGGCCAGTATCTTCTGATCTCTAATGTATGGAGGTTTAAATAATGATTTGGCCTTAATTGTGAAATCTCATCATATAGGGTTGTTTCACCAATGTTGGAACAATTCAACCTGATGAAATCATCTGATTGGTAGTATGCCAGTTTGGATGGATTGGTTGTCTCTTGCAATCCCATTGTAAGAGACAAAAGATAGGGTTGTGATCCAAACCAGTTCTTCCCCTTGGACTCGCCGAAGAAGATCTTTCTTGAAGCAGTGGCATCATGAAAAAGCAATATTCCTGACAAATCGATACGGATAATAACAAACCTGCCCGAGTACTTTGCAAGGGATTCTGAAAATTGTTCGAAGCCTGTTCCTGACAGATCCTTAAGAATATCCAGATTGTTCTTTCCAGGCATTTCATGGTCGAACATATCACCAAGAAGGATTAATTGTCGGCCCTCTGATACCAGATTACTTACCACTAAATCCTTATGAATATAAAGTGTATATGACTCTCCTACCTGGATGGTCTTATGCAAAAAAGGACAGTCTATGTCCTCGGGAACAAGGAGATACTGCCTCCTGAACAAACATCTATCTTTTTCTCTTTTGTCCATTTCTCTATCAAATAATGCTATCCGATTGCCTGCTGATAGGCCTCCCTTAAATTCTCCACCACCCGATCCCAGGTATATTCTTCTACCAGAGCCTTACCCTTTCTTCCCATGCTCAATCTAACCTCCTCCTTGGTAATTAACAACTCCAGTGCCATCTGAATCTCCAGGACACTGGTATGGTCCACTGATATACCCTCCTCCTTTTCCCTGAAAATTCCGAATATTCCCGAATTCTTTGCACAAATAACTGGTATCCCCATAGCCATTGCTTCAAAATAGACGCGTCCAAATGTCTCGAAAAAGCTGGGCATGATGAATACATCATGTTCGTACATCACATCTGCAATTTGTTCATGAGGAACGGACTCGATAAAATCAATCTGCCGTTTCAATCCTAAAGTGCCGACCAGGAGCTCAAGCCTGTTTTTCTCAGGACCTTTCCCGATAATTGTGTATGTGAAATCGTACTTGTCCGATAATGCTCCAAGTGCAAGCACTACTTTATCTATATTTTTCAGCGGAATCAGTTCTGCCACCGTCAGGATCCGGACTGTACCGTTTCCCGGATTCCTCTGGTCCCGGATAAACCCCTTGTGGAAACCCAGCGGGGAAAGTTCAATGTTGCCTGCACCAAGCTTCTTAAAAACACGCAAATTGGTGTAATTAATCGGCCTGACTCCTGCAGACTCCTTGAAAATTGACAGGGCAATCCTCCTGGATAATGGTTGCTTAAAAAAACCTGCTTCGTTATGTGTGGTTACAAAATACGGGATCCCGTAACGTTTACCCAGCATCTGTGCCAATAATCCGTCGGGGTAAACGTACTGGGCATGAATCACGTCAAAGTCGTATTCTTCAAAAAGTGCCCTGATCCTCTTCCGGTTTACATGGTAGATGGTACGGGTAATAAATGCATGGAGGTTCTTTAATCTCCAGGTCGAAAAGAATGGAAATATCTCCACATGGAAGCCTCTCAGTTCCCATCTGCGCTTCCTTTTCATGCGCGTAAGCGTTGCCCTCCCCTTTAAAATTGAGACAGGATTCAGGTCATACTTCACCGGCCTGATAATCACAATCCGGTCAGAGGGATTCTTCTCCATTATTCCGGAATAGATCTGGAATACAAAATCATTCTGAGGAATGATATCAGAAACAGGGAGTATTCCGGATATGGCAAGGATATTCATTTACTCAGGAACTAGAGTAATCCATCATCTTTCTTCTTTACACCGAACCAGCCCAGCACCTTCCATTTGATGAAACTGCCTGTATAGATATAATACTTTCTGATAAATCCACGCCAAACCCCGATGCCTTCACCATGTTTCCTGTAGAAGATGATCTCCTTCCGGATATTTGTATTGGACCGGATCGATCGAAAGGACTCAAAAAACTGCTTGAAGGTCTTATTTTTCAACTGACTGATCCCGGTCAACTCAGAATCATTGTAAAGTTTCAGGGTTGGGTAGATCATAACCTTAAAACCTGCTTTTCTTACCCGGAGCGAGTAATCAACGTCGGCATGGTACTGGGGGAAATTTTTGTCATCCAGGTAACCAACCTTCTCAATAACATCCTTGTGAATCAGTCCCTGCTGACCGGAAAACCATTCCACTTCCCTGGGTTCTGCATACTCAGGCCCATCCTTCTGGTTCCTCCCGATCAGCCCCTTATGACCTGTTCTGGGATTAAATACTCCCCCCACGGAAAATACAATATCAGGATTGTTCTGGTAATAGAGCTTCGATGCAATCAGGGAGTTCCCATCCCACTGGTCCAGTATATCCTGTGTATGATCAAAATAATTCTCTCCCATTACAATATCATTCTCCCAGATCTGTATAAAATCAGTGTTCAGTTCTTCCAGTGCATACTTCATCCCCATATTGAGACTACCGCTGTACCACAGATTCCCGTCCCCCCTGAGAACAACAACATCCGGATAATTGGCCCTGATCCACTCACCTGTACCATCCGTGGAGCCGTCATCCACAAAAATGATTACAACCTCATTCTCTTTAAAAAACCTGCTTTCACTGTGCTTATCCAGGTCCCGGAGGCACTGCTTGTTATTTTCCAGACGGTTAAAGACAGGTATTACAAATGATATTTTACTCATTGTTCTTTAGTATTTGATTGCCGGCTGAAGCAGGTCATGATCCTCCTGTTTCAGCCTAATATTGGAGACATCGATAATATACAGCATGATTAGAATATAACAGATCGTATCTGGTTCAGCGAATCCGGTGGCGGTTACGAGAGAGAGAATAATGGCCAGGAACATGAATTTGACGTATGTATACTGCTCCTCTACCTTCCTTCTGAATACCCGGATAATGATCCCTGCCACGCCCAAGATAAAAAATATCCCGTAAAGGACATAGTTGCCAAGCAATCCGATATCTCCAATGAAATAGCCAAAATTATCAGCATAATATTGCATTTCGCGGTTATACTCACCCGAATACGAATCGCCATTACCCGTAACATACGAAAGAGGGTGATTCATAAAGTCAGTCAGAAAGAATCGGACAGCTCTGAATCTCACATATTCATCTCCGGCACCCATATCTGACTGGGTTGTTTCGAACAGAGCCTGGAATATTGGTAAAAAAGCAAAAAACATGGCTACAGCACCTATCCCTCCCATGAAGATCAGGAAAAACCTTGATTTCACTTTCCTGTCAAAAAAGACAAACATGACAATCACGAATATCATAATCGCCATCATCTGTCGTCCCCCCATCATGATAAAAAGGGAAAAAAACAAAACGGTCAAAACCAGGTATCTGATACGATTGGACCTGAGAAATCCCTGAACACTCATGAACATGGACAATGCCATATAGTCAGCACCCGGCAGGTAGATCCTGATGGTTCCCCTTGTCTCCCTCACATAGGCATCAAATATAACCGTTGGATAGAGAAAGTACTGGGTATAAAATATGATCACATAAAAAATCCCCAATCCAAATATGAGTTTTTCCAGATCCCGGAGATCAACTTTCATCTGGTGGAGAAGAAAATAAAAAAGATAATAGAGCAGGGCTCTTTGCGCAAATACAGAATCCAAAAGCCCCTGACCATGATCAAGGAATGCCATGAAAATGCTAGTAAAAACGGATAGAATGATCAGTAAAATGGGAACTGTGAAATTACGTTTACCAGGCTTCTTATCCGAATAGGTAAGGTAGATAAGAGAACAAACCACGATGACTGCAATCCCGATTAATTCTGCCACCTTATCCAGTTTCCCCAGGAAAGAGAACTTGTAAAAGGAGGCGGAACATACAATGATCAGGAGGATCACCCAGTTGTTTAACCTATTCAATACCATATCAACAAAAGTCTATCTTCTTTTCAAAAACTTCAGATAATAATTATACATGTGTGTTTTTAAGCCAAGAATGTTCCTCGTGTAATTATACTTGTAATTACTGACTCTCCGAACATGAATATTTCTGTCAGCTACTACATCCTCCTTTTTACACAAAATCAATTCATCTCCCTCAAGGTCAAAAATAATATTCATATCATGGGGTTTCATAGCTCTTCTGAATCCACGTATCGCATTTCGGGCAGGCCTGGAAGTGATCACAAGAGGAGTCTTCACATTCTCCATATCTTTGGTACCATATAGGTCAAGTTCAAAATCGTATGAAGAGAGGGCCGGGTTAAACTGTTTAACCGTTGCCGTGTCTAATTCAAGGTAAACATCGTATTTAACCTGCGAATCCACGAAACTTCTGAATCTGTAAGGCTGCCCGAAGAGCCTGAGCATGGTTTGGCCTTCATGGTTAACACGTCTCTTTAAATTTGACCCTGGATCGTTGAAGTTTGTGGTAAAAGATATCCCCGGGAATACGAAATACTTATCTCTCAGAACCAGAAAAGCGCAGAAATACTTTTTCCATGATGTGACCGGCCAGTTCCGGATATAATTCGGGAGGGCAATTATATCCAAATCCGGATCTGTATCATACCAGGACTTAAACTCCGCCCATTGATCCCTGGTCCAGGTCTGCCCCAGTGATGAGGGAAACTGCATGAAATGAACATCCGAATCATCATTAATTGGAAAAAAGGGATATTGAGCAATCTCCTGTACAGGTTGATTATAGAGTGATATGCCACCAATTTTCGCATCATCGCCATAATATTCCAGGGCCTGAACAGCATATTCATACATATAGGGAGAGACAAAGAGGTCATCCTCCAGGATAATCACCGATCCATATTCCTGCGAAAAACCTGCACACTGTAGGATATGTTTCCGCAGACCAAGGGATTCAGGCTGATAAATCACCTCTTTTTCTCCAAATGGCCATTGATAAGCCTCAGCGATATCCCGGACAGGATGATTATCCGGTGCTTTGTTATCGATACTGATGATCAGTTTTACACCGGAGATGTTTTTCAGTCCTTTCAGTGATCCGAGAATCCTTTCCATTGATCCGGGCCTGTCATAACCAACAACTACAATGGGTGGTTTATACTTCATGTATGAATTAGCGTTTGCCTGGTTTAATCTTCTTCACAATGAAGAAAAAGGTTTTTTGAATATCCTCGCGCTGACGGATTACCAGGTGAACCAGGTAAACCAGGGAAAGTAAAGCTGTAATCCACATATACCCGGTCCATATCGCCACGATCATAAGGACCGACAGGCCAATTTTCGGGACCCAGAATGAGAGGATTTCCTTCCACTCGAATCCAAATGATTTCCTAAAGCCAAAGATGAGCACCATGGGCAGGTTGATCAACAGATGGGCAAGAGAATAGTAGCGGAGAACATCCACATAGGAAAAAATTGCCCCTACCAGGATCGCCGCAATAAATGCAATGTTCACCGGTAGCCCAAGCCTGAACAGCATCTTCTCTTTCCCATAGAGAATGAATACATTCCCCGTGGTTGAATTGAGGGTCTGGGTCATGAGGAGCACTCCAATATAGGGCAAGAGTTCTGCAACCTTGATCCAGCGTTCAGACCATAAAACGGTCACAAAGGGATCGGCCAGAAAGATAAAAATTACTGCAACCGGAAAATTGATCAGGCTGATGATCCCCAGCAGGTTCAGGTACTCCTTGTTTACATCCCCTCCCTTATTCATCAGGTCCTTCAGGCTTGGGTAGAGCACCCTCCCAAAGAGCCCTGTCATAATGGAAAGGACCATATTCAGCAGGCGGTAGGCCCTGTTATAAATACCCAGGCTGTCGGCTCCGTATACACGTCCGATCACCAGGTTATCCGAGTTCCTGGCCCAGTAATTCAGGAAAGTGAAGCCGGTGTAATTACTCACAATACTTTTGGCCTTCCTGAATCCAACCACCAGGTACTTCCTCTTCAGTATCCTGAATGGGATCTTGATTTTGGCATAGTACATTATTACCCTTACCACACTCCCAAGGATGGAAGGGATAATCAGGGCCCAGTAAGAAAACCCAAGGAATGCAAGGACAATCATAATAGCTACCTCGGCTGTGGAGGCAATCAGCTCAAGCGATCCAAGAGCATTGAATTTCAGATTCTTGGACAAAATCCCGTAAGGCACTGTATACAATGCCCGGAGCAGAAAGTTGACCGACATAACCATGGTTGGCAGGATCAGGGCCGAATCCTTATAAAACAGAGAAATGGGCCAGGCCAGGAGCATCACAATAATGAAAAGGATCACCCCCAGGATGAAGGAGAGGTAGTGGATGGAGCGATGAAAGGTCCGGCCGTAATCACTCCGGATGATTAACAGGGAGAGCCCCGCATCGGAAAAGGTTTGTACAAATCCGGTAAAAACAGTAATCAGGGCCACAAAACCATACTCTTCCGGAAGCAAAAGCCGGGACAGGATGATGGTTGCCAAAAAACCAATGAACTGAGAAGCATAACTGTACCCTCCCAGAATGATGATATTCTTAAATAGTGTCTTTCTAAAACTCATTTTATCCGATTAAATGTCAACCTCCTCATTAAAACATGTATATACTCACTTAATCGTATGGGGCGTTCAAGTCTCTCTTTATGCCAGGAAATCACCTTCCTGTTAGTCCTGAACCAACTCCTCAAAAACAAATTGGTGTATTTCAGCCGGGTTTCCCTGTACACCTTGCTCAGCTCCGGATCCAGGTCCATATAACGATGCAGGGCCAGTTCCCAAAAATAGAGGGGCGTGTCAAGACTATGTGTCACTGTACTGGTTACCGTCCCTTCATGCCTGCGTGTATAACTCAGCACCTGGAACACGAATCCCAGTTTGAATTCACTTAATAGCTGGTATGAAAGCCAGGTATCATTGTGGTAGGGTTTATCCTGGAAGATATGGGGAAATGCCTCTGTTTTATTCAGGGCTTCCACCCTGTAAAGCACGGCATTGGCGGAACTGGTCAGATCAAACTCCCGCTTCAACTGGGCCACAAGGATCCTCTTTCCATCAAATACATTTCCCTCTGCCGGATTCAGGCCATCGGCCCTGACTTTCCTGTCCACCAGCCGGTAGGATGTGCATATTCCCACATCATGATCACCCTCCATCACATTCACCATCTCCTGCAGGTAAGAGGGATAGATAAGGTCATCTGCAGGAAGGATCTTAAAATATTTCGATTCTGTGTTCCTGTTCAGGAAAGTAAAATTCCAGTTTTCGGAAATGGGCAGCAGTTCGGGGGTATGGACCACCCTGAACCGGGAGTCGGCCCGGCAGTACTCCTCTGCAATTTCCGGGGTACGGTCGGTACTGGAATTGTTACTTATGACACACTCCCAGTTGGTATAGCTCTGCTTCAGGATACTGTCCAGGCTCTCCCTGAGGAAGGCCTCCCCGTTGTAGGCTGGTACTCCAATGCTTACAAGTGCTTGCTTTTGTTCTGAACTCATCATATTCTTTCTGGATCTCTATTTTCGCATGGACCTGATGTGCAAATCGGTGATTTCCGCCGTGAGGGGCAATTTCAGAACATGCAGAACCGTGCAGGCAATGTCGTAGGGCTGAAGCAATTTATCCGAATCATACTCCTGCCCGGCATTCTTGCTAAGCTTCTCAAGCAGGGGGGTTGCTGTTTTGCCAGGTACAATATTGACCACCCTCACCCCGTGGGAATTTACCTCCTGCCTCAGCGATTCTGTAAAGCCTGCCAAGGCATGTTTGCTCGCTGTATAGACTGAAAGATCAGCTTTTGCATTCATTATAATGGAGGAAGAGATCATCACAATCTGCCCTTTCCTCTCCTTCAGGCCTGAAAGCATCGCCCGTACCAGGTACCAGGCCGATTGGAAATTGATATTGAACTGCTGCTCATACTCCTTGCTGTCAACCGCCTCCAGGAGATTCGGGGTAATTGTTCCTGCTGTATATACCAGGATATCAACAGGCCCGGTTGAAGCGGAAATTTCCGCCGCCTCCTTCTCTATCTGACCCGACAGGTCCAGACATATACTCCTCACATCAACGCTGTACTCCTTCTCTATCTGGAGCTTCAAAGCATCCAGCCTCGATTGTTCGTAGTCCATAAGGACCAGCCTGGCTCCCTCCCTGGCCAGCGCAAGTGTAATCTCCCTGCCCATTCCTCCGGTTGCACCGGTTACCAAAGCAGTCTTTCCAAAAAGTTCAATCATGATCAGGCCTCCTTTAATAATTGTGCATCCAGCAACTGTTCAGCTGCCAGGGCTACCAGTTGAAAATCAATACCGGATCTTTTAGCAATATCCAGAAGATCGTGCATACCATCAGAGAAATTGAGCACCCAGAGTATGGCCAGTTGCAGGGTTTTGCTGTCGTTGGTACCCCCGAGCCTGTCATACAGCCCCCTTCTTCCAAGCTGCGGTTCACATTTGGGATTCAGGTTGATATAGGTTCCGTTCTTTTCAAGTATCTGCAGGATGGAAGTTATTGTCTGTATTGATTCTGCCAGTCTGCCAGGTTTCACAAACTCCAGGTTATCGGCCGATGTGTGGTATTCCGGGAATGCCCCGAAAGGTTTCCTTGTGAAACAGCCAACAGGCAGATCTATCCCGGGGGAACAAAACTGCCTTTCGTCATAGCCATAGGGGATGAAATCTGTCACCACCGGTTCTCCTGTTTGCATCCCGGACAAAATATAATCGGCCACCCGGTCGATCGCCGCACCCTCCTGCCTGGATCGTTTGTAGGTGAAATCGGAATCATCGCCCAGGAGTGTGAGTACCAAACCATGTTTAATCCGGTTCAGATTGGATTCATTCAGGCTCAGCCAGGCTATGGAACCTATGGTCCCCGGGATAAAGAGGAAGCGGTAGGAGTAAAGCGGGCCGATCCGTTCCAGTTCCCTGGCAAGTATAGCGGCCACTGCTATCCCCGAAAGGTTATCGTTGCACAGCGAAGGGTGACAAACATGAGTGGAGATCAGCACCTCCTCCTCAGAATCGCCACGAACCAGGTATTCGCCGTAGGTCAGATGCCCCTCTTCCAGGGTGGTATCGATGAAAACCTCATAACTATCTTCCTCCAAGGCGTCCAGCTGGTTCTGGCTCATGCAAAAACCCCACATCTCCTTGTAGTAGGAGGTCCGGTAGGGAACCAGTTCCGGCTGATCAGGTATGGTAAAAACATGGGCCTTCAGCTCCTCCAGGGTCACTTTTTGGTGGATGGGACTGCTGTAATTCAAAAGGTGAAGGTTCAATTTCTTAAAATCGACAATCTTCTCCCCTTTGCTGTTTTTGATCCAGCCATCCCTGGCGTTCCACTCTCTGGGGATCTCCCAGTCAAAAACCGGGGTGCCCGTGGGGACCTCCCTTACCTCCAGGGGAATATATTTGCCGACCACCTCCAGGGTCTGGCGTACGCCATCCCCGGTAATGCTCCTGCAAAAGGGATAGAGTTCGGTGATCAGGTCATGCATCTCCTGTCCAAACTCCCCGCTCCGTATTTCATCCAAATTCAGCGGCATGATCAGAAGATCGTCAGCTCCGGAATAAATACCGCAAATTTACCGTCCCAATCGCGGATATATGAGAGTTGCTCCCCAATCTCCTTACTCAGGTTCCATGGGAATATGATTACATAGTCGGGTTGATACTCCCTGATCTTATCGGGTGCAAGCACCGGTATCCTTGCAGCAGGAAGGTATTTATCCTGCTTGTGCGGGGAAGCATCCGAAACAAAACTAATCAGGTCGTTCCCCTTGATACCACAATAGTTTAGCAGGGTATTTCCCTTGGCAGCGGCACCATAACCAACCACCTTTTTTCCCGCTCTCTTCTGTTCGATCAGGAAACTCCATGCATCATACTTGATCTTATCCACCACCTCCTGGAATCCCTCGTAGTATTCCAGTGTGGTCATGCCAGCCTTCGCCTCCTTGGCCAGCAGCTCAGCAACATTTGAAGAGATCTCTTTGGTCTTATCCTCCTTGTGCTTTGCAAAGATCCTCAGTGAACCTCCGTGGGTGGGGATCTCCTGGACATCAAACATCTCCAGTCCCTGTGATTCAAATACCCTGCTGACCGCGTGAAATGAGATATAGCTGAAATGCTCATGATAGATCGTATCAAACTGGTTCTCCTCAACCAGTTTCATCAGGTGGGGGAACTCCATGGTGATTACCCCCTCCTCTTTAAGGGCACGTTTCATACCCTGGACGAAATCGTTGATGTCGGGTACATGGGCCAGCACATTATTGCCAAGGATCAGGTCTGCTTTTATCCCCCGGTCAACCAGCCTCTCCTGTGAAAAATTAGTTCCGAAAAACTCCACGATCGATTCAATCCCCTTCTCAGCAGCTGCGGCTGCAGTATTGGCTGTAGGCTCAACACCCAGTACCGGAATCCCCTTCTCCTTAAAATACTGCAATAGGTAACCGTCATTTGAGGCAATCTCTATCACCTGGGATTCGCTGTTAAAACCAAACCTCTCTGTCATATAATCCACATACTTTTTGGCATGGGCCAGCCAGCTTGTGGAGAAAGATGAGAAATAGGTATACTCATTATCAAAGATCTCCTGAGAACTTTTCATTTCATCCACCTGGACCAGCCAGCACTGATCACATACAAATATTTTTAGCGGATAGAAGACTTCCGGCTCATTCAGCTGCGCCTCATTGAGCATGGCGTTGGAAGGGGGGCAATTGACCAGATCAACAAATATATGTTTCAGATCTGACTGACAATGACGACATTTCATATGATTATTCCTTTAAAATGATGATTTAATAAAGTATGCTCGTTATCTCTCTCCGAAATATCAGTTGGTTCAAGGGGCCACCGGATCCCAAGTATGGGATCGTTGTAGCGGATGGCTCCTTCATGACCGGGTGTATAGTAGCTCGAGTGATGATAGATCAGTTCCGAATGGTCCTCCAGTGTCTGAAACCCGTGGGCAAAACCTTCAGGCACATAGATGCTTTTCATGTTATCAGCGGAAAGCTTCACACAGAAATGTTTAAGGAAGGTGGGAGAGCCTTCACGAATATCAACGATCACATCAAAGACACTGCCCCTGATGCAGCGGATCAGTTTGATCTCGCTGTACGGGGGAAGCTGGTAATGGAGCCCCCTGAGTGCACCTTTCAGGTTGGTATGGGAGTGGTTGAACTGTACAAACTCTCCCCCATGGCCCATGTCCCCGAACTCCTCCTTACAGAAGGTCCGGGCAAAAAGCCCCCGGTGATCCCGGAAAGGCTCAAGCTCCATCACAAAGGCTCCTTTCAGAGCTGTCTTGATGAATTTCATCTAGCGGATCACAAAGAGGTTCTGATCAATTACCTTCTGCTCTATCAGTTTATTTACCACATGGAGACGGATCAGGTCTGACTCCCTGAAATCCGGATCATTAAAATCCATGGCTTTCAGTCCGTCGGACAGGTCCTTGATGGTTTGCTCCAATTCATATTCAGGCTGATGCTGCGGTGCCAGTTTTTCATACAATCCGAAGTCCACCTTGTAGGAACGTTTATCGGGTAGTGCATTCTGGTTTATGGAGACATCCACATGGGGAAGGCTCTCTTTAATACTGTAGGCCAGGTCCCTGATCTGGTAGTTCCAGCGGTTACTGCCTGTATTCACCACGAGGTAATTCCCTCCTGCATCTGTACTTCTCTCGTGCCCCCACATAAGCGCCCTGGACATATCGTGCACATTAATCAGCGGGCGCCAGGGAGAACCGTCACTCAGGATGGTGATCTGGTCCGTTGCGCTTGCACCTGCCACAAAATCATTGAGCACCAGATCGAGACGAAGCCTCTGGCTCATTCCGCATGCAGTGGCAAATCTCAGGCAGGTTACCATGAAATTATCATCGGCCAGGGGCTTCAGGTCCCTCTCGGAGAAGACCTTACTCCTTGCATAGGCTGTCAGGGGATTCACATCCGAAGATTCACTCCTGGCATCCTTATCGGCAATCCCGTATACGCTGCAACTGGAGGCAAACACAACCCTCTTCACACCTCTCTCCTTGGCTTTCTTTGCAATATCAACCACCGCTTTGTGGTTCACGTCAAGGGTAATCTCTTCAAATTTATTACCAATGGGATCATTTGATACGGCCGCCAGCTGGATCACTGTATCCACACCGTCAAGAATTTCCGCAGGGAAAGATCTGACATCCCCGTAGACCTGTTTGTCGAGGTAGACCTCGGGAGTGTGCAAAGGTGTTGTAAGGTTACGTGCAAAATAACCGGCATCAAATCCGATCAGTTCAGCTTCAGGATAACGTTTTCTTAGGTTTTTTGTAAGAACGGAGCCCACATAACCCAGGTTTCCGGTGATAAGAATTTTCATATTTTTGGTTTTAGCTATTGGTTGTAAATCAGAATCAGTCCCAAACTTTCCAGGGGGGATTTCCCGAACTCCAGAGATCTTCAAGAACATTTTTATCCCTGAGGGTATCCATTGACTGCCAGAAACCAGTATGCTTAAAAGCACTCAGTTTCCCTTGCCGTGCAATATTTTCCATGGGTTCTCGCTCCCAAACCGTGCGGTCCCCTTCAATCAGGTCAATGGCCTCTGGTTCCACAACGAAGAACCCACCGTTGATCCAGGCAGAATCGTTCCCGTCACCGGTCGGCTTTTCTCTGAAACTGCTGACCTTTGAATCATCCTGAGGAAGATTGAAAGCTCCGAATCTGCCCGGAGGCTGCACAGCCGAAAGTGTCACAAGTGAATTCTGTTTCTTATGGAAACCGAGAAGTTCAGAAATATTAATGTCGGTCACACCATCCCCGTAGGTCAGGAAGAAAGGGCCGTCGATAAACTCCCTGATGCGCCGGATCCTTCCGCCGGTCATTGTCCTCTCACCTGTATCAACCAGGGTCACTTTCCAATCTTCACCGGTCTTCTTATGCACATCCATCCTGTTGTTGCGCATATCAAAAGTGATGTCCGAGTTGTGCAGGAAATAGTTGGAGAAATACTCCTTGATCACAGATCCTTTGTATCCACAGCAGATTACAAATTCATTAAATCCGTGGGCGGAATAGATCTTCATGATATGCCAGATGATTGGCATTCCTCCGACTTCAACCATCGGTTTGGGACGAATCCCGCTCTCTTCGCTTATACGGGTTCCAAAACCACCTGCGAGAATAACTACTTTCATTGTTTCAGGCTTTAAATATTAGTTTTTTATTGAGTTTATAGTCTCCACCAGGTTTTCCAGGGCAATATCAACCCCCCGGATGTTCCAGTGGGTATCGGTCCCGTAATAGAGAATCTCTTCGGCACTGATGTAATCATCATACAGGCTCACAAAGGTCACATTCCTCTCTTCCAGTCCTTTACATAGCCTTGGGAGAAAGTTGTCGTAAGGATCACTGCAAACTAGGTGACTGTAGATGGTATATTTGTTCGGAACCGGGAGAAAGATCATATCCATATTCAGGCGCTCCTTTACCTCCTTCTGAAGCAGGGCAATATGATCGCAGTAGCGTCCGATCTCTTCATCACTATGGTGATAATAGAAGCTTCCCGGCTCACCATTTACCTGTCTGTGATGGAACAGCCAGGGCTGATCCCCTGTTTTGTACCTGGGAGTTTGAGATGATACATAGCCGAACATATTAAATTTGGCACCGGCATTGACCGCAAAAATCCCGGAAGTAAAAACACTTCGCTTTAGCAGTTGCTTGTACATCTCCTCGTTTTTCTGATAGAAGACCTTTTCCAAGATGGCCTCCATCCTCCCCGTTTCCCCACTGATACAATCTGCGTCCCCGTATGCCTCATCAAATTTCATTGGGATATTGCGTTCAACCGTCTCATAGATCAGGATTTTCGTCTCACTGTTCTCAAAGGCTTCAGGCAGGGGACAGAAAGGATTGGACTCCTGGGGAGCAAGAAAGCGGTGAAAGAAGACCCTCGTGTTCAGTGAATCGGACAACCTTTCGGGAAGGGTATACTGCCTGGAGATATCCAGAAAGCTGTCACCGAACATCAGGATGTCGGCCTGCTCCATAGCGGGATGCTTTTCACAAAACCTGTATTTCCTGACAGGTTCGGGTAGCACTTCCTTAAACTCGGATATATAGTTGAAATAGTAAAGTTCTCCATATTTGGAAAATTCCCAGTGTTCGGGAATCATCTTCTCAACCAGAACGCTGTTCATTACCGGTAATGACCTGATGGCAACGAAGGCGAACAGACAGACTGCTCCGGCCACATAAATCAATATTTTCAAAAGTTTTTCGCTCATCAAATCTTACTTAGAACTGAAAATAGAGAAAATCTGCCTCATTCCACTTACCCAGCAGAATAATAAGCAGCAAAAGAGAGATCACCAGGACCCATTTAACAGGACGCCCCAGTTTCTTCAGCCTGGCATAAAGCCCGATCTGCTCTTCCAGCACCTCGATAAATACCAGAAGTGCAATTCCGCCCAGGGCGATGACCAGGTCCGCTTTATACTGATACAGGTTGACAACGGTGCCGGGTTCAAAGATAAAGATTCGCTGAATGATCAGAAGGGCATCACCAAGGCTGTTGGCGCGGAAGAAGATCCATGCGAAGATTACCAGGATGAAAGTTTTAATAATCCTCAGGACCCTGTGCAGCTCCGGAAGACGGTCGAGCCGTGTAAAAGAGTTGAATGCGGTGGTAAGCTTATTGATCCATAAGGCAAAAACCAGGTAGAAGCCATGAAGCCCGCCCCACACCACAAAGGTCCAGTTTGCACCGTGCCACAGGCCGCTCACCAGGAAGGTGATAAACAGGTTGACCTGCCACCGCCATTTTGCCACCCGGTTTCCACCCAGGGGGATATAGACATAATCACGGAACCACGTGGAAAGTGAGATATGCCACCTGCGCCAGAATTCACCGATATTCTGGGAGAGGTAGGGCCGCTTGAAGTTGGTCATCAGGTTGTATCCCATGATCAGGGCCGCCCCGATGGCAATGTCAGAATAGCCGGAAAAGTCACAATAGATCTGGAAGGAGAAAAAGAGCGTGGCCAGTCCGTGTTGAATCCCGGAATAATCAGACGCATTGTTGTACACCAGGTTGACATACTCGGCCAGCCGGTCAGCAATAACCACCTTTTTAAAGAATCCCCAGACCATCAGCAGTATCCCGCTCTTCACCCTCTCATACTCAAATTTGTAGGTACGGGAGAACTGTGGCAGCAGGTTTACCGAGCGTTCGATAGGGCCGGCCACCAACTGTGGGAAGAAGGAGACAAAAAGTGCAAATTTACCCAGGTGGTACTCGGGTTCCCTTTTTCCCCTGTAAATATCAATTGTATAACTAAGGGTCTGGAAGGTATAGAAAGATATCCCCACCGGCAGCAGGTAGTTGTAAGTAGGAGTCTCATAGAAGATATTCAGCTTACTGAAAATAACATTGAGGCTATCACTGAAGAAATTGAAATACTTAAAGAAGAAGAGCAATCCCAGGTTGGTTCCCAGGCTTAGCAGGAGAAAAAAGATCCTGTACCGCTTTCTCCCTGCCTTGTAGAGGAGGATACCGGACACATAGTCAATGAGGGTTGACGTGATAATCAGGACCACATACTTGTAATTCCAGCACATATAAAAATAGTAGCTGGCCAGTAGAAGCAATACCCACCTGTACTTCGGCTTAAGCACAAAATAGAGTGCTACTACGATGGGGAAAAAGAAGATAAACTGTAGTGAATTAAACAGCATGTTACCCTGGCAATGAAACTCGGTTAATTGATGATAAATTTCCTGTATTCACATTTTGACTCATAGAAGAGCTTTAGAACATAGACTCCTGTGGGAAGCTCTCTGAGTTCTATCTCGGTTAAGGAAGATGCAAAGGCATCAAGACTCATCCGTTTGACAATCCTCCCGTTGCTGTTTATGATCTGAAGGTCGTAATCCTGCCCTGGCATAACCTCCAGGAAGAGAGATTCATCGGCAGGCACCGGGTAAAGATTCTGAATAATCCCACCCTGTCCGGCCGGGGCATGATCAATTCCGGTGGAAAGCTTCACTTCAACAGGGTACAACTGCTCCCTGGTATAAATGCCATCGCTCACCTCAATACCAATCCAGGCTGTTCCTGTGTCGCTTACAGCTGGAACACCTCCAAGCAGTTTCATGTCTGAATTAAACTGCAGCCAGTGGGGTAGCATGGTTGGAGTAAAGGTGAGGATATCACCTTCATCCGGATCAGTTGCGCTTACGATATAAAAATAGGGATCTCCTGCGATGGCTGTCTGCGGCGGATTTGATGTAAACTCCGGGGGACTGTGCTGGGAGAGTACCCTGACCGTGGCAGCGAACTCCTCGCTGAGATCCTCACCATCGTCCAGCACCACCCTGACTGTGATGGGTCCCACAGTATCTGTCACGGGAGTTACTGTAGCCCCTGCTGCACTGTACAGAGTATCCAGGTCGGGAAGTACATGCACTGACAGATCACTTACATTGTTGTCAATATCGCTGTAGTAGAAATCGCTCACTTTAATCTCAAGGGGAGCGAATTGCTTCACCTCAAGGCTTGTGGATTGCCCTATTACCTCTGGAGGGTCATTCACCGGGAGGACTGTCACCAGTGCCTGGTAAACCGGACCCTCAAGCAGGGGATCCTTTGCCTTAACATTCACCCTGAGTGTTCCGTAGTAATCCTGTGCAGGTGTAATGGTGCTGCCCTGCACGGTATAGTTATCACCGGAAAGGATGATCAGGTCAATTTCTGAAATGTCGTTGTCGCTGTCCTCGATAATCAGATCATCCTTGGTCAGTTGAAAAGGAGTATCCTCTCTGGTTGTAAGGCTGTACTGCCCGGTGATTACCGGTGCATCGTTCACATTTTCCACATTGATGCTGAACTTCTGTGTCGCAAGCTCCTTTCCGTCTGTTACAACCAGGGAGACAGGATGGGTCCCGCCGTCATTATCCCCGGGTATACCGGTCAGCAGCCCTGTCCGGTCGCCATTATCGGTAAACTCCAGCCAGTCGGGCTTGGTCCCGGCCAGGATCGTCAAGTCATCCAGTGGATTCTCATCATATACAGTTACCGTATATGAGTATGTCTCCCCTTCGGTGGCTGAAGTAACCGGGATTGAGCTGAATGAGGGACCTTTGTTCAGATCCTGAATCGCCTCAAACCACTTCTGGCCTATCTTCACATAACCCGACTCGTAGGGATGTAGACCGTCATTCTGCATGTCGGTGTAGTAATCGATCCCGGCACCGTTTTCAATATCCACCATGATGATATCCTCATCGTTCCTGGCATTTACCATGGCGGCCACGTTGTTGTTAAACTGCGTGGTGGTTGAGTTGTATGTTTTCCTGTTAATAATTTTTGCCACGAGGACTATGGCATCAACCCCTGACCTTGCTTTCCATGCATCAATCTGGTCAAGGATCATTGAAACTGAATTGGGACTGGCTCCCTCTCCGTGTGTAATATCATTGGTACCGATGTGCAAAAGGATGATATCGGCCGGATAGACATCCAGGTAGGGCTGACTGCCCACAGTGATCTGCTCGTTCCACCGGTCATCATACCCGTCCAGAAGCAGCCTCGCCAGATACTGGTCACGTGTTCCGGGTATCCCGCCATGATCCGCATCGGGAAAGATCCCGTACCCGCTCTGCAGGTGACCCACAAAATTAAAATTATATCCTGCCGCTGTCAACAGGGAATAGAGCGTATACCTGTAAGCGATCCTCTGACTCTCGGCCGGAGGGTTCCCGTCGGTACCCATGGTTATGGAATTCCCCAGCGGAAGGATCCGCAGGGTCTGCGCCCAGGTATCAGTTCCGGGCAGGAGAAACAGGACAATAAAGGCAACTATGACTACTTTTTTTATCGCTCTAAACATCTGAAAGAAAAAAACAAATACTTACTGATAACAATCTCCAGCCCAAACAGTTTTCAAATTGACTAAAAAAAGAGCCCAACTTCCGGACTGGCTGAGTTGGGCTCTCTTTTCATTCATCTTTTATTTAGCGGTTGATAACAAAGGATTTTACACTTACCTGATCACCGGTCTGTACCTTATACATGTACAGGCCCTGTCCAAGTTCCGACACATCCAGTTCAACCTGGTCATCCCGTACCGAAATACGCTTCTCAATCCATTGCTTCCCTGTGAGATCATAAACCGAGATTACGCCATCCTCCGAGAGATTAAGCTCAAAGATCAGGTGATTGTCGGCCGGTATCGGGTAAACATTCAGGATTGCTCCCGTGTTCTCCTCAATTCCAACGGGCCATTTTGTAACGGTCAGCGTATAGCTCAACGGAGTCTCTTCCTTACCGTCACTCACCTTCAGAGCCACAATGTGATCCTTGATATCACCATCTCCAGGTGTTCCGCCCAGGACACCGGTTGAGGCATCGAAACTGAGGAAACCCGGAAGAGAGATGGGTGCCATGATAATGTCATCCCCATCGGGATCTGTCGCTGTCATCAGGTAGCCGTAAAGCGAACCGACAACAGCATTCTTATTGGGCTCCGATGTGATAACCGGTGCATCATTAACCGGAATCACTGTCACTTCTGCTCCAAATACTTCACTGCTTCCTTCAAGGTCATTCACACGAAGGTTCGCAATCAACATACCGTTGAAATTCTCTGCCGGAACAATACTGCCACCGTCAACCGTGTAGTTGATACCCGCTTCAACAGACAGACTGAAGTCGACTGCATCATTATCATCATCCAAAACTGTAAGGTCAGTTAAAGTAATGGTAAAGGGAATATCCTCATCAGTGGAGATTACACCCTGGTCGGTAATCCTGGGAACATCATTCACATTCACAACCGTAATCGTGAATTCCTGTGGAACTGGAAAAATTCCATCTGTCACCTCAATCTCAACGGGATGGTCTCCAACATCATCATTCGTGGGAGTTCCCAGAAGCTCATGGGTAACGGGGTTGAAGGAGAGCCATGACGGTATAGTGATGGCACTGTAAGTCAGCACATCATCCACATCAGGATCGGTCGCCTCTACAGTATAAGTATATGGACTGTCCTCGTCCACTGAAGTAACAGGTGATGAGGTGAACACTGCCGGATCATTCTGGTTGTCTACCGTAAGTGTGAAAGACTGATTTATAGATGTCTTGCTATCGGTTACCGTAAGGGTCACTGGATGGGGACCAATGTCAGAATCGACAGGAGTTCCGTTCAAAGTTCCCTTTCCATTACCCAGGTCAGTGAAAGTCAGCCAGTCGGGTACAAGCGGAGCTGAGAGGATCAATACATCAGACTCGTCAATGTCATTGGTGGTGATATTATAGGTATATACGGCATCTTCGAGTGCGGTCTGAACCGGCTCGGTGGTAAATACCGGGGCATAGTTACCCGGCTGACAATGCCAGTCACCGATAAATGAGCTGAGGTAATTGTTTGAGACCTCAGAAGCTGAAAGTGCCTTGGAATAAATTGCTACCTCATCCAGGGCTCCGCTGAAGAAATAGGCCGGGGTACCATTGGCTCTGGAGAGGTAACCAATATTAAAGGGATCCCCGTCATGGGTTCCAAAGGTATTGCTATAGGTGAAGGGTACTGCCGATTCAGCCACAACTGAACCATCCACATAGATGTAGTTCATCCTGGTAACGCCGTCGCGGACAGCCACCACATAGTGCCATGCATTATCTGTCAGGTCCGGACCGCCCGAAATATGGCCCTCAGCCGGCTCATTACCGTGAGCATCCTTCAATGCAAACAGTGCCTGACCTGAAAATTTGTCAATTCCAATCCACATGTGAAGCTCACTGGTATCGCTGTCGCCGATGGTACCCTGGCGTCCCATACAAACCTCATAGGCTCCTTTTGTTCCTGTCTTCATCCAAAATTCAAAGGAGAAGCTGCTGGCCTTGGCAAAATTGTATGTGCCGTCATCGGGAGCATTGATTCCCCTGCTGGAGCCGTCAAACTGCAGCGCACCGTTGAATTTACCGGCTGTTGAAATGGGGGCAACAAGTGCATCCGCATCATTTCCTCCTTTAAAATCGTCATAGGGGGCGCCTGATGTCTCATCCAGTTTCCATAAGTTCTGGATACCACTTGGACAGCTCGGAGACTCAGCTACATAAGTATAGAAACTCTGGAAAGCTGTTCCCTGTGAGTTAGTGGCCGAAATGGTAAAATTTGTTCCGCTCGCAGCCACAGATGCAGGAGTCCAGGTAAATACTCCGGTAGAACTGTTGATACTGCCAGGTCCTTCAACAAGCTGGTACTGCAATGTGGGAAGACCCGTGGCAAAAGCTTCATAGGTAAAGGTTTCACCCGCAACAGCAAGTGAATCGGGCTCGGAAAGGAAGTATGGGGCGTAATCCTCACAGTATCCAATTCCAAATACACCGTTGTCGAAGTGTGCATCAATATCACCGCTTGTCAGCGCTGTATTGTATATAGCAACCTCATCCATTACTATGGGTGAGAAGAAGCGGTCATAATTACCATTGAAATTCAAGACGCCCATATCGATAGTGGCATCGGTATCAAAATTACCGCCTGAATAGTCAACCACATCAATATCCACCTGGATATTATTGACATAGAACCTGTTTGTTTTGGCAACGGCATCCCGTACTGCCACAATGTGATACCAGGTTCCGATGGCCAGGTTGGGCCCGACAGAGATATTGGATACTCCGGCTGAGTTAATCAGTGTAAACATGGACTGACCGGTGTTCTTGGCTGCACCAATCCACCAGTGAATACTGCCGGCGTTTGCATCCCTTCCCATAAAGATCATGTTGTCATCAGCGGAGATACTCTTCATTTTCACCCACATCTCCAGGGTGAAACTCTGGTCGCCGGCCCAATCAAAATCGGGATGATCGGAGACAGTGATAAAACTGCTGGTTCCGTTAAATGATTGGGCTTTACCTATTTTCCCTACATCCTGGGAGGGAGCAGATGTATAGGCCATTGCATTGTGCCCTCCTATAAGATCGGTATAGGTATTTCCCGTTTTTTCCTCAAGCCTCCACAGGGAGATGAGGTTGTCACAACTCTGTCCTTTTACCAGGTTTGACGGAAACAATATCAAACCAAGCAAAACAATCATAACTGTTAAATTGTATTTACTTTTCATGTCAAATTATTTTAAGTGATTTCTGTTTTCTATGATGCTTATACGCAACAAAACAATAAAAGTTTACATTTGGTTGCAAGATATCTCTAATGCTGATTTCCTGAAAATACCTTTTATAAACACCGGGAAATCACCTGTGGATATCCCAAAACTTCCTATATAATTCATTACCAATACTACATGTGAAATTACTCGTTTTACGAACTGCGCAAAATCCAGGATAAACTGCTGAAATAAAGTGATAGAAAAACAAAGACATCAGGCATTTCCCGTCTTTTTCGAACTCTTCTCCCGCGCTCCTTTCCTGGTCTGTTTGGCAAGCATTCCCTTTCGTATATCGTGATCGGTATAGTATTTTCCGTATGAACCCTGTTTGGGGGTATCGCCGTTGATAAGTATCTGCACATTATCGATATTCTTGGATTCAATATCCTCAAGGCTTGAGAGCAAAATCCTGCGTTTCACATAGCCTAGCCTGGAAACATATATCTTGATATCGGCAAACTTCATCAACACAAAGGAGTCGGTCAGCACTCCATAGGGAGGAGTATCAATTACGATATAGTCATACTTCTCTCTCAATCGGGCAAACAACTCTTCTGTCTTCCCACTGGATATCAGCTCAATGGGATTGGGAGGGATCTGTCCTGCGAGGACAAAATCAAGGTTCTCCACATCCGAGGAGATTGTTATCTCCTCCAGTGAGGCTTTGTCGATCAGGAATGAACTGACTCCCACCAGTCCCCTGATACCCAGTTTAGAGTACAGTTCACTGGGGCGCCTCAGGTCAAACTCCACCAGGACCGTTTTGTTGTTTGTAACGGCCAGACTGGATGCAATGTTCAGGGAGGAGAATGATTTCCCTTCTCCCTCCATTGTGGAGGTCACCAGGATCACCTGGTTCTTCTTGCCCATCAGGTAATAAATGATATTGCTTCGAAGTGTATGGAATGCCTCTGAGACAATGGAGTTGGGCTGTTCATTGATCACATTGATCTGGTTCTTGTTATTCTGAGGAATATTCCCGATCAGTGTAAGTCCTGTATATTTCCTCAGCTCCTCCTTGTCAATCACCTTGCTGGTAAATAATTTCTTACCTATGACAAATGCCGATGGAATCAGCAGTCCGAAAAAAAGAGCTGCAATCATAACAATGATGCCCTTGGGCGATTGGACCGAAGCATACTGGGGAGGTTCTATAATCTCACAGTCAGGCTGGTTGGAGGATTTGATGATCTGAGCCTGGATACGCTGCTCCAGCAGGGACATATAGATGTTTTCGTTGAGGTTAAACTTGCGCTCTATTCCAAGCATCTTGCGCTGGGTATAGGGCAGGCTGGCATAATCGCTGTTCAGATTGTTAATTTTCCCGTTCACATCACGCAATTCAGAATTGCTTGCACTGATGCTGTACTGGAGATTCTCCAGGATCACCTCTTTTAGGTTGCCGATACTGATGTCAATGGTCCGGAGCCTTGGATTTCTCAACTGGTTGTTGTTGATAATCTGTTGACGTTCCGATGTCAGGGTGGTCAGCTCCTGGATCAAACCGCTTAACAGCGGATCATCCAGTCCCATGGCCGAGGGTGCCAGGAATCCTGAAGAATCCCTGTTGGACGAGAAATACTCCTCCATCTGGACCAGGTAGTTCTTTCTTCGTTCAATCTCCTCCTTCTGAGTTTCGGATGTCTGTAACTGGTTATAGAGATTTCCTGCCTTCTCATCCACATTCATCAAACTGGAGCTATGCCTGATGTTCTGAAGCTCCTGCTCGGATGAGCCCAGTGAGGAGGAGATATCAGAGAGCTGAAAGTTGAGATGCTCGATGGTCTTTATGGCCAGGTGGTTCTTTTCTTCCAGGTTATGGTCGGTATACCTTTCAATGAGTCCGGAGAGAAACTCGATCCCCTTTGTGACATTTTCCATCTTCAGGGACATCTGGGCAATGGTGGCATCAACAGCAGAGGCCTCAATGGTGAGTGCACCTTTAAATTGCTTGGTCAGCTGCCTGGTGGTATTGATTTGAAAGAAGAGATCTTTGTCCTGGTAAGCATTGGAGTTATAATTTGAGTTGAGCAGGATGCGGAATGAACAAAAGGGATTGCTCACCTCCTCTCCAAAGCGGTGGATGCCTGAAAGCCTGAAAAGGGTGGATTCATAAACCATACTTTCATCCGAAAAGTCAAAAATAGAGGAGGACTTATCCTGGGCCGACAGCTGAAAGGTCTCCTCGTCAATAACCCTTATATAGATGAGTGTATTCACAGGCTGAAGATGCTCCTGGTTAAGAATAACAATAAAGGGTGCATCCCTGTAGAGGTCCTTCAGGCTGAACTCGGCCTCTTTGGGGATCCGGTCCTCCTGTAGAAAATAGCTCACCTGGAGGTCCATCTCCTCCACCACAGACCTGATCAGCGGAGTGGATTGCATGAAATAGATCTCATTCTGCAGGTTTTTGTCAACTTCTATCAGTTCTGACACCCTCATCAGGTTTTCGGATTTGGCCCCGAAGGCATTGGATTTTTCCGTGTGCAGCAGAACTGAAGCCTGTACCTCGTAGGTTCTGGCTGCGTACTTCAGATAGAACATTGCCGCACCAAGGGTTATACCAAGGGAAATAACTGCAACGTACCAGTACTTAAGAATATCCTGAATAAAGTCGGTAAGATGCTTTACAATGCTATCGTTGGATTGAGTCATATCTACTGGATCAGAACCTAATTATAGTAATTAATAAAGAATGTAAAGACCACGATTGTAAGGGATGCAATTGATAAGAGCAGGTCGTAGGGGAAGGTTGCCAGGTCCCACTTCTTGCTCTTCATCGGCTCCACATAAATGATATCATTGGATTTAATATTATAGAGGCTGGAGCTTAGAAGCTCATCGCTGGTCAGGTCCAATTCAAATTTTGACCTGTAGTCTCCTTCCTCCCTGACAATCAAAACTTTTCTCCGGTTACCGAAGGTGGAAATATCATTGGCATATCCAATGGCCTGAAGAATATTGATGCTCTTGTAGTTAAATACATACACCCCCGGTCTGTTCACCTCTCCAAGAATGGTCACCTTATTATTGACAAAGCGAAGAAATACGGAGGGCATGTATAGAAACTGGGCGAGCTCCTTTTCAACCTTATCCGATGCCTCAAGCAGTGTCAGCCCCGAAACCTTGACCTTTGCCACGTAGGGAAGCTTGACATAGCCATCTTCATTGACTGCGTAACTGATCACAGAAGGGTCATTGATCCTATCCCTTGAGTCATCATTAAAGGCGGTTTGAGTTTCATCGGCACTTGAAACCTTTATATAGAGTTCATCGCCCGGACGGATCAGGTTGTCGGTGGGCTCATCGATAAAATACATATTGTCCTGCTGCTGAACCTTCATCTCATCACTGTCCTGAACAATGACAACTTTCCGGTTCGGTACACATGATCCGGCCAGCAATATGATTAGCAGGATCCATACAGGTTTTTTCAGATTTACCATGATAGTTGATTTAAAACTATGATAAATATAGTAACATTCGCACACCTGAGGAAAGAAAATTACATATGGGAAAACTTATCAGGAGAGGTAATATCAATGCCCACCAGCCATGAAGAATGTCTTCACAGTCTTAAAGAAAAGACCTAAGTCCTTAAACAGGTTCCAGTTATCGATGTAATGGAGATCCAACTCCATCCATTTCTCAAAGGAAACATCGTGCCTGTCGGGTACAATCTGCCATGTGCAGGTGATTCCCGGTTTAACTGAAAGCCGTCTCAACTGCCAGCGTTCATACTGGTTCACCTCATCCTCCAGGGGTGGACGGGGACCTATCAATGACATTTCACCCCTGATCACATTGAACAGCTGGGGTAACTCATCAAGACCAGTCTTGCGTAGGAATCTCCCCACCCTGGTAATCCTCGGATCGTCTCTGATCTTAAATACCGGTCCGTCAGCCTCATTCATGGCCTGAAGCTTTTTCAACTGGGCTTCGGCATCAACCACCATGGTCCTGAATTTAAATAATTTGAACTTTCGACCACGCAGCCCAATCCTCTCCTGCTTAAAAAAGACAGGACCTTTGGATCCTATTTTAATAATCAGTCCCAGGCTCAGAAAAACCGGGAGCAGCATAACAATGGCTAGAATGGAAAAATAAATATCCCCCATGGTTTTCAGAATCAGGGAGAGACTGTTGGATGGTGCATCCACTATGGAGAGATCGCCTGATTTATTCAGGGTCTTCAACTGGAATTCGGTGGGATCAAGTGGCGAAACAGAGGACTGGAACCGAAAAATCACACCCACTTCGTTGCAGATATCACCCATCTCTTTAATCAGGTCTACATCCACATCCCTCTTGCAATACATCACCTCGTCAATTATCTGGTGGTCGATCACCCATTTCACGTCCTGTCCGGAAGGGACAATCTCAATTTCCGGACCGTATTTTGCCTTGATCAGTTTTGAATCTGTCATGATAGAAGTAATCTTAAACCCCCACTCTCTTTGTTTCAGAAGGTTTTCAATTACTCCATCGGAAAATGCATCTGCTATAATCATAACCTGGTGAGAACTCCTGCCATAATAACGATAGGTTCTCAGGGCCAAAAATGCAAGCAGACGGAATAACACAGTGACACCAAACATGATTGTCACATATATAACAATGAAAAGAACAGGCAGTGAAATAAGCCTGAAAATCACTTTTACAGCCAGCAGGGCAACCAAAATAATAAATGCCGCTCTTACAAACTGGAAAGCCATGGTCATGAAGCGCTGGGTCCTTGGAATCTTGGCCATGGCTGTGACCCTGGCCAGAACAAACCATGAAATCAGTATAAATGCAAAGAAGAGTATCCCCTCAAATACTTTCACATCCAGCTCAGGAATGAAAAGTGTTCGTGCGATCCAGATGGAAAGGGGATAGGTAAGACTGACAAGGATCAGTTCCACCAGATCGATAAACCCTTTTGCTCTCCCTTTGTTATTGAGGCGGTAATCCCTGATCTTGCTGTAAATATGTGTCATGCGGTTCTCTTTCTTCAGTTTCATCTGTTAGGCTAAATTCGACAATTTCTACCAATTGATACGCTAAACAAATGGCAACGTTATGCACAATTTGACCAGGAGGAAGATTGCATTCCCCAATGAGATATTTAAGTGGACCAAATCTTCCCAAATCCAGAATTGAAGCGATTTTGAGAACACATCCATAGCTCACTCCCACGGGTTAGTTCACCATTAAAAATTTGCCATTCGTCAATATCTAATAAGTTTTTAACCCTGCCCATAAGCAAACTTTGCTAACTTAGCTTTTTTGAAGAAAGTCTGTCAAATTGAAACCCTCTTCTTATGGATGACCTGATCATCAAACCAACAGACAAGTCGATGGCTGTTGACATCTCGTACGGAATTCTGAACTTTACAGGAAGGTCAATCCTGACAGACCCCAAGATTTTTTTTGAACCTATTACCAACTGGGTAGCCAAATATATGAGGGAACCTGCAGAAGAGACAGTGGTCAATATAAAGCTTGAATACATCGACACTTCCTCCACACAGTCCCTCTACCAGATCTTGCGGCAACTGAATAGTGTCAGGAAGAAAGGGCTGGTTTTCATGGTAAACTGGTACATTGAAGATGATGATCCGGAGATGAAAGAACTGGGGGAGCTGATTGAACAGCGCCTCGGTGTGGAATTCCATTACATTACCTACTAATTCTTAAGAAAAATTTCCTAATTTCGGTCTTACATTAAAAGGACCATCCATGGGAGAAGACTTAAAAAAGCTGTCCAGGGCCGAACTGGAGGAGCTCTGTGTGAAGCAGAACATCGTCATTGAACGAAAAGATCCCTTTACCAATGCCAAGATGTTCCTTCCCAATATTGAGAAAATCAACAAGATGATCAGGGAGTTTGATTTCCTGGTAGATGGAGCATCCAGGGGAAAAGCAGTAAATGAGGTTAGCAAGATCGAAAGGTTCCTGTTCGACAACGAGGATAATTCGGATATCAAAAGCAAGTTCCTGGCCACATGCTACTCCACCGCTTCGATGTACATCGAAAATCACAGGAGTCTGCTGGAGGATAAGCGGTCTGAGAATTGGAAATACCTGTTCGTCAACTACTTTAAGATTGAAGATATCTACAACTACTTCAACAAAAGTGTCAGCGCTTCTGTTTTCTTCAAGGATTATGCCATCTATAACGACATTGTGAACCTTACATACAATGTGAAGCTGATGGATTACCTGAGGAGCCAGGTTGCACTTGAAATCCCCGTGGACGATGATCAGGATATCCCAGGGAAAATCGAAGAGTTTAACCTGAAGCTTGTCATGTTGCATGAACTGGGGATCCTCGACCTGCTCAGGGACCGGATTCCTGACAACACGATGCCCAATCTGGCCAAGTTTATTACAGTGGTCCTGAACGAAGACCCCTCTGCCTGGAGAGGTGTAATGAAAAAATTGAAAAACCTGAACCTTCAGAACGACAATGACCTCCTTAATGAGCTGAATCTGAACAAGGCACATGAAATCATCTCGGTGTTTGGAATTGAACTGGAAAAGGAGTAATATTATGTCTGCAAATCAATTGAGTACCTGAAAAAGTTTAAGGATGGATAATATCACGATTGAGCCTACCAAAAAATCTTTAGAAGTTGAGTGTTCACCCGGCTACTTTAAGTTGTCGGGAAACTCCATACTTTCCGATCCCCGGAAGTTCTTCAAACCCATAGTGGATTGGGTAGAAACTTACGTCCAGGAACCGCAGGATCTGACCACTATTGATTTGAAGCTGGAGTATGTGGATACGGCATCGGTTCAGAGTGTATTCGACCTTATGCGAATGTTCAAGCCCCTGCAGGAGAAAAACAAAGAGGTGGCCGTGAACTTTTACTTCGAGTTTGATGACCCGGAACTACTTGAGCTGGGAGAGATCATGGAAGGAAGACTGGGTATCAAATTCAATTTCATTGAATACCAGTAGCGTCTTCCTTACATAAAAAAAAATTGCCCAGAATACGCTCCCGGTATGTTTCAGACCGGGAGTTTTTTTATGATGTGCCAACAATGAACAAAATAATCCGACAATGAAAAACAACCTTAAGAGAAGGGCTTTCCTGGGTACCGCGGGAGCCTTTGTTGCCGGAAGCCTGATGGCCTCTCCCATGTCTGAATACGCACTTTCAAAAGGTAAGAAGATAAAAGTTGCCCTGGTGGGAACCGGGATACGCGGAACCTCCTTCTGGGGCAAGACCCTGGTTGAAAATTTCCAGGATATCCTTGAGTTTGTGGGACTCTGCGACAACAACCCCGGCCGGCTGAAATATGCAGCCGATTATATGGGAGTCAGCTGCCCCCGGTTCTCTGACTTCGAAAAAATGATCCGTGAGACCACACCCGACCTGGTAATTGTCACCACGAAAGACTCCACCCACCATGAATTCATCATCAAAGGACTGGACCTGGGCTGTGATGTGCTTACAGAGAAACCACTTACCACAGACGAGTATAAGTGCCAGGCCATCCTGGATGCTGAGAGGCGCTCCAACCGGAAGGTAATCGTAGGGTTCAACTACCGCTGGGGGCCCTATATGACAAAAATCAAGGAATTGCTGCAAAACGGCTCCATCGGGAAAGTTTCATCGGTCGATTTTCACTGGTACCTGAATACCTACCACGGCGCATCCTATTTCAGGAGATGGCACGGATTAAGGCAATCGGGAGGAACACTATGGGTTCACAAAGCCACCCATCACTTCGATCTGCTCAACTGGTGGCTTGACAGCGACCCGGAGGAGGTATTTGCTTATGGGGACCTGGAGCACTATGGATCCAATGGTCCATTCAGAAGTGATAAGTGCCGAACCTGTCCCCATACCGGTGAGTGTAAATTTTACTGGGACATCACAGGCGACAAGCGGGCAATGGACCTCTATGTGAACAACGAGCACCACGACGGTTACGTACGCGACAGCTGCCTTTTCCGTCCGGAGATCAATATTTACGACAAGATGTCGGCACAGATTAAGTACAGTGACAACACCATTGTGAACTACTCACTGACCACCTACTCTCCCTACGAAGGATGGAGAATTGCCTTCAACGGGACAGAGGGGCGTATTGATGCCTGGCTAGACATCCCCTTTATGAAGGGAGAAAATATCAGTCAGTCCGACATGCACGAAATGGAGATGTCGCAGCATGATGATAATCTCCAATCGGAACCGGTTATCGTCCACAAGTTGTGGGATGACTTTGAAGTAAAAAACGTGAAGTTTCAGAAAGGAGGCCACGGTGGGGGTGATAAACTGCTCCATAACCAGGTATTCCGCACCCCGGGAAAGAAAGATCCCTTCAACAGGGCAGCAGGCATCAGGGACGGGGCCATGTCAATCCTCATTGGCATCGCTGCACGGAAAAGCATTGAGTCGGGGCACCCGGTACGCATCGCTGAACTATGTGATCTTGAACCAAGAGCAAGGAGAATATGAGCAGTGTTTTTCCAAATATTGTAAGCGAATTACTGATTCTCATCCAGGAATGGGAATCAAAGCTAACAGGCTTATCCCCTGAAACCATCACAAAAAAACGGAATAGCCAGGGCCGCACCGTGAAACAGATTGTCGGACATATGGTCGACTCGGCCTCCAACAATACCCACCGGATTGTCCATCTCCAATACCAGGAGAGTCCCATATCCTACCCCGATTATGCCAACCTGGGAAACAACGACCGGTGGATTACCATTCAGAACTACCAGGAGGAGGACTGGGTGCTGCTGGTTAGTTTGTGGAGCGCAGTCAACAGGCACATCGCACATGTAATCGGCCAGGTGGATGATAAAAAAATGGAAGCAGTATGGGTTTCCGCCCTTGGGGAGGAGATTACATTAAAGGAGATGGTGGACGATTTTCCCGGGCATTTCAGATTACACCTTGATGAAATTGAAGCACTGATCAACACCAATTATACAGACCTATGATGAACAGAAGAAAATTTGTAATAGCCGGGGCGGCCGCAACAGCCGGAGCCGCCCTGACTGGCTGTAATTCAGAAGGAAAAACCTCTCCCGTGGAAGTGCCTGCTGTTAACATACGGCCCAATCCCATCGGTGTATCCACCTACTCCTTCTGGCAATTCAACGGTCCGCCCGAATCGATGCCCATAGAAACCTGCATTGATCATGCAGCCGCCATGGGCTTTGACGGGATAGAACTACTCCTGGTTCAGATGACCTCAGAGGAGAACAGTTACCTGCAAAACCTGAAGAAAAGAGCTTTCCACAGCGGACTCGACCTCATGGGCTTCTCAACCCATCAGGGCTACCTCAATCCTGACAAAGCCTTCCGTGACGAGAACATCAAAAAGACCATACACCAGATCGAACTGGCCTATAAACTGGGTATTCCCACCATGCGGCTGAATACCGGACGATGGGGTACCAGTAAATCGTTCGACCACCTCATGGAGAACCAGGGCATCGAGCCGGCCATTGAAGGTTACACCGAAGAGGATGGATTCATTTGGGTGATCGATTCAATTGAACAGTGCCTGTCAAAAGCCGAAGAGTGCGGAGTGGTTCTGGGACTGGAGAACCACTGGGGACTAGGCCGGACCGCTGCCGGGGTCAGACGGATCGTAGATGAAATCAACTCCCCCTGGCTGAGGATCACCATGGACACCGGCAACTTTCTTGAGGAGACGTATGAGCAGCTGGAGGAACTGGCTCCCGACGCCTTCCTGGTGCAGGCAAAAACCTACTATGGAGGAGGAAAATGGTACACCCTGGATCTGGACTATCCGAGGATCGGGGAGATCATGCGTAAAAACAGCTACAAGGGATATATCTCACTGGAGTTTGAAGGGAATGCCGACCCGCTTGAGGCCGTCCCAAAAAGCCTGGAGCTCTTCAGGGAGTGTTTCTATTACGAACTCTGACCAGTCATGAGCTTCTATGACAGCATATCCGGATACTACAGGGAGATCTTCCCCCTGAATCCCGCACAGGTCCCATTTGTAATCGGATCCTTCCCCCGGCCGGCCGGTCTTTCCCTGCTGGATGTGGGTTGTGGTACGGGTGACCTCGCATTGAAACTTTCCTCTTCGTTCGGCCGGGTAACCGGGATTGACCTAGATTCTGCCATGCTGAAGATAGCGAGGGTATCAGCCCCGGGAAATACCGAGTTCCTTAACCTGAATATGCTTGATCTCCGGATGCAGTTCGGGGATACGGCCTTCAACGGTGTAGTCTGCTTCGGAAATACTCTGGTCCACCTCGACGGACTGAAGAGTATCACGGAATTCATTCAGCAGGCAAGGGACCTGATGAACGGCGATGGAAAACTTCTGCTGCAGCTCATCAATTACGACCGGATCCTGGACCAGGAGGTTCAGGCCCTGCCCACCATTGAAACCGACAATTGCAGGTTTCAGAGAGACTACCATTATAACCAGAAGCTTCACCGGATTGTATTTGAAACTTCACTGACCATAGTGCCCACCGGGCAGTCGATCCGGAACAAGATCCTGCTCTACCCCCTTCGAAAGGAAGAACTTCACTCAATCCTGAGTTCTGCAGGTTTTACTTCCATATCATATTACGGGAATTTCAAGCGTGAGCCACTTGAAGAAGGGAGCATCCCTATGGTGGTAGAAGCCTCCATCGGATCATCTTTGGGAGCACTTTAGAAGGGCCAGAAAAGGGGTATCAGAATCAGCGAAATTACCATCACGACCAGACTGAGCGGGAGGCCCAGCCGGCTGAAGTCCTTGTATTTGTACTGGCCGATCGATTGGACTATCATATTGGTCTGGTACCCGATGGGACTGATAAAGCTGGAGGTGGCTGCAATACAGATGGCGATAATAAAGGGCCTGGAATCATAACCCGAAAGCTGGGCGATGGAAAGGGCAATGGGAAACACCAGCGCTGCAGCAGCGTTATTGGTCACCACCTCGGTAATCACCACAGTGATCAGATAGACAATGGCAAGGAGCCCAAGGGGCCCCAGAAACATCAGGTGATTCAGGACAAAACCTGCAATGGTGGCCGATAATCCCGAATTGTGGATGGCATAAGAGATCCCGATGGACGAGGCGATGGTGATCAGGATATCCCAGTTCACAGCTTTAGTGTAACGCTGGGAAGGCAGTATCCGGAACCAGACCATCAGGACCACCACCAGGGCAGCAACCAGGAGAGGGTTAAAGGAGGTGTTCTCAAAAACCTCCAGACTTGTGGTAAGAATTGCCCCGGCCAGCAGCAGGGCGAGCAGGAGATAGGTCAACATAGCCTTTTTCCGGTCGACATTGAACTGTATTTCACCCTTGTGTGAAAGCAGGTAAAAAACCTGGGAGTCACTCCACCCCGGGACAAAGTTGGAATCGGTAAGAAGCAGGAGGGTATCGCCCTCCTTCAGTCTCACATTGTCAACCTCCTGGTAGATCTGGTCACCATTGCGGTAGATGGCCAGCACCACCGAATTGTAGCGGTTCAGAAAGTCGGTTTCGCTGAGCCTCTTCCCCACCCCTGGAAACCTGGCAGAGATAATTGCCTCTACAGTCTCAAGCTTTGAATTCTTATGGTGGCTGTAGGCCTCATCCAGCTTATGAAGGGAAATTCCCCTGAAGCTCCTGAGTGTCTCCAGCATGACCAGCGAAGTATTTAGCAGGAGCTTATCGCCCGTCTTTGCCAGGAGGCCGGTAAAGTCCTGCAGATACTCCCCCTCCCGGATCACGGCTGCCAGCTCCAGCTCCTTCAGCACCCCCTTTTTCAAAGTACCGTAATCCTGTCCCCCATGTTCGAACTCCTCATTGATAATTGCCTCGAAGAAAAAAAGCTTTTTATCCCTGCCATGGTCATTGTTCCCAATCCGCCTGAGAAGAAGGTTGGAGAAAAACACCAGGTAGACCAGCCCGGCGATAAAAAGAAATATACCGATTCTCCCGGTCTCAAAAAAGCCCAGTCCCTCCATGTTATTCTCCAGCAACAGGCCATGTACCAGCAGGTTAGTAGTTGTTCCGATAATGGTAAGGGTACCGCCCAGGATGGTTATAAACGACAGTGGCATCAGGAAGCGAGCCGGGTCAAGTTTCAGCCGTTCACTCCAGTTCTTAATCAGGGGAGCAAAAATCAACACGATGGGTGTGTTGTTAAGGATGGCCGAGATGGCCCCCACCGGCAGCAGTATGGAGAGGTACAGCCGGGGATATTTTCGCTTCTGGCGGGGCAGGAAGAGATCTGAAAAGCTCTTGAGGACTCCCGAGGACCTCACTCCCTCACTGACCATAAAAAGCAGGGCAATGATCAGGACACCCTGGTTGGAAAAGCCTGATACCGCCTCATGGGTTCCAACAATCCCGGTGAGGACGAAAACAGTAAGACCCGACAACATGATCAGTCCGGGCCGGTGATACTCCCTGATAAGGGAGAAAATAATGAAACACAATACTGCGACTACGATCAATTGGTCAATCATCACGCGGAATGAAATCTAAATAAAACCACTAATGCAAAATAAAGGTATGAAATAAGAAATAGAATGATTATTTTTCAGCATACATGATACGAACATGAGGGAAGATTATCGACTTACAAATCTACGCGAACTTGAAGCTGAAGCCATTCACATCATCCGGGAGGTGGCTGCAGAATTTGAAAACCCGGTTATGCTCTACTCCATTGGGAAAGACTCGTCGGTCATGGTCAGGCTTGCCGAAAAAGCCTTCTACCCGGCCAAAGTGCCTTTCCCGTTGATGCACATCGATTCCAAATGGAAATTCCGGGAGATGATCAATTTCCGGGATAACTATGCTGCGGAGAAGAACTGGGATCTGATTGTCCATTACAACAAGGAGGGCTTCGAACAGGGCATAGGCCCGTTTACACACGGCAGCAAGGTTCACACCGATATGATGAAAACCAAGGCGCTGCTTGAAGGCCTTGAAAAGTATAAATTTGATGCCGCCTTCGGGGGAGCACGAAGGGATGAAGAGAAATCAAGGGCCAAGGAAAGGATCTACTCCTTCAGGGACCAGTTCCACCAGTGGGACCCCAAAAACCAGCGTCCCGAACTGTGGGATAACTATAACGCCCGTATCCATAAGGGAGAGTCCATCAGGGTTTTTCCTATTTCCAACTGGACAGAACTGGATATCTGGCAGTATATCCGCCTAGAGAAGATCACCATTGTACCCCTCTATTTTGCAAAAGAGAGACCGGTGGTGGAATACGGCGGAAGCCTGATCATGGCCGATGATGAGAGAATGCCGGATGAACTGAGAAAAAAAGCTGAGATGAAAATGGTCCGGTTCAGAACCCTGGGTTGTTACCCGCTCACAGGTGCCGTCGAATCGGAAGCAGATACCCTGGAGAAAATTGTGGAGGAGATGATGATTGCCAAAGTTTCTGAGAGGACCACAAGGGTGATCGATTTTGACCAGGAGGCGAGTATGGAACAGAAAAAAAGAGAAGGGTACTTTTAATATGGAAAACATCAATACCATACAGGATTTTCTTGATCTGGATGAAAAAAAGGATCTTTTACGCTTTCTCACTGCCGGATCGGTGGATGACGGAAAGTCCACACTGATCGGCCGGCTGCTGTTTGACAGTAAGAAGCTCTATGAGGATCAGCTTGACACCCTTAAAAAGGATAGTGCCAGGGAAGGGCATGCCGGCGGTGAGATTGATTATGCTCTTTTGCTCGACGGACTGAAGGCCGAACGGGAGCAGGGAATTACCATCGATGTGGCCTATCGCTATTTCAGCACCAGCAAGAGGAAGTTTATCATCGCCGATACGCCCGGGCATGAGCAGTATACACGCAATATGATCACCGGGGGATCCACAGCCAATCTTGCCATTGTTCTCCTGGATGCACAGAAGGGAGTGATTACCCAGACCAGGAGACATACCTACCTGATCTCGCTGCTGGGAATCAAGCACGTTGTCCTGGCTGTCAATAAAATGGATCTGGTGGATTATAGTGAGGAGCGGTTCGATGAAATCTGTACCGAATACCGTGCCTTCATCACACAGCTGGCCATCCCGGATGTGGATTTTATTCCGCTTTCGGCCCTGAAGGGAGACAATGTGGTAGAACTGTCAGATAAAACACCCTGGTACCACGGCCGCAGTGTCCTGGAGTTTCTGGAAACAGTCCATATTCACAGCGACAACAATTACAAGGACTTCAGGTTCCCGGTTCAGTATGTGATCCGGCCCGACCTTGAATTCAGGGGTTTTGCCGGGAAGATCTCATCGGGATGCGTACGTGTCGGGGATTCCGTACTGGCCCTGCCCTCGGGGAAAAGTTCCAGGATCAAACAGATTATCACCTACGACGGATCCATGGATGAGGCCTTCACCCCGAAAGGAGTGGTCTTGACACTGGAAGATGAAATTGATATCTCCAGGGGCGAAATGATTGTACATAATGAGAACCTTCCACGCAACGACAGGCATTTCGAAGCAATGCTTGTGTGGATGAATGAGGAGCCTCTTGATCTGACCACCCAGTTCTATATCAAGCATACCACACACACCACCAGGGCCAGGATCGAACAGATCAGGTACAAGGTTGATGTGAACACCCTGGAGCGTTCTTCGGTGGAGAACCTGGAACTAAACGCCATTGGGAAGGTGGTGATCACCGCCTCCAAACCCCTCTTCTTCGATCCCTATGATAAGAACCGCCAGACCGGCTCATTCATCCTTATTGATCCCCTTACCAACAACACCAACGGTGTGGGCATGATCATCGACAAGCTGGACCGTAAGGAGATCAGCGGGGGGATTTCACCTGAGGACAAAGTCAAGATTGAAAGGGGCCAGGGACTTGTTGACAAATCGGAGTACAGGGGGCGATATAACCAGCTTGGCGTCACCCTCTGGGTAACCGGACTTCATGGTTCGGGGAAGAACAACCTTGCATACTCACTGGAGCGAAAACTCTTTGACATGGGTGCCACCGTAGTGCTTATCGATGGATTCACCATCCGGTCGGGCCTCTCAAAGGAGCTTGACTTTTCACCCTCCGACAGGAGCGAACACCTCCGCAGGGTGGCCCACCTCTCAAAAATCCTCAACGACCAGGGGATTATCACCATCTGTTCGTTTATATCTCCAGGGGCGGAGGAGAGAAAACAGGTGGAGGAGATTATCGGCACCGATCGTTTCAGGGTGATCTTTATGGATGCAAAGCTTGAATTCTGCAGGGCTTTTAAACCTCAGCTCTACAAACTGTACGACGAAGGAAAAATCACCGGTCTGCCTGGAATTGACATTCCTTACGAGAAACCGGTTAATCCTGCGGTACACTGCAAACCTGAGACAGCATACATGGAGGAGGTGATCTCATACCTGTCCGATGAAAAAATCTTTCCGGCTGGCTGAATTACTGCCTGATGAGTTTCCTGACAACAAAATTTGAACCTGAACGGATCTTGATGATGTAGATTCCGCTTTCAAATCCGGAGAAATCGATGTTATAGCTCGCATCGTCAGTAACACCACGATAAATGGTCTGGCCGTTCGGCGAAACAATCTCAATAGCAAGAGAAGTACTTTCCGGGCAGAGCACGGACAACTGATCCGAAACCGGGTTGGGAAATATCCTGATCTGTCTGGAAAACTCATTTTCAACACCCACCCATTGGATGGTCATTGAACTGTGCTCCGAAAGATTACCCGTGGTATCCCGGGCATAAAACCAATAGAACCCATTAGGATAGGTCAGAACCGCCATGTTGGCCGGAATTTCGGCATACACTTCCAAAGAATCAATCGCCGCCTGTCTGATCAGCTCAAGATCCATTTCAGTGTTCTCTGGAACCATGTAGACAATCCCTTCTTCGCTGCATATTACCATCACCGAATCCTTATCTTCAATTAACTCTTCCACTGTGAGTACCGGAGCAACAACATCTCTGCATTCGGTGGTGAAAATCGCATTCGGACTTCCGGTAATACTGATCAGGTATGAGAAATTTATATCCGTAATACAGACCTGCTGCAGGGTAGGCATATCCTGAAGGCTGATACAGGTGAACCAGTCACAACCCTTAAAATTTGAAAGATCGATGGTAAGCAGCTGGTTAGCGCTGGCATCCATCCTTTCGATCAAAGTCTGATTTGAAATGTCAAGGTAGGCCAGATTGTTATCATAACAACGTAATTCCGTAAGAACAGTATTGGCAGTCAGATCGAGTTTGGTAAGCTGGTTAGAGCTGCAGTCAATGGTTTTCAGGGCCACATTAGCAGAGAAATCCAGGACATCCAGCTGATTTCCCCCGCAGCCAAGGAAAAGAAGTAACTCATTATTTGAAATATCCAGATCCGTAAGCAGGTTACTCTGGCAGTCCAGATAGGTCAGGGCCACGTTATTTTTCACATTCAGCGAGCCTAATTTATTGCCCTGGCACTCCAGACCGATGAGGGAAGAGCATCCGCTAAGGTCCAGATCAGCCAGTTCATTCTTTTCACAATGCATAAACTGGATGGCATTGTTGTTGGAAAGCTCCAGGATCGTCAGATCGTTATCAGCACAGTTCAGGTCATTAAGGAGCAAATTATTTGACAGGTCCAGGGTGGAAAGGTGGTTGGAGACACAGGCCAGCTCTTCCAGGAAGATATTCCCGCTCAGATCCAGTTCTGTAATGTTGTTATTATAACACTCAAGATCGTTAAGATTGGGATTACCACTCACATCCAGGCTGGTCAGGTGGTTAAGGGGGCACTTCAGGTACTGCAGGTTTGCACATTTGGTCACATCCACCGATTCGATCTGGTTGTTCTGGCAATCCAGTGCTTCAAGCTTCACATTGGAGGATAGGTCGAGGGTGACAAGGTTGTTATATCCGCAGTTCAGGTTCTTTAACTGTATACAGGAAGAGAGGTTCAGCTCCGTTAATCCATTCATCTGGCAGCTTAGGTTGTCCATATTCACAAAAGCCTCGATCCCTGTCAGGTCAACGATCTCTTTCTGGGAAACATCCAGGGAAAGGACCGCTTCTGCCTCCGCCACGCTGATGGTACTGTCATCATCCGTATCTACCCGCAGCATGATCAGTGCATCCAAAAATTTCTCATCGGGGATATTCACATTTTGTCCCAAAAGGACACCACTCCAAAAAACCAGAAACAACAATAGAAAAAGGATTCTCATCTCAATAGTATTAAGTCTGCTACAATATACGAACTCGGCTTGCAAAATGTTATGAGAATTTTTAAAATAACACCTCAGGATGATATATAGCAGAAAATAGAACTGTTATAAATAAATATCGGAGCTTCCTTAATTCGAACAGCTTGTTTGTTAAAGGGTGTGATATACTCTAACTTTAGATATGATCAATTTCGCGGCACTGACCTACAAGCATTACAGGGATGTGAAAAAGAGAACTTTCTTAAACTTTAACTGATAACAGAATGGAAAACTCATTGAAAGGAACACGAACCGAACAGAATTTGCTTAAAGCTTTTGCCGGCGAATCACAGGCCAGGAACAGATATGAATTCTTTTCCAGCCAGGCCAAAAAAGATGGTTTCGAGCAGATTGCAGCCATCTTCATGCAGACTGCCAAAGAGGAGCAATCCCATGCCAAGAGCTTCTTTAAATTCCTTGAGGGCGGACCGGTGGAGATCACAGCTACCTACCCTGCCGGCATCATTGGTACCACCGCTGAAAACCTTAAGGCAGCAGCCGAGGGAGAAAATGAGGAGTGGACCGACCTCTACCCTGCTTTTGCTGAGATTGCAAAAGAGGAGGGATTCCCTCAGGTGGCATCAGCCTTTAAAATGATTGCCAGGGTGGAAGCCGAACACGAAAAGCGTTACCTGAAACTTCTTCAGAACGTGTCGGAAGACAAAGTCTTTATGAAGGACGGAAAAGCGTGGTGGGTGTGCATAGTCTGCGGATATGTATATGAAGCTGCCAAGGCACTTGAAAACTGCCCTGCCTGCCTCCATCCCAAGAAGTACATGAAACTGAAGGAAGAGAATTACTAGACCATGATAGATGTAAATAGTGCTGCGAAAAAGGCCAGGTCACACCTGGTCTCCTTCTTCCCTGATGCAGAGAAAGTGCAACTGGAAGAGCTAGAACTGACCGATGATAAAGCCCACTGGTTCATTACCTTAAGTTATGAAGGAGTCTCCAACTCCGTGGCCTCCTCCCTTCTGGTGGGCAAATCGGTCCGTTACAAAATCTTCAAACTTGACGCTGAATCGGGCGAGGTGATCTCTATGAAGATCAGGGATATTAAATAATACCGGATCCTGTAACAGCTCAGTTGTCGCAGGTTCAGCCTGCTTTGAAAGCACCAGCTTTCCCAAGGCATCAAATACCGCGACCGTGCTTTGTACTCCGGAAGGTAGCGGAAGTTCCATCTACAGGACCCCCTGACCATCAGGACCCCTTGACTTGCTGGACCCCTGACCTACATGACCCCATGACCTGCAGGACCCCGTGACCAGCTGCACCCCTTGACCAGCTGCACCCCTTGACCAGCTGCAGATCACTCCCGAATAGCTATTGGCCTTAAGGGTTTCAAATTCCCCGCATCGTGAACATAACCAGCTTGATAAGGGATTTAAAGAGTTGTGTCGTACAAAAGGGCTTCTTCAATTTGTTAAATTTTTAACTAAAAAAATATAAGGACTCAGATATACCAGATAAAAGTTGCCTGCAGGTGTCGCAATATAGAATTTGATTTCACTACTTTTGTATGAATTTATTACAACGAATGAGAAATTTACTGAAGATACTGGAACGAAAGAGCATCCAACTGCCTGACAACCTTACATCACTGTTGGAAAACTGCAAAAAACTTTCTGTATATGACACCTCGCAGCAGCTGGTGGATGTCGCCACAGGAAGAAAAGAGAATATTGAATATGAAGTGAAATATGACATACCCGGGAAGGGTCCTTATACCGAGGTAATTGTCCACCGTGTTAAAAACGGCATCTCGGCCAACTATACAGAGGCCTATATGCGCAGGCGTGATCCCGGCACAATGGTCATCGCCGATGACCTGCCTTCAGACAAGGAGAGGTTTAAAGATATATACGGGTATGAATTCTCATCCTTGCAGGATGAAACCTACCAGTGGCTGGTACAGCAGGATCTTTCCCTCTTCTTCTACTTTGCGGGAAGAGTGGGCATTGGCTCACTGGGAATTGCCGTGGTACCCTCCAATGCAGCATTTTTTGCCCTGGGCCTCTCCATGCTCCAGGAGATTGTTCCGGCTGACAACCTGAGAGAGGGTGCAAAGGTGGAGTCCTCCATCCTGGTTGCTCCCGTCTTCAGGCATACCCACTTCGGGGGAAAACAGGTGGTGGTGCACAACCGGACCGACCATATGCATGAACTCTTTGCCTACAACCTCTACCCGGGTCCAAGTGCAAAGAAGGGGCTCTACGGGGTGCTTCTTACACAGGGAGAAAAGGAGGGATGGATCACCGCCCACTGCTCCGCCGTACAATCCATCAGTCCATACGACAACATCACCACCTTTATGCATGAGGGTGCCAGTGGGGGCGGAAAGAGTGAAATGCACCAGCACATTGTCAGGGAGCCCGACGGACGGGTTTCACTGGGGAAAAACCTGGTGAACGGAGAGGAGCGCTTCATTACCATACCCAGGTTCTGCAGTTTTAATCCTGTGGCCGACGACATGGCCTTCTGCCACCCTTCAATACAGCGCAACAATGGCAAGCTTAGAATCGTGGATGCCGAGAATGCATGGTTTATCCGGGTTGACAGTGTGACCGGATACGGAGATGATCCCAAACTGGAAAAGGCTACCATCAATTCCAGCAGTCCGCTCCTCTTCCTGAATATTGAAACCAATCCCGAATCCACCGCCCTGATCTGGGAGCACATTGAGGATGAACCAGGCAAAAGATGTCCCAATCCCCGGATCGTCCTTCCCAGGAACTCAGTGGAAAATGTAGTGGACAATCCCGTGTCGGTCGATATCCGCAGTTTCGGACTTCGCGCCCCGACCTGCTCAGCTGAGGAGCCTAACTACGGCATCCTTGGGATGTTCCATATCCTGCCCCCCACCCTGGCATGGCTCTGGAGACTGGTTTCGCCCCGTGGGTTCAACAACCCGAGCATCGTCGAGAGCGGCAAGATGGGCAGTGAGGGTGTGGGATCCTACTGGCCATTTGCAGCCGGGAAGATGATCCCCCACGCCAACATGATGCTCAAACAGATCATTGAAACCCCCAGGACCACTTATACACTTGTACCCAACCAGCACATAGGGGTATGGAAGGTGGGATTCAAGCCCCAGCTGTTTATGCGGGAGTACCTGACCCGGAGGGGAGTGGCCAAACTGCGTGCTGACCAGTTTCAGCCGGCCCGTAGTTCGTTGCTGGGATATGAGCTGAACTACCTGACCATCGAGGGAGCCAAGATTCCGTCCCGATTCCTGAAGGTATACAAACAGTCGGAGGTCGGAACCGAAGGCTATGATGCCGGAGCTGAAATGCTGGAAGCGTTTTTCAGGGAGGAACTGCAAAAATACCTGAAGAAGGACCTGCTGCTGACTGGCAAAAAGATCATTGATGCCTGTCTGTCAGGGGCCACCATTGATGATTATAACCTGATTGTACCCAACAGTTACAGCTATTCGTTTAACAACATGGATGATTACGAACAGAGCAACAGCTAATCCATCACATATGAAAAAGAGCAGTGTCATTGTTACAGCCATCCTCCTCATGGGGAGCGGGAACTTTGTATTTGGACAGTCGGGTCACATTCTCTGGTACGACAAACCTGCTCAATTTTTTGAAGAGAGTCTGGTTCTTGGTAACGGTCAAACCGGGGCCTCCGTTTTCGGAGGTGTTGAATCGGACCAGATCTACCTGAATGATGCCACCCTCTGGGCGGGCGAACCGGTGGACCCGGACATGAATCCTGATGCCCACACCCACATTCCGGCCATAAGGGAAGCCTTGAAAAATGAGAATTACCAGCTGGCCGACTCACTAAACCGCAATGTGCAGGGCTCCTTCTCCCAATCCTATGCCCCGCTTGGCACTCTTTTTATGAACTTCAAACATAATGGAAGTACGGAGAATTACTACCGGGAGCTCAATATTGCAGAAGCAGTCTCCAGGGTCTCTTATGAGGTGGAGGGTGTGAAGTTCAGCCGGGAGTACTTAATCTCCAACCCCGACCGGATTTTGGTGGTCAAACTGAACAGCAGTGAAAAAGGTGCGTTAAACTTTGATGTGAAATTTGAGAGCCAGTTAAAGTATATGCTTGCCACCACCGAAAACCAAATGGAGGTGAATGGTCGTGCTCCTTACCATACAGAGCCCAATTACCGGGGAGAAATCCCTGATGCAGTTATCTACGATGAAGAGCGGGGAACTGGCTTTACCTCCCTGGTAAAGATTAAGAGCAGTGATGGCAAGATCACAGTGAGCGACAGCAGCCTCAGTTTAACCGGAGGAACCGAAGCAGTCCTCTATTTATCCATTGCCACCAGCTTCAATGGTTTTGATCGGGATCCGGCTAAAGACGGGCTGGATAACAAGGCCATGGCCATGAAGCAGATGAACAGTGCATTTCAAAAATCCTATCCCGCCCTGAAGGAGGCACACAGGGCAGACTACCAGGAATTCTTCAAGCGCGTCACCCTGAAACTGGGGCGTACCTCTGCTCCTGACCTTCCCACTGACCAGCGGCTAAAAAGATATGCCACGGGTGAAGAGGATAAGAACCTGGAGGTCCTCTATTTCCAGTATGGTCGCTACCTGCTCATATCCAGCTCACGTACACCAGGTGTTCCGGCCAACCTACAGGGTATCTGGAATCCCTATATACGTCCGCCGTGGAGCAGCAACTACACTGTCAATATCAACGTTGAAGAGAACTACTGGCTGGCCGAAAATACCAACCTCTCAGAGATGCACCAGCCCCTGCTGGACTTCATCGGGAATGTGGCGGAAACAGGGAGCATAACAGCCCGGAACTTTTACGGAGCGGGAGGCTGGGCGGCCTGTCATAACTCGGATATCTGGGCCATGAGTAATCCCGTGGGAGATTTCGGAAAGGGTCACCCGATCTGGGCCAACTGGAACATGGGCGGCACCTGGCTCAGTACCCACCTGTGGGAACACTATACCTTTACCAGTGATACTGCATTTCTTCAAAACCAGGGCTATCCGCTCATGAAAGGAGCAGCACAATTCTGCCTGGAGTGGCTGGTGGAGGATGCTGACAGTAACCTGATCACCTCGCCCTCCACCTCGCCGGAAAACTCTTATATTACTCCCGAAGGCTATCGTGGTGCAACTCTCTACGGTGCCACGGCCGACCTGGCCATGATCCGGGAACTCTTCTCTCAGACCATCAAAGCGTCGGAGATCCTCGATACCGACACCAGCTTCAGAAGCAGCCTGGATACAGCCCTGATGAGGCTCCATCCCTACTGCATCGGGAAAGACGGAAGTCTGCAGGAGTGGTACCACGACTGGGAGGATGCAGATCCGCTGCACCGACACCAGAGCCACCTCTTCGGACTCTACCCCGGTCACCAGATTTCACCCGGGACGACCCCTGAACTGGCTGCTGCCTGCCGAAGGGCATTGGAGATCAAGGGAGATGAATCAACCGGCTGGTCCAAGGGATGGAGAATCAACCTTTGGGCAAGGCTCCGGGACGGCAATCATGCCTATAAAATGTACCGCGAATTATTAAAATACGTGGATCCCGACGGACTCAGAACAGATTATTCCGGGGGTGGTGGCACTTATCCCAACCTGTTCGATGCACATCCCCCCTTCCAGATTGACGGAAACTTCGGGGGCGCAGCTGCTGTAGCTGAGATGCTGTTGCAGTCCGGCGAAGGAGAAATCATTCTGCTTCCGGCCCTGCCTGATGCATGGGGGAGCGGTTCTGTCAGAGGACTACGCACCCGGGGAGGATTCGAAATCGCCATGGAATGGGATCGAAAAAATCCGGTCCGGGTACAGATCCGTTCCACAAAGGGTGGCGAAACCACCCTGATCCACAATAAGGTCGAAAAAACAATCACTCTTAAAGCTGGTGAGAAGATGAACATTGCCTGGAATTAGCCGCCGGATCTGCACATCATTATCCGAAAAGCTCCGCCACATGCTGCAGCTCATCGGGGATGGCAATCTGCTGCGGACATTTCTCCAGGCACTCTCCGCACTCAACACAGCTGGCTGCCCTCTCCTTCTCACCGAGCAGTGCGTAATACCTGTTCCTTGCTGCCGGATCATTCAGCATATGGTGGTCATTAATCAGGGAGAAGTTCCTGGGAATATTGACACCTTCAGGACATGGAATGCAGTATCCGCAGTCGGTACAGTTCACACGCTGCAGGTTACTTATCACCCGTTTAACCTGCAGAATGGCTTCGCTCTCCCTTTCAGTCCAGGAGGCTCCTGATGCCCTCTTTGCCAGATCCAGGTTCTCCTTCAACTGGTCCAGGGAGGACATGCCGCTGAGGACCACTGTTACCTCCGGCTGACTCCACAGCCATTGAAAAGCCCACTCCACTGCACTTTTCCCCGGGTCAGTTTCATGAAGCACCTTCCGGGCTTCGCCGGGAAGCCCGTTTACCAGGGCTCCACCCCTGAGCGGTTCCATGGCCAGGATGGCCAGGCCCCTTCGGGATGCATAGGTGAGGCCCTCCCTTCCTGCCTGGAAGTCCTCATCAAAATAGTTGTACATGATCTGACAGAAGCTCCAATTGTACGCATCCACAATCTCCTTAAAAAGATCAACTTCGTCGTGAAAGGAGAAGCCGGCGTAGCGGATCTTTCCATTGCTGAGTGCATTGCCCAGGAAATCAAGAACCCCGTTTTTTATCATTTTGGCCCAGGAGCTTCGGTTCAGGGCATGAAGAAGGTAGAAATCAATGTATTCCGTATCCAGCCTCTCCAACTGTTCATCCAGGATACGGTCCATATCTTCTCTGGACTCAACGAGCCAGCAGGGAAGCTTGGTGGCCAGGTATACTTTTTCCCTGTACCCGTTTTGAAGTGCTTTTGCCAGGAAGGTTTCACTTTTACCTGGTTTGGAGAAGTTCTCAGCGTGGTAAGGGTATGCGGTGTCAAAATAGTTCACCCCCTTTTCGATGGCAAGGCGGATCATCTCAGTAGCCTGCTCCTCATCGATCATTGTATTGTCTTTCCCGATCAACGGGAACCTCATGCATCCAAACCCCAGGGCTGATACCTGCAATCCTGTATTCCCAAATTCTCTGTAAATCATTCTTTTACAATTTTGCGTGTCTCCTGTCCACCTCCGGTGGGAATAACACTCATTTTTATGCCTAAAAATAGCAATTGTTAAATACAATGGCTGATAAAAACCTTCGTATGTACAGCTAAAGAGGTAGTTTGGTAATTATGGATAGATTAATCTTAATCACTGCGGTCATTCCGTGACTCAGGAGAAAAGGAGGCTGCACATGGTAAAAACGCAGAACCGGCCTGACCACAATAACAATGTAAAGAAAAGCGATGATCATGTAAAGGCCCGGTACTATTACAGGCAATATTCGTGATGAATTCTGATCCACGCTCAAAAAAATAGAAATAATTCAATGCTGGAGAATATTCTATTTAATTAACTTAACATTCTATTATTATTGCGTTCAGTTTTTATATACAAACCTGGAGATTCAGGCAACATTTACTTTTCATGGAGGCATATTACATTCTAATCGTTGGAGTTCTTTTCCTTTTGGCCGTCTCAATTCTTATTATCGGTGTCAGTAATGATGCTGTAAATTTTCTGAATTCCGCTATTGGATCAAAGGCTGCACCCTTCAAAGTGATCCTCATCATTGCAGGTGTGGGGGTGCTGGTAGGGGCCGTCTTCTCAAACGGAATGATGGAGGTAGCCAGAAAAGGGATCTTCCATCCGGAGTATTTTGCCTTTGCCGAGATTATGGTCATTTTTCTGGCTGTGATGCTGACCAATATCCTGCTTCTTGACTTTTTTAATACAATAGGGCTGCCCACCTCCACCACCGTTTCCATAGTTTTTAGCATTCTTGGGGCTGCAGTTGCTGTCTCCATTTATAAAATTACCAGTACCGATATGTCGCTCGACACCATCGGTACTTACATCAATATTGAGAGTTCGGTGATGATCGTCGTGGGGATATTTCTCTCTGTGGTCATTGCATTTAACGCGGGACTGATAATCCAGTGGATCGTGCGGCTGGCCTTTTCCTTCAATGTGAAGGGGACATCGAAATACTGGACCGGGCTCTGGGGAGGATTTGCCATCACGACCATTCTCTATTTCCTCCTGATCAAGGGAGCCAAAGGATCCACCCTGATCTCTCCTGAGATGCTGACCTTTATCAATACCCATACCACACGAATCCTCCTGATCAGCTTTGCCGGGTGGAGCATCCTGTTCCAGATCCTGGTTTTGTTCACCCGGGTCAACATCCTGAAAATAACAGTCCTTGCGGGCACATTTGCCCTCGCCATGGCCTTTGCAGGGAACGACCTGGTGAACTTCATAGGGGTACCCCTTGCCGGATATGAATCTTTTAAGGCGTTTATGGCAGCCGGGGCACCCGATCCCGGTGGATTCCTTATGAGCGCACTCCAGGAGTCAGTGAAAACGCCCCTCTACTTCCTGATAGCGGCCGGGCTTATCATGGTGTTCACACTGCGGTTTTCAAAGAAATCAAGATCTGTTACTGCCACAACCATCGATCTGAGCCGACAGGGTGAAGGATCGGAACGCTTCGATTCGTCTTCACTGGCCAGGTTGATGGTCAGACGCACGGTCGACTTCAGCAACGGCATTGTGAAGATTACCCCCGCCGCTGTTACCCGCTTCCTGGCCACCAGGTTTGATGAAGAGAGAGCCAGCGACAACAAAGATGAGAATCTGGCCTTCGACCTGGTCCGCGCCTCGGTGAACCTGGTTGTGGCAAGTATCCTGATCGCCATAGGCACCTCCTTCAAGCTCCCCCTGTCCACCACCTATGTAACCTTTATGGTCGCCATGGGCACCTCCCTGGCCGACGGCGCATGGGGACGTGAGAGTGCAGTCTACCGGATTACAGGAGTATTAACGGTCATCGGCGGGTGGTTCTTTACAGCTGTTATTGCCTTCATCGCTTCCTTCCTGATCGCTTCATTTATCTTTTTCGGAAAAATGCCAGTGATCCTGATTCTGCTGGCACTCTCCATTTTTATTCTCCTGAGGACCCATGCCTTCCACAAGAAAAGGACAGAGAAACAGGAACTTATTAAGAGTGAGGTCGTTGATACTTCCCATGAGGTTCTCCGTTCATGTGACGATGAGGTCAAAGATTCCATCATCAGGGTATCCAAGATTCTGAACCACACCTATATTAACCTTTTCAAGGAGAACCATAAGGAGCTTAAGAGCCTCAGGAAACAGTCCAAAAAACTGAGCAGTGAGATCAAGCATATCCGTGAAAATATCCCCGAAACACTGAGAAAGTTCAAAGAGACGGAAATCGAATGTGGTCACCACTATGCCCATGTGGTTGCCTATATGAAGGAGATGAGCAACTCGCTGACCCACATTGTCCAACCGGCATTTAACCACCTGGACAATAAGCACCCGCTTGATAAGGGCCAGACTGCTGTAATGAAGGATTTCAATGCACGGACGCACAAGTTCTTTGAATTCGCCATCGACCTCCTGAAAAACAGCAGCTTTGAAAAACTGGATGAACTGGTTCAGAGGCGCGATGAACTGGTCCACCTGGCCAATGATATCTTCCGCAGCCGGATCAAAATCCTCAAAAAAACCAGGAAAGGAGCCAAGGAAAGTGCCACCTACATGGAAATGCTCATGGAGACAAAGGGACTGCTGCTGAATGTCGTTCAACTGATCAAAGCCGATATCCACCTCATTGAATCCTTTTCCTCGCCGGGGGAATTAGAAGAGGAGCCGGTGTTGGATTAGGTACGTTTTCTCTTCCACCAGGCAATGGAAATGGTTGAAATGATCAGGAACAGGTAGAGCGCCAGGTCAAGCCTCAATGCACCCACCTGACCGGGAACCACGCCTGCCACCGATAACAGATAGGTCACAAAAGCCAGGAAGGAGACCAGGATGATTCCCCTGGCAGGTTTTGCCTTGCTGATGACCGCCATCAGCACCACCGGTGCCATCATGGCCGTACCGGTAAAGCTTACCCGGGCAAGCAGGGCCAGATCATCGCTCATCAGGGTTGAGAAGACCATCACCACAGCTGCAAAAAAGAAGAGGGAGATGCGGGTAATTAGCATCACTTTCTTCTCCTCCCCTATCAGCAGGGAACGCAGTTCATTTCCCAGGGCAAAAATCTGGGCATTGGTTGTGGAGAGGCATGCGGCAAACAGGCCCACAATGGCAAGTGCAGCTACAGGGGCAGCCTGGTCAAACAGCAGTGCCTGTGACAGGAATTCCGATGTGGGAACACCCGGGTATTTTACAGCCCCATACATCCCGATAAAAATGGTGGGTGCAATCACCAGGATAGCGAAGATCCCAACTGCATAAGCCATTTTACGCATGGATGCCAGGTCCTTGATCACCACCAGCCGGGTGGTCAGCTGCGGTTGCGTCACCGGGATCATCACCACCGCAATCATGGATCCCAGCAAGAACTGCCATGAGAAGAGCCCTTTGGGTCCCGGCGTTGACAACAGTTCAGCATTCACCTCCTCAACCGCCTTGAACAGGTCGGGCACATTGCCGAAAGCGGCAATGCATGTACTCCCGATAAGCCATATCACCAGCAGAAGGATCAGTCCCTGTATGGCATCACTGTATACAATGGCCTTTAACCCACCTATTTCGGCATATACCAGCATCATGATCACCATGATCAGTGCCCAGCCCCAGGAGGGCAGGGCGCCGGGAAAGGCCGCTTCCAGGAAAATGGAGATCCCCCGGATCTGGATGGCCACGTAGGGAATAAGGAAAACAAAGGCACTCATAAACATGGCCACACCGGCCCATTTTGTCCCATAGGAAGAGACCATCAGTCCGGCCACCCCCTGGAAGTTATGTTCTTTGGCCTTCTTTCTTAAAAGGTATCCGAACCAGAGGATGAAGAAGACCATTACTCCGTCGGAAAGGGCCAGGAAGGTCCATGCCCCGATGCCGTGATTTCTGAAGAAATCGGGCATCCCCATGAAAGTAAAGGCGCTGAACAGGGCTGCCGAAAATGTCAGAAAACCCAGGATGGGGCCGATGCTCTTGCCTGCAAGCATAAACTCCTCGGCGGAGCGGTTGCGACGGTAGGACTTCCATGAAGCAAATGCCAGAAGTGCGAAAAAAATTCCGAAGAAAATAAAGATCCAGGTTGTCATTGCTGCTCCTCCTCTTCATCCTGGCCCGGATGCACCTTCGATCCGATATAGGTAATCAGCACCAGGGCGGCGGTAATGAGAAAGCTGGCCCATAGCGAGTAAGGTATACCCAGGACCATGGGTTTATATACTCCCCTGGGGATGATAAGCGGTGTAAAGGTTATTACTGCAAGAACGATAACAAGTGCGGTGCAGATTCTCCAGTACCTGGTTTTTCTTTCAATCATATGGGTCATGTTGAGTATAGTTTATAGTTGGGGTATGCTTAATTATACTTGGGGTATGGCTAATTATATTTGGGGTATGGTTGATTATAGTCGGGGTATGCTTACTTATAGTCGGGGTATGCTTAATCATAATCGGGTATGCTTAATTATAATCGGGTATGCTTAATTATATTTGAGGTATGGTTGATTATAGTCGGGGTATGGTTAATCCGCCGTCGGCCATGATCACCTCCCCGGTTGAATAGGGCAAGAGGCCTTTCACAAGCGCAAGGACAATTTTTCCAATATCGGACGGCTGTCCCCACCGTGGCTGAACAGCCAGCCCCTCCTCGAAAAGTTTATCATATTTCTTTTTCACACCAGCCGTCATATCGGTCTCAATAACACCCGGTCGCACCTCGTAGACCGGTATGCCGGAAGCACCCAGCCTAACTGCAAACAGCTGGGTCATCATGCTCATTCCCGCCTTGCTGATGCAGTACTCTCCGCGGTTAACCGAAGCCACGGTGGCTGAGATGGAGGTGATATTAATGATTGAACCAAAGAAAGCAGGATCCTCCTCCTTCTGTTCCACAAGCCAACCAGCCACTGACTGGGTCAGGAAGTAGGGCCCCTGCAGGTTGGTACGCATTACATATTCAAAACTCTCCTCAGTGGCTACCATGATGTCTTTCCGCTCCTTTGGGGCAACCCCGGCATTGTTCACAAGGAAATTCAGCTGTCCGAACTCCCCCCTGATCCGCTCCAGGATGGCAGTCCGCTCCTCCGGTCTGCTTATATCTCCCCGGCAGTAGATTGCCTTTACTCCCAGAGCCCTGAGCTGATCCAGGGTTTCTGTCACCTGCTCTTCGGGCCTGATCCCGTTTATGGCCAGGTCGATTCCCTTCCCGGCCAGTTGAAGGGCTATTCCAAGGCCTATACCCCTGGAGCCTCCTGTAATAAGTGCTGTTTGTCTCATGCTTTTGGCCTTCTCTATATTTCGGGTATCTCCACCCATGCCCTTTTTGCCCAGCTTTCCAGGCCTCTTTCTGCAAGCTGAACGCCTTTGGCCCCCTCTTTCAGATCCCAGGGGAAGGGTTCATCATTCACCACATGCTTCAGGAATAGTTCCCATTGAACTTTGAATGCATTTTCAAACAGCTCCTGTTCGGGTACCTTTGACCAGCCATCAAAAAATTTTATGGGCTGATCAATGTCCGGGTTCCAGACCGGTTTTGGCGTGTTCCCGTAATGCTGGGTATGGCACTCCCTCAACCCTGCCACTGCAGAACCTTTGGTACCGTCCACCTGTATGGTCAGCAGGTCGTCACGCCTGACACGGACACACCAGGATGAATTGAAATGAGCCACTATGCCCCCTTCCAGTTCAAATGTCGCATAGGCCGCATCATCGGCGGTGCATTTGTAGGGCTGACCCTGCTCATCCACGCGCTCTTTTATATGAGTCGCTCCGAGGCAGGAAACTGCTTTGACCTTCCCGAAAATGTTATCCAGTACATACCTCCAGTGGCACAGCATATCGATGATGATGCCACCGTCATCCTCCTTGCGGTAATTCCAGGACGGCCTCTGTGCCGGAACCGTATCACCCTCAAATACCCAGTAACCAAACTCTCCGCGAACCGACAGTATCTCTCCAAAAAAGCCTTTCTGAATGAGCCGCTTCAGCTTAAGCATCCCCGGCAGCCACAGTTTATCCTGCACAACCCCGTGTTTCACACCGGCCTTTTCACAAAAGTCATAGAGGCCGATGGCTGTACCATAGTCCGATGCGGTGGGTTTTTCGCAGTAGACATGCTTCCCGTTGGATGCTGCCAGCTTCACTGCTTCGGCCCGCCTGCCTGTTGTCTGGGCATCAAAATAGATACTGTATGCCGGATCTTTGATTACACTCTCCAGGTCGGTGGTGTATTTCTCCACACCCGACAACTCGCTGAGGGCTTTCAGCTTGGCCTCATTCCTTCCCACAAGGATCGGATCGGGCATGATGCACTCACTATCGGATATAGGCACTCCTCCCTGTTTCATAATCCCAACAATGGAACGCATCAGGTGCTGGTTTTTGCCCATTCTGCCTGTCACACCGTTCATAATAATTCCCACTCTGTGTATCTTCATTCTTATCCTGTTTTAACTGTGCTGGAGATATGCATCGATTATTTTATCAAGGAAGACATCCTGATCGCCTGCCCAGAACCTGTTGGAGAAAATTTCCACTTCAATAAAACCTGAAAAACCGGACTCCTCAACCCACCGCCTGATCTCTTTCAGGGGGATACACCCCTCTCCCATCAATCCGCGGTCGTTGAGCATATCCTCAGTGGGTACCCTCCAGTCACAGATATGATAGGCAAAAAGATTGTTATTAGCTCCGCATCTTCTGACCTGGGCCTCCAGGTCAGAATCAAACCAGAGGTGATAAACATCCACCGCAATACCCAGGTAATCATCCCCGAAATACTCAGCCATGTCATTGGCCTGGCCCAGTGAGGTAATGGCCGAGCGGGTATCGGCGTACATGGGGTGCAGGGGCTCAATGGCCAGTCTCACACCCAGCTGACGGGCCATTGGCAGGATGGCCTCTATGCCCTCCCTGATCTGATCCCTCGAAACCCGGAGCGGCTGTCCTGGCTCAGCCCCACACACCAGTACCAGCAGGGGGATCCCCATCCCGGCAGCTTCCTCAAGCATCTTCCGGTTATCCGCTATGGCGGCCTCTCGCTGATCCGGATCAATGGACGGGAAGAATCCTCCGCGTACATATGAAACCGGGGTCAGGCTATAAGTTTTCAAAATCTGCTTCACCCTGTTGTGGCTCAGTCCCTCCACTGCATCCCTCCAGATAGAGATCCCCTTCACCCCCCTGTCTTCAAATTTCACACACGCCTTTTCAAAGCTGAGGGGTTTGGTAGTGATCGTATGAATACAGAGTCTATCCATTTTTATGGTTCAGGCAGCCAAAGAAGGTGTAGTAGGGTTCATCCTTTGCAATGCGTGAAAGGTAGAGGGCTGCTTCACGCATGTGATAGTCGCCCCACATGCTCGATTCCCCAAAAGCCGCACAACCGGGATCCGGTTTATGATCCCAGGCATTGGGTTCATGGTAGATGGTATGGAGCAGAATTCCCTGGTGACCGGGATCGGTACTAAGGTAGGGCTCCTCCAGGAGCCTGTCCATTACCGTCAGACCGGCCTGCCAGTACTTTTTGCTAAGCTCCGGATTCCTATGCTCCGAATTCCTATGCTCCAGGTACCTGCCCAGTCGAAGTAAACCCTGTGCCCCGATGGCAGCTGCAGAGCTGTCCACAGGCTCATGGTCATTAAAGGGATCAGCCCTTTTTTCAAGCAGGTTCTCAAGCTTATGAATAGCAGGTGCCCCGGTGTCCCAGTATGGGATCCCGTCGGCAGGTGTATGGTCCATATAAAAATCACAGGTAGCCATAGCTGCTTCGAGCATAAATCCCTCTATCTCCTCCCGGCCGCCGTGGGCCTTCAAAGAATCGTCGGGCAGTTGTTGAAGCAGCTCCAACTCCTCGGCAAAACCACACATAGCCCAAGCCAGTCCACGGGTCCATGTGGTATAGCCACTGAAACCCTGCTGGGCATTGGGACAACGATAGTTGCCATCATTCACGTTGAAGATGCTTTCATGGGCGGTCCTTCCCCTCACATCATATGCATCCCTTCCTTTGCCATAAAAGACCGAGTAATCGGCTGTTGCCCTGGCATGCTGTATTGCCCTTCCCAGGAGATCGATTTTCGCATCGCCCTCGCCCTGGTATACATGCCCCAACATGTGGCTTACCATTAATACACGGATGGTGCGTATAGTATCAACAAAGAGCGAGTGCGGGCCGTTGAAGGAGTAGATATATCCACCCTCCCTGGTATCGGTCCACCGGCCGGCCTGGACAGCACCACTTATTTTTAGTGCCAGTTCATAGAAATTCTTCTCCCATTCATTTACCGGGATTTTTGATTCCTGCATGAGCCTGAGCAGGTTCCCATAGGTACTCAGGTTATTAAATCCATGGTCGTGCACACCCGTGTGGCTTACATGGGGAGCCATCCGCTTCAGGGTATTCTCCCTGCCAAAATTTAAAAAGAACTCATCGCCCGATGCATCGTATTGTAGAATAGAGGAACCGTACTCAAAACCCTGGGTCCACTCGGTCCAGCCCCGTGTGGAATATTTCCCGTCCACAGTAAAGACAGGTGATCCCTGGCTGTGATCATACTCCTTTTCGATCAGTCTGATCTTTTCCCCGGAGAGGGACCAGAAATTCTCCAGTTTTGTAATGAATTGTCCTGCTCGTATATCAAAGTCGATTTTCATGGGTAGATGTTATTCTGCTAAATATAGATATTGTTATCAGAATCACCAAGATGAAATATCCCCGCCTCGGGCTGAGGTTTAGATAGATTCCGGCCTGGTAGTCTTCCGGCATCATGGTCTTCCTGACCTGGTGGTCTTCCGGCATTGTGGTCTTCCGGGCTTGTGATCTTCCGGACTTGTGGTCTTCCGGACTTGTGGTCTTCCGGACTTGTGGTCTTCCGGACTTGTGGTCTTCCGGCCTTGTGGTCTTCCGGCCTTGTGGTCTTCCGGCATCATGGTCTTCCTGACCTGGTGGTCTTCCTTTTTCCGGGTGTCCTGTTTCTCGAAAACAAAAAGTCACAAGGTTGTGACTTTTTGAGATTATGTGACCTTTCTACGCTTTTTACGCTCAAGCGAGAGTAATCTAAGTGCCCCATATTTAACGACTTATAAACCATGCAGAATGAAGAGCTGAGTTATGAAAGCTCACCATTTTGTGTAAAAGTCACAAGGTTGTGACTTTCTGAAATCACAAAAACGGCTATCCTATTATGATCACTTGAGCTCTTGCTAAAGGTCATATTATGATCACGTGAACTCTTGCAAAAGGTCATACAATAATCACGTGAACTCTTGCTAAAGGTCATATTATGATCACTTGAGCTCTTGCTAAAGGCCCTGCTATGACCACTTGAGCTCTTGCTAAAGGCCCTACTATGATCACGTGAGCTCTTGCTAAAGGTCATACTATGATCACTTAAGCTCTTGCAAAGGTCCTAGGAATATAAATGCGTTGGCCCTGTGGCATGGCTCCATGATCGAGCCACAACTTAAAAGGTGAGAACTTTTCGACCCTCCTTGATATAGTCGGTCAACTCTTTCCCAATATATAGCACATTGACTCCCAGCTCTTCAAGCTGGCTGGATACACCATATAGATCGGCGCAGCCTTTACATGCTCTCACATCAACACCCACATCTTTTATCCTGGCAATGTACTCCTGTAACTCCTTATCCTCTGTAAGAAGTTTGGCCGAGGGTCCCCAGACCACCAGTGTGATGTCGTCCCACCAGGCGTTCTTCTTGGCGTTATAGGTATACATAAATACCATTTTCAGGGCCACATCCCTGTCACCGCTGGTCCACACAACCACCAGTTTCTCTTCTGCCGGGATCTCTCCAGCCTGAGCAGGTGCCGGATTTGCAGAAATAAGTGATGCTGCCGCTACTACCATCATAATTGCTGTTCTGATTTTCATGATAATTCCCCTTTAGTTTATGGTTTAATATAAGGAAAAGCAGTCGAAATTTGTGGAAATTGTCTATCATTACTGAATCCAAAAATGGAAACATGTACAGGGAAGAGATAAAAGTAATGGATTGCACGGTCAGGGACGGCGGTTTAATGAACAACTGGCAATTCGATGACGAATTTGTACATGCGGTTTACAAGGCTTGCATTGAGGCCGGAATCGATTATATGGAGATCGGGTATAAAAGCAGTGAATCTGCCTATTCAAGGGAAGAGGTTGGGCCATGGAGATTCTGTGATGAAAAGGATCTTCGCCGGATTGTAGGCAACAATGAAACTACCCTGAAATTATCGGCCATGGCGGATATTGGCAGGATAGATCCTGAAGACATCCTTCCGGCTAAAGACTCTGTAATTGATATGATCAGGGTGGCCTGTTATGTTCACCAGGTTGATAAAGCAATTGTACTGGCCGAGCACTGTATTGATAAGGGATATGAGACAAGCATCAACCTGATGGCTGTCTCAAAGGTGAATGAGATGGACCTGGATGAGGCCCTTCTTGATATCAGCCAATCGAGGATTCCTGTCTTTTATGCAGTGGACAGCTTCGGCAGCATGTACAGTCAGAATATTCAATACCTGGTTCAGAAGTATAGGAAAGCCCTCCCGGGAAAAACCATTGGAATCCATGCACATAACAATATGCAGCTGGCCATGTCGAATACCATTACAGCAATCACAGAGGAATGCAACATGCTGGATGCTACCCTTCTCGGAATGGGCAGGGGGGCAGGCAACTGCCCCATGGAGATCCTTATTGCATTTTTAAAGAATCCCAAATACAGGCTCCTCCCACTTCTTGAAGTGATCCAGAACCACATTCAGCCCTTGCAAAAGGAGATCAAATGGGGATACCATATTCCCTACCTGATTACAGGTGCCCTGAATGAACATCCCAGATCTGCCATGAAATGGATGACATCTGACAGAAGTGAGGATTTTGTCGCCTTCATGAAGGAGATGCACGATTAGACATTATAAATACCATATAGCTATGAAAAGAAATATTATTGCATCTATCACACTTGTGGCATGCATGCTCATCATGCTTCCGGTAACCGGACAGAGCGTTAACAAACTTACTTCAAAAGAGAAAAAAGAGGGATGGGTACTGCTGTTCAGTGGCTCTGATTTCAGTGGATGGAGGCAGTGTAATGGCAGTGAAATGCCGAAGAACTGGATAATCGAGGATGATGCCATGAAAGTGTTCACCGGTGAAGGGAAAAAACCGGGTCAGGGTGCTAACGGTGACATCCTTTTTGGGGATAAGATATTCAGTGATTTTGAGCTGAGCATAGACTGGAAAGCAGGTGATATGGCTAATTCCGGGATATTCTATAACATCCGGGAGGTACCCGGGAATCCCATCTTCTGGGCAGCGCCTGAAATCCAGGTTCTTGACAATGAGAATGCGACTGATAATAAGGTGGCCAGTCACCTGGCCGGCTCACTCTATGATATGATTGCAGCGGATCCCAAAACCGTGAATCCTGCGGGCGAGTGGAATACCATCGTCGTAAGGATAGAAGATGGAAGTGTCACCCACACCCAGAACGGAGTTAAAGTAGTTGAATATACATTATGGACTCCTGAGTGGGATGAACTTGTGGCCAACAGTAAATTCAAAAGCTTTCCAGGCTTCAATGAGGGGATCTCAAAAGAAGGTTTCATTGGCCTGCAGGATCATGGATATACGGTCTGGTTCAGGAATATTAAAATACGTGAATTATGAGAATATCTCAAAACAGAAGAGAGTTTATACGTACCTCAGCTGCAGGTGCATTAGGTATGATGGTTCTAAATCCATACGGTTGTTCAACTGGAAATACAGGTGACAGAAAAAGCTTTGGTGTCGGACTGCAGCTTTATTCCATCCGTGATGCCATGGGTGCCGATGTGCGGGGTTCACTGAAGAAAGTATCTGAGCTTGGTTATAAATATGTGGAACTTGCCAGCTATTCGGATGGTAAGTTTTACGGACTCGCCCCGGTTGAATTTAAAAAAATAGTAAGCGACCTTGGCATGGAAACTCTAAGTAGCCATACAAATGTCGAAGCTGCAAGCGTTAGCCTTGACAATGCTCAAATCATGGCAGATGCCCATGCTGAGCTTGGAATTAAGTATTGCGTTCAGCCATGGGTGGAAGAGGCCGACCGGAATATCGAGGCTTACAAAAGAATGGTGGGTGACATGAATGAGGTTGGCAGAATCATGAAGGATGTGGGAATCCAGATGGGCTACCATAACCACAATTTTGAGTTCGATACCCTTGATGGGATTGTTCCCTATTACGACATCTTCATGCCCGAAATGGACGCAGACCTGATTACCATGGAGATTGACCTCTACTGGGTAACTAAGGCCGGACAGGATCCGGTTGAGATGTTTAACAAATACCCTGGACGTTTTAAGCTTTTCCATCTGAAAGACATGTTCACAAGGCAGGATGCTCCCTATTTCGATGTGCTTAAAGATGATATTTCACCGGTTGGTGAGGGGGTAATCGATTTCAAAAGTATCCTGGCTGCGAAAGAGGTGGCTGGAATGAAACATTTTTTCGTGGAAGATGATAACCAGGGCAACGGAAAGCCTTTTGAAGGCATAGAAAGCAGTATTACCAATCTCACCTCAGATATTTTGAGTTGAACAGATCAGAATGAAACATCTCCCCACATCGCTTTTTTTCCAGGAGATGGAGAAATTATGGGCTCCTATTCCTTTACAAACTTTTTCACACTATTTGCCTTGTCACTCAGTATATGGATCAGATACATACCGGCTTTATACCTGCTGATATCTAGATCCGTTCTGGTCATTCTGTCCATCTCTTCAATCAAAAGGATCTTCCCTGTCATATCGACCACCCTCAAAGTCACATTGGTGTGCTCCTTATCCATATGGATGCTCACAAAGTCATGTGCCGGATTTGGATAAACCTTAAAAGCATCCCACCTTTCAATACCCATTCCTGTATAATCTAAAGTATAGCACCCGGAGGTATCAGGGCATAGACCCTGTGATACAATTACAGCATATTCTCCATTTACCCCTGGTGCAAAGGTACTCCCTGTTTGTCCATCGATCATGGAATTGTCCTCACAATTGATCCACTGATAGCTTCCCGGGGTTTCAACAGTTATTGTTCCGCCATCAACGGATAAATTGATCTCTGTAAGAGCCTGGTTGTTTACTGTAAATGTATACTGACTGCTATTTCCATTACCGTCATCCAGGACATATGTAACAGTTGTTACACCTGGCATAAACAATGCAGCACTTGCATCTCCGGTTCCGGAACCTGATGTAGCACCGCTTAATTCGTAACTGATGACTGGTATAGTACAGTTATCATAAACATCAGTCAGTCCAATAGAGCTTACAGTTCCCTTACAGGTAACGACTTCATCAGGACTGGTTGCAGAAGGAGGTGTAATATCATCAACCACGACATTCTGGATTACCTCAATGCTGTTCCCGTTTCCATCATCAAAGGTCCAGGTTATCATATATGTGCCCTGGCTTGTGTAGGTCAGCGAATCGCTTGTTGTTCCGGTAATGGTACCAGCAAAGTCATCCGTGGTAGTGGGAGCAACTGCAGTGGCTGAACACTCCCCAGTCACATCAGTCAATGTGGGTATGACCGGATCGGTAATATCATCCTCTATGATCACATTCTGGCTGACATCAATGCTGTTTCCGTTTCCATCATCAAAGGTCCATGTAATTACATGGGTTCCCACTGTATTATAGGTCAGAGTATCGCTTGTTGTTCCGGTAATGGTTCCTGCACAGGCATCAGTGGTTGTAGGTGCGACGGCAGTGACTGAATTCTCATCTTTCAGGTCTGGCAAAATAGGAGTCAGGGGCGCGGTAACATCTACTATGGCCACATTCTGAGTTACATCAATGCTGTTCCCGTTTCCATCGTCAAAGGTCCAGGTAATCGTATATATTCCCTGAGTGATATAGGTCAGCGAATCGGTGGTGGTTCCGGTAATGGTACCCACACAGGCATCAGTGGTCGTGGGGGCAACAGCCGTGACTGAACACTCGCCTGTCAAATTGGCCAGGACAGGTGTATCCGGATCAATAGTATCATCAAGCACCACATTCTGGATCACATCAATGCTGTTTCCGTTTCCATCATCAAAGGTCCAGGTAATCGCATGTGTCCCCTCAGTGGTGTAGGTCAGCGAATCGGTTGTGGTTCCGGTAATGGTACCCGCACAGGCATCTGTGGTCGTGGGGATAACTGCCGTGGCTGAACACTCACCGGTCACATCGGCCAGTACAGGTGTATCCGGGTCAGTGATGTCATCAAGCACCACATTCTGGATCACATCAATGCTATTCCCATTTCCATCGTCGAAGGTCCAGGTAATCGCATGTGTCCCCTCAGTGGTGTAGGTCAGAGGATCGGTGGTGGTTCCGGTAATGGTACCTGCACAGGCATCTGTGGTCGTAGGGGTAATTGCCGTGGCTGAACACTCCCCGGTGACGTCAGACAATACGGGTAAAACCGGATCGGTAATATCATCTATGATCACATTCTGGCTTACATCAATGCTGTTCCCGTTTCCATCATCAAAT
>JAAEOI010000149.1 GCA_024244665.1 Bacteroidota bacterium | reverse complement strand
GATGTATTTTTCATGCATTCCTATGAATCTCAACTCCTCATCAGAAAGGGAAAGGGTATAACAGCTGCTGCTCCTTGACGAAACGTTGGCCACACTCTCTCCGCGCCAGGTTCCGATTTCAAAATAGCGGCATCCCTTGATCCCCTCCGCCAGTCCCGCCAGTAACATCATATCAGTGGGCAACGATCCACCATCCAGAAATGTCATTGGCCCCAGTGAGACCAGTTCATTAATCCCGAGCTGGTCCATGGTGACAACCGGTAAACCGCCAGCAAATCCATACTTCTTCCCCGTATATCCCTGCCAGGTATTCTCATCGGCCAGAACCCGGTTAAGTAATACCGGTTTCCTGGCTATCCACCAGAGTGCTTTCAATGCTTTTCCAATCTTATTCATCATCCTTTGTTTGATTCTTTTTAACAAGCCGGATGTACCACATCAGGCTGTAGAGTATCATCAGAGCGCTCACTCCGCTGTAGAGTGCCAGGCCCAGGTATACGCTTTCCATAACAACTCCAATGACCAGTGCCGCTATGCGCGCCCCCAGTCTGACGCTGTCGATAATCAAGGCCACCTGCTGTTTCATGTACATATCCGGAATGAAGGATAGGGGCATAACCAGGCTCACCATAAAGATCCAGGGTAACATAATGCGTGTATATTTCCCTGCTTCAACCAGATGCTCACCGAACAGAAATCCAAATATCTCCGGAGCAAATATTCCAACCACAATAAAGGGAATCAGCAATACCTGGATACTTCGCTTTAGAAACAGCTTGATTTCGGGGAGCAGCGGTGCTGAATTGTGTTGCTTCTCCACAAATCGTTGATAGAACACCTGGTAAAAAGAGGTGGCCACCAGGTTCACTGGCCGGTACACAACCATATATCCAAATGTGTAAAAACCGGCTATGGCAAGGGAAAAGTGTGAACTGAAGATAAACACCGGCAGTGCACCCGACAGGTTATTGACCAGTCCCTGCCACATGTTGTATTTGGGGAAACGTTTGTACTCTATTGCCAGCCTTTTAACTTCAGATAGCTTCAGCCATCCGGCTTTCTTAAGGTTGGTGCGGAAATGAATGGCGAAAAAGATAAGGAAACCCACCACTTGTCCGAATAGGGCTCCGAAGATCAGACCCGCCGCTCCAACTATGGCCAGTCCGAGTCCCAGTTTCAACAGAGAGTTCGACAGGCTCTGAGCAATATTGGCGCCAGCAATAAGTTTATACCGTTTCTCCCGGTTGGAGTAGTTTCTGAATGAAGTAAAAAGGCCTACCAGCAGTGTGGAGAGGGGGATGAAATAGAGCCAGGGTGCGATCTCATCGCTGCCCAGCCAGCCGCAGATCAGGTTGTTAAAAACGAGCACCAGGAGAAACAGAACCAGGCTGACAACTGTGCTGATCAAACCCGAAAGCCCCAGGAGATTGACCGACTCACGATCACTTTTTGGCAGCAGGATGGCCAGTTCATACTTGGCTGTTGAGAAGATGATGGTGATATTGAGTATATTCATGTAGAGGCCGAAAACGCCAAAATCCTCCTCTGTATAGATGCGGCTCAGAACCACATATATCAACATGGAAAAAACCTGGGCAAGGGTGGTCCCGGAGATCAGGGTGGCAACATTTTTGAAAAAATCGTTTTGCCAGATTTTGCGAAGGGCCTGAAACATCTCCAAAAGTAAGAATTCTACTGCAAATGTGTCCTGCTTCTCGATTGGCTATTGTATGGCATGCCTTTTGATCATTGCAATAGCTGTAAATAATATATATTTGACACAAATTTGAAAAAAATGAGAGCGATGAGATCATCCAATCCTGTAATGACAGGAAAGATCTATGAGAAGGCTGGAAACGCCGCCACTGGCAGTGCAATGACCATTAATGGTACAATTAACAAGATAGGCCTGATGCTCGTGCTGGTTATAGCTGCAGCATCATATACGTGGAACCTGGTGATGGGCGATGATCCGGGCAGGGCGGGTACCATGGCAATCATTGGTGGGATCGGCGGTTTTGTCATGGCTTTGGTCACGATTTTCAGTCCGAAATCATCTTCATATACGGCCCCGGTTTATGCCATCCTGGAGGGAATGTTCCTGGGTGCCATAAGTGCAGTAATTAATGAACGGTATCCCGGAGTGGCTTTCCAGGCTGTTCTTCTCACCAGCGGAACACTCTTTACCATGTTGTTCCTCTACCGGTCGGGGCGAATCCGGGCAACCCCAAAATTCAGAAGGGGTGTAATGATGGCCACTGGTGCAGTATTCTTCGCCTATATGATCAGCTGGCTCATGAGCCTCTTTGGTATGTCCATGGGCTTCATGCATTCGTCCGGCCCCCTTGGAATTGTCATTAACCTGGTGATCATTGGGGTTGCAGCCATGAACCTGATCCTGGATTTCGATTTTATTGAAAAGGGATCCCGGATGGGTGCTCCCAAATACATGGAGTGGTACGGGGCATTCGGACTTATGGTGACACTGATCTGGCTCTATATTGAGTTCCTCCGACTGTTCTCGAGGATTGCCGGAAGAAACTAACAGTTGTCCGGGCACTGATAGATGGTATAAAAAAAATGAGCATCGTGAGTGATTTAGAGAAATATTTTAAGCCGTTCAGGGAGAATACCATCGGGTACGATACAAGCTTTGAATCGCCCTACGGTACCAGGCGGATCATCTATGCTGACTGGATCGCCAGCGGAAGGCTTTATGAGCCCATTGAAAAGAAGCTGCAGAACCAGTTTGGGCCTTATGTGGCCAATACTCATACTGAGACCACGCTTACCGGCACGCTGATGACCAGGGCCTACCAGCACTCCCACAAGCTTATCAAAGAGCATGTGAATGCTGGTCCCAACGATGTGATTATCACTGCTGGCTACGGAATGACCGCCGTTATCAATAAGCTCATGAGAATACTCAGCCTGAAAAGTTTCGGGGGGAGCAACGATTGCGTGAAGCAGTCCGACCGGCCGGTGGTTTTCCTCACGCACATGGAACATCATTCTAACCACACCTCATGGTTCGAGACCCTAGCCGATGTGGTAATGATTGAGCCCACCAGGAACCTGAGGGTGGATGTGGATGATCTGAGGAAGAAGCTGGAACTGTACAAGGACCGCAAATTTAAAATAGGCTCTTTCACCGCCTGTTCCAATGTGACAGGCGTCAATACTTCATACCACCTGCTGGCTCGCATCATGCACGAGCATGGAGGGGTGGTTTTCATCGATTTTGCTGCCAGCGCCCCCTACATGAAGATGGACATGCACCCGGAAGATCCCATGGAGAAACTGGATGCTGTCTTTTTCTCTCCCCATAAGTTCCTGGGAGGCCCAGGCTCGTCTGGTGTACTGATCTTTGACAAAGCCATGTATACTGCCGAAGTTCCGGACAACCCGGGAGGGGGAACCGTGGACTGGACAAATCCCTGGGGCAGGTATAAATATGTGGATGACATCGAAGTACGGGAAGATGGGGGTACCCCCGGATTTCTGCAGTCCATCAAAGCTGCGCTGGCCATTGAGCTGAAGGAACAGATGGGCACTGATAAGATCATGGCCCGGGAGGAGGAGATGCTGAAAATTGCTCTGCCCGGTCTACATGCCATTAAGGGAGTGGAGATCCTGGCTGACAATGTGGAGGACCGGCTGGGTATCATCTCCTTCTATCATCCGGACATCCATTTCAACCTCTTCGTTAAGCTGCTGAACGACCGCTTCGGAATACAGACCAGGGGAGGATGCGCCTGCGCAGGAACCTATGGCCACTTCCTCCTGGAGGTATCCTATGACCAGTCGGAGAAGATTACAGAGAAAATCAATGACGGGGACCTCACTGAGAAGCCCGGATGGGTAAGGTGGTCGCTGCACCCTACCATGACCGATGAGGAGGTCAGGCTGATCCTTCATGCAGTGGAGGAGATTACGCTCAATCACGAAAAGTGGGTAAAAGAGTATGTATACCTGCCCAGGAAGAATGAATTCATTCATCACACCCAGGTGGATCATCCGCTCGAGGAAAAGATTATGCAGGACTGGTTCACACTATGTAATCCTGTTCAACAGGGAGAAACTCCATGAACGCTTCATTGAAGAGGTGATTGATGAGAGCAAGCTACCCACTGATGTATTAATATCGGGCTGACAGGCATCTATTTATGCGAAATATTTTGAAGTTCTGACAAACATTTTTATCTTTGCATTCCGTTTTGAAAAAAGTGGTACGATTGAAAACAACAGAAAGATGAAGAAAGACATACATCCAAAAAATTACAGGCTTGTCGCTTTCCGGGACATGTCCAACGGACAAACGTTTATAACTAAGTCAACTGCAGCCTCCAAAGAGACTGCTATTATGGAAGACGGAATTGAATATCCGCTTCTTAAACTGGAAATCTCCAACTCCTCGCACCCGTTCTATACAGGTAAGATGAAGCTCGTGGATACCGCCGGTCGTGTGGACAAGTTCATGAACCGTTACAAGACACACCTGGACAAGAAGAAACAATAGAAGAAATTCAATGCATTTGTGCATAAAGCCATCCCAAACGGGGTGGCTTTTTTTGTACATTTAAAACAAAAAATGCAGCCGATTCTCTTCGATGACCACTCGTGGGCTAATCTTCTTCCACTTACCTTTACCCGCCCTGCAGCTGACCTGAGGGTGGGAATCCTGACCATCGCCGAAAAATGGAGCAGGCATCTTGAGACTGCCCCCTCCTACCTGACACAAACCCACCTTTCGGGAAAATTCTTTCTGAGTGCCGGGGAAGATATGCTCCTGATCAACGGTACACTTCTCCCCGGGGAAGAGATAATTCTGGCCATTCAGGCACTTCAGGAGGGCGCTTCCCTGAAAAAAGGAGACACACTCCTTGGAGCCAGGATCGGTTCAGGTATTAAAGAGTTTAGCAGGGAAAACTGGATAGCCTCGGCGACCGAATATACCGGGGAAGTCAACCTGGTTGACTTCCCATGGAAGATATTCAAGCTGAACGGTCAGGAGATTGAGGCTGACATGAAGCTGCTAACCTCGGGGAGGGAGAGCGAAAAGCTGAGTGATACGGTTAGGACTATTGCTCCAGAAAACATTTTTACCGAACCGGGATTCAAAGGGGAACATATCACCCTCAACGCAGCAACCGGCCCCATCTACCTGGGGCGTGACACCGAAATCATGGAGGGAAGTGTAATCAGGGGACCTTTTGCGCTCTGTGAAGGATCGACCGTGAAGCTGTCGGCAAAGATCTATGGCCCCACTACCATCGGACCCCACAGCAAGGTTGGCGGAGAAGTGAACAATTGTGTGATCCACTCAAACTCCAACAAGGGTCATGACGGATTCCTGGGCAACTCGGTTATCGGTGAATGGTGCAACCTGGGAGCCGACACGAACAACTCCAACTTAAAGAACAATTACTCCGAAGTGAAAATCTGGAACTACCCTAAAAATCGTTTTACCGGTACCGGACTGCAGTTCTGCGGACTGATCATGGGCGATCACTCCAAGTGCGGGATCAACACCATGTTCAACACCGGGACCGTGGTGGGGGTTTCTGCCAATATCTTCGGATCGGGTTTCCCCCGCAATTTCATCCCCTCATTCAGCTGGGGAGGAGAAGCAGGGATGAGCACCTATATAATGGAGAAATCCCTGGAAACAGCGTCACTGGTATTGGAACGCAGGGACCTGGAGCTCACCAAAGAGGACCGGGTCATCTTGCAATGGATCTTTGACTATTCAGAAAAATACAGGAAATAGGCAGCTATTTCAGAAGAAGTTCGTCGAAATCCTCCTTAAGCTTGATATCCTTATGCCAGTCATACAGGGTTAATCCCCTCAGATCGTAATAATAGTCCCAGTAGTTCCTGAGCGCCTGTACGAAACCCCTCCTCGCAACATCCTTCTCTTCGAGAGCCACATTCAGGTCCAAAACATCAATTTTCCCGATGAGGAAACGCTGTTTGGTAACTTCGTAACGAAGATTGGCAATGGTGTCAGCCTTTGATGCGATTACCACCTGATCGTCCTGCAGGTTAAACTGCATCACCTGGAGAAAAATATTCTCATCGAAGTCGATCTGAGACTGGTTCACATTGGTCCGGGTTACCTCCTGGGCGGACTGGGCCATCCGATACCGGCCACGTCCCAGGCCCCAATCAAGCAAAGGAATCTCCAGTCCCACTTCAACCCGCTGTTGATTGGCGGGATCCCGGTAGGCTGCACCCAGATCATCTGCGGTCTGACTGAGCCCCACTTCGGCATAAAGATTGGCCCTGAGCCCCTTCTGCGATTTGGCTTCCGCCACACGGCTCGCAGACTCCAGCAGCTGACGTTCCATACTCAGGATTTCAGGGTTATTTGCCTTGGCTTCTGCAAGTGTTCTGCTATAATCAAGGGTCATTTCCGGCACCTCCCTGGGCAGGATCAGTTGCAGGCTCACCCGCTCATTGAATCCCAGGAATGACCTCAGCCTTGACTGACGAAGCGCCAGGTCGATATTGGCTTCATTCAGTGCAGCTCCTGCATTCAGGGTGCTCAGCTCCATCTGCAACAGCTCATTCTCTGCAATGGTCCCCAGCTGGTAGCGGCCTGTGGCAATCTGGTATAATGTATCGGTATTGGCAAAATTCTTTATAGCAACCTCAAGGTTGATCTGTGCCAGTGCCAGGTCAAAAAAGTAACCCACACCACGCTGGCTCACCCGTTCCATGGTATGGATATACTCCAGCTTGGCCTCCTCATATTTCAGGGGTTCAATCTTCTTCTCCCATCGTAAGGAATTATAGCCATTTATGGGCTGAAGGAAACCAATGGTTGCCGGGTAGGCCAGGTAAGATTTGCTGGCATCGGGACCGAAATTGTCATTTCTGTGCAGGCGTGAGGTTACAAAAACCTGTCCGCCGGTAAGCCCGATGTTTTGATTCAACCTCAGGTCGAGGTTCGTATTCATATATGAGGTGGAGACATACTCCTCCGAACCATCGGGTTGAGTCACACTCTTCATGGTATTATTCAGCGAGGGAACGGTGGCTTCCAGGCTCAGGCCAGGCCTGAATTGTGCCTTGTGGGTCCTGAACTCCCAGTAAGAGCTCCGGAACTGGTGTCTGGCCATCAGTCCCATTAGCGACTGCTCCTTTGCAACCTGAATTACTTCCGGAAGGGTAAGGACCCTCTCCTCTGTCTCCTGCCCTGTCTGGGCCGACAAATTACCGGCAAAAAAAACTGCCGCAAAAAAACATAATATCCGATACATGTTATTCATACCTTAATGATTCGATGGGGTCTCTTTCGGATGCCCTTTTGGCCGGGGAGTATCCGAATATCACCCCCACTGATGCAGAAACTGCAAATGAAATAAATACACTGATGGGGGTTACCTCGGTCTTGATATCAGCAAACTCGGTGATCAGGAATGATGCGACAATCCCGATGATCACCCCGACCAGTCCCCCGATCACGCTGATCAGCACCGCCTCGGAAAGGAACTGAACTACGATATCCCTCTTCTGTGCCCCGATGGCCAGCCGGGTCCCGATCTCTTTGATCCGCTCCATCACCGAAGCGAACATAATGTTCATGATTCCGATCCCCCCTACCAGTAGGGAGATGCTGGCAATGGCACCCAGTACAATGTTGAAAATATCCTTGGTGCGCTGCTCCTGCTTCAGCAGCAGTTCAGGTACCGTGATCTCAAAATCCTTTACTTCTTCGTGCCGCCTGAGCATGAGGCGCGACAGCAGGTCGGTTGAGGGTGAAAGCTCGGACGATTCGTTAACCTGGACAATGATCCGGTCCAGCTGGTGGTAGTTGGAGCTGGAACTGGAGTTATTGGCCCCGCCAAAGCTATAGGCGAAACCCGGTCCGAAAACCATCCCCCCGGTTCCCTTGATCCTCGACGCCACCAGGGCACGGTTCTGGTACCGCATCAACATGGTCTTTACCGGCACATAGACATTATCGTTCATCACATTCACCCCGATATTTTCGAAACGGGTCAGGTCTACATCATTCTTATCCAGCACACCCACAACTTTCAGCCATACCTTGTCGAACTTGATGTACTTGCCAATGGGATTTTCCTTGCTGAAAAATTTCTTCTTAATATTAGCACCGATTACACAAACCGGGATACCGTTCTCCTCCTGGTAGACATTAAAAAAAGAGCCCTCATAAAGGGGGAGGTTGAAGATCTCGAAATACTCATTGGATACCCCCAGCAATTTTGCAGAGGCCCTCTTGCCGCTCTGGATTACATAAGAGTTCAGCTCAATCTCGGCAGAAAGCATATTGACCGTAGGGACCACCTCCCTGATGGCCTCCATATCCTTCAGGGTGAGTCCGGGTGAGAATTTACGGGCCTGTTTGTTCTCCCCGTTGTCTTCTGAGCCCTCCCCTTCGGAAGCCTCAAAAACAGGGGTGATCATAATGTTGTTGACTCCCACCATTTTGATCTGATCAAGAATCTCCTGCTGTGCCCCCCGACCAATGGCCAGCATCGTAATGACAGCTGCAACACCGAAGATGATCCCGAGCGCGGTAAGAATGCTCCGCATCTGGTTTGCCATAATCGACTCAATGGCAATCTGGATATCGTGTAAATACCTTCCCATAATATTATCCCCGGCTCTTTCGGACTACTCCCGAAGGCCTTTTTTGTGTTTGTGGTTCCTGCTCCTTCTCCCTTTGCTTAAGCTCCTCCTCCTTGCGTTTTTTGATCTCCTCCATAAGATCTAGCCCGGCATACTTGAATGATTCTGTATCTCCTGGCTGGGAGAGATAGAGCAGCTCACCCTTTTTCAGTCCCATCTCCACAATAATGTTGTTCTCATTGGATTCACCCAGGACCACCACCTGTTTATCACCTTTCCTGGTGAATACAAAAGTGAGACTGTCGTTGGCATGAACAGCCTCCAGGGGAACAAACAGAACGCTGTCCAGTACCTGTGTAATCACTTCATTACTGGTAGTCATGGAGGGCCGCAGGATGGTGTCATGTTCGTTGAGCTCGATGCGGACTTCAAATACTTTTGCATCGGTATTTGGAAGCTGCTGACCGATATTGGCAACCTCAAAGACCTCCCCGGTGAATTTCTTCTCGGGGAAGGCATCCACACCAATTTTCACCAGTTGCCCTTTGTTCAGTTTACTGATATCAATCTCATTCACATAGGTCAGTGAAATCATGGTGGAGAGGTCGGGCAGTGTGGCCACTGCCAGGTCCCAAGTGTTGATCTCTGTACCGGCTGTCCTTTTCTGACCGTTCCAGTCCTTCTTATAGATCACCATTCCTGAGGAGGGTGCCATGATATCAAACTCTTTCATCACCTCTATCATCATCGTCTTGCCTCGCCTGTCCCTGTCCAGTGAGATTTCAGCCTCCCTCATCTCGGCTTTGGCCTGTCTCTCTTTCAGTCCATAATTTTCACTGGCCTGGTTGAAAGCCCTGGTGGCCCTCTCCAGTTCAATTTCTGCCTGCCTTATGGTGGCCGGTGGTTCAAACTGGGATTGTTCCAGGGTAATCTCTGCCTCCTCCATGGCAAATCCAAGATTGATCAGGTCATCCCGAAGCTGCCTCAGTTGCATGGTGGTGTCCAGCTTGGTACGCATGTATTCCGACTCCTCCTGTTCCAGCCGGTCCAGCATATCCTTCAGGGAGTTGTCTGCCTCGGACCTGTCCAGCGTCGCTACCCAGTCGCCCGAGTCGACCACGGTTCCCTCGGGAATCAAGTCCTGGATCTTCACCCTGTGAATCCTCAAATACCTGTTTCTCAAGGATGAAGGAGCCTGTATTTCAGTCTCCCGGATGGCCTGCAGCTCGCCGGTGATCATGACGGCAATTTCAAAACTTCCGTATTGCACAGCTGTCTCCAGGACAATCTCCTTCTCTTTTCCCGACATGGCAGAATATAGGATCAGGGCAGCAATCACTACAGCTATCACAATAATGGTAATCAGTGTCTTTCTTTTCATCTCTGAAATCAATTTTCTTTGTTCTTTATTTTAGCCTTCTGAAATCAATCGCTTAATGGTATCATCAGCTTCACCAGCCAGGCGTTCCGCCTCGTCTGAGCTTTCTGCTTCCGCATAAAGCCTGATAATAGGTTCGGTATTGGATTTGCGCAGGTGCACCCATCCCTCGGGCATATCCACCTTCACACCATCCACTGTATTAACCTGGTGATGGGCATACTCCTTCTCAAAACCGGAGAGCAGCCTGTCGGGCTCTGTCCCTTCGGGCAGAACAATCTTATTCTTTGAAATGGTATAATCGGGATACTGCTTCCTCATTTGACTGCAGGTAAGTCCGCTTTCGGCAAGGTGAGTCAGAAACAGGCCAATGCCTACCAGGGCATCACGGCCGTAATGGAGTTCAGGGTAGATCACTCCCCCGTTCCCTTCACCTCCGATCACACAATTGTTTGCTTTCATGGCCTCCACCACGTTTACCTCACCAACAGCAGAGGGTACGTAGGTTTGCCCGTACCCCTCTGTCACATCCCGAAGGGCACGGGTGGAGGAGAGGTTGGAGGCGGTGTTCCCGGGTGTCCTGGAGAGCACATAATCGGAAATTGCCACAAGGGTATACTCCTCACCAAACATGGTTCCGTCTTCACAAACAATAGCCAGCCTGTCCACATCGGGATCCACCACGAAACCCACATCGGCCTTCTCCCTGATCATAACAGCAGAAATTTCTGTCAGATTCTCAGGAAGCGGTTCGGGGTTGTGGGGAAAGTTCCCGTCCGGTTCACAGTAGAGTTCAACCACATCATCCACGCCCAGCTCTTTCAGAAGCTGCGGCAGGATAATCCCCCCTACAGAATTTACGCAGTCAATGGCCACCCGGAACTTTTTAGCTTTGATCTTCTCCCTTTCCACCAGCTTCAATCCAACTACATCACTGATGTGTTGGATATCGAAACCTTCCAAAGGTTTAACGGACCCCAGGTTATTTATCTCCTGGTATGAGAAATCGTCTTCCTGTGCCCTTCGGAGAATTGCCTCTCCATCTTTTGCTGAGAGAAATTCACCCTTCCCGTTGAGTAATTTCAAAGCGTTCCACTGGGCAGGATTGTGACTGGCTGTAAGTATGATTCCGCCATCGGCCTTCTCATGGGTAACCGCCATTTCAACAGTCGGCGTGGTGGCAAGTCCTGCGTTAAGCACATCGATCCCCATGGCCGAAAGAGTGGCTGAAACCAATTGCTCGACCAGAGGGCCGGAAATTCGGGCATCCCGTCCAAGTACAACAAGCGGACGATCCTTTTCCGTTTGTTCCCTGAGCCATGCTGCATAAGAAGATGTAAACCGAACCGTATCGATGGGTGTTAATCCTTTGCCGGGGAGACCTCCTATAGTGCCCCTGATCCCGGAAATTGATATTACAAGACTCATATCCTGATTGTTTAATAGTATGGGATTTCCTCTTTTTTAAAACGACACTAAAGTTAAAACTATTATGTCAACAATGTTTCTTAATTAGCTGTATCTTTGTACCCTTATAACATTAACTAATAATCAGGGAATTGGATAAATCCGGATCAGACAAAAGCAGACTCAGTAAAAGCAGACAGGGAGGAAAAGAGCGGCCCGAAACCGGCACTTTTGGAAAAACAAGGAAAAGCAGTGGACCAAGGGACGGAAAATCGGCCAACACAGCCAGGGGCAGTAGAGGGGAAAAAGCAGGGAGCCCTTACGAAGACCGAAAAAAAGGCGGATCACACAAAGAAGAGGGAAACACAGGCGGATTTTCCAAGGAGCGAAAAACAGGCGGTTCCCCGAAAGGTGACAAACCTGGCGGATTTTCCAAGGAGCGAAAAACAGGCGGTTCCCCGAAAGGTGATAAACCAGGCGGCTTCTCAAAAGAAGGCTATAAGAAGGGCGGCTCACCGGCCAGGCCTGCCAAAGCGGCAGGTGATGTCTCCATCAGGCTTAATAAATTTATTGCATCATCGGGGATCTGTTCCAGGCGCGAGGCCGACCAGCTGATCACTGCCGGTGTGATCACCGTGAACGGGAAAAGCATCATCGAGCTGGGTACCAAGATTCAACCCGGCGATGATGTGCGTTACAACGGCAAAAGGATGAAGACTGAACGGAAGGTCTACCTGCTCCTCAATAAGCCCAAGGATTATGTGACCACCACCGACGACCCAAAGGAGCGAAAAACGGTAATGATGCTGATAGAGAAAGCATGCAGCGAAAGGATCTACCCTGTTGGACGGCTCGACCGGCAAACAACTGGTGTGCTTCTCTTTACGAATGACGGGGAACTGGCCAAAAAGCTGACACATCCCGGCTATAACAAGAAGAAAATATACCATGTCCATCTGGATAAAGCGGTTACCGATGCCGATCTCAGGACGCTTGCCGGGGGGATAACCCTCGAGGATGGTTTTATTCAGCCAGATGGCATCAGCTACGCATCAGAGGATAGTAAAAAAGAGGTGGGACTGGAGATCCACTCAGGACGTAACCGGATCGTGCGGCGAATGTTTGAACACCTGGGGTACAGGGTAAGCAAACTGGACCGGGTTTACTTTGGCGGCCTGACCAAAAAGAACCTGCCCCGGGGGAAATGGCGTTTCCTAAGCGATAAGGAGATCAGCAGTTTGAAAATGAACGCTTACGAATAGATCCATGGAACACAAGGCGGGATATGTGAACATATTGGGGAAACCCAATGTCGGAAAATCTACACTGATGAATGCTATGGTGGGTGAGAAGCTCTCCATCATTACCTCCAAAGCCCAGACCACACGTCACCGGATCCTGGGGATTGTAAATGACAAGGATTACCAGGTAGTCTTCTCCGATACCCCGGGGATACTTGAACCTAACTACAAACTTCAGGAGGCCATGCTCAAAGCTGCCCGGTCGGCCCTTGTGGATGGAGATGTTATTGTATATATGACCGAGATCGGGGAGAAACCTGATCCTGAAGAGACCTTCCTGAAAAAACTTACGTTTGTGGAGGTCCCGGTCCTGCTTATCATCAACAAGATCGACAAGAGCAATCAGGAACAGGTAACAATGGCCTTTGAAATGTGGGACGAAATTCTTCCAAAGGCGGAGAAGATCCCCATCAGTGCCCTGGAGAATTTTAATGTGGATACTGTTTTTAAAAGAATCCTTCACCACCTGCCTGTGTCACCGCCCTACTACGCCAAGGATGCCCTCACCGACAAATCGGAAAGATTCCTTACGGCTGAGATGATCCGGGAGAAAATTCTACTCCAGTACAAACAGGAGATTCCCTATGCAGTTGAGATTGAGATTGAGTCATTCAAGGAAGAGGCGAAACTGATCAGGATCTACGCAATCATCTACGTGGAAAGGGAGAGTCAGAAAGGCATTCTTATCGGGAATGAAGGCAAGGCCCTGAAAAGGGTTGGGAGGGAATCCAGGCTCGATATGGAGGCTTTTTTCAGCAAAAAAGTGTTCCTGGAACTGAAGGTCAAAGTGAATAAGGACTGGAGGAACAACGAGCGACAGATCAAGAAATTCGGTTACCATTAAATCAAGAGAACATGGGAAATATTGTGGCCATTGTAGGAAGACCCAACGTTGGTAAGTCCACCTTTTTTAACCGCCTCACGGAGACCAGGCAGGCCATCGTGGACGAGGTGAGCGGGGTTACACGTGACCGCCACTACGGAAAGGTGATCTGGAATGGCCACGATTTCAGTGTTATCGATACGGGTGGATATATCGTCAACTCCGATGATGTGTTTGAGGAGGAGATACGTAAGCAGGTGGTTCTCGCCATTGAGGAGGCCGATGTGGTGGTATTCCTGGTGGATGTAATCTCAGGCATAACCGACCTGGATGAAATCATCGCCGGAATGCTCAGAAAAGTTGACAAACCGATTGTACTGGTGGTCAACAAGGTTGACAATTCCCAGCGGCTATACGAAGCCACAACCTTTTACGGGCTTGGACTGGGCGACTACTATCCCCTCTCCTCCATCAACGGAAGTGGCACCGGGGATATGCTCGACCATGTGACCGCCCTGTTTGGAGAGAAGAATGAAGAAGAAGAAGAGGACGAGATTCCTCGAATCGCCGTGGTGGGACGCCCCAATGTGGGGAAATCATCCCTGGTGAACGCCCTGTTGGGCGAAGAGAGAAACATCGTGACTCCAATTTCAGGAACCACCAGGGACTCAATCAATACAAGGTTTAACAAATTTAATCATGACTTCATCCTGGTTGATACGGCCGGGCTCCGAAAGAAGGGAAAGGTGAAGGAGGATCTGGAATTTTATTCAGTGATGCGTTCGGTAAGGGCCATTGAACACTCCGACGTTTGCATCCTGATGATTGATGCCACCATAGGGATTGAGGCACAGGATGTGAATGTGTTCCACCTGATTGCGAGAAACTGGAAGGGAGTGGTGGTACTTGTGAACAAATGGGATCTCGTTGAGAAAGAGACCAGGACCACGAAACAGTTTGAGCAGCAGATTAAGGAACGGCTGGAACCCTTTGATGATGTTCCGGTTCTGTTTGTATCAGCCCTAACCAAACAGAGGATACACAAGGCACTGGATGTTACCATCCAGGTTTATAAAAATCGTTTGCAGCGCATCGCCACATCAAAACTCAATGAGGTGATGCAGGAGGCCATTGAGGCAAATCATCCGCCTTCTGTCAAAGGGAAATTTATCAGGATCAAGTACGTTACCCAGCTGCCCACGCATGCTCCCGCGTTTGCCTTCTACTGCAACCTCCCGCAATATGTCAGGGAGTCGTACAAAAGATACCTTGAAAATAAGATCAGGGAACATTTCCCGTTTACAGGTGTCCCTATTAAAGTATTCATGCGAAAAAAATGAAACGATGTAGTATTGCCATATTGATTGGATTGTTCCTGCTGGTCTCCTGTGAAGAGGTTGCACCGGTATACCCCGACGAACCGGTGATTGACTACCTGGGATTCAGCATATACGTCACCCTGGATGAGCTTGGGAACAAGACGGTAATGGGCAGGCTAAGCTTCGACTTTACTGACGGGGACGGGAACCTGGGTCTGCATCCGCTTCCCGAGAATACCGACCCTGATCTCCCGGACAGCCTGAAGTACAACTTTTATCTCCAGCTTTACGATCTCAAGGGGTATGATTTTGTAGAGATACCCGAATCGGAGGGCGGGATTCTGCGATACCGGATCCCTCACCTGGACAAACAGCCCTTAAAAGGAACTATGGACCTGGATATCTCTTACCCTTTGATTATCCACGATACAGTATTTTACACCTTCTATGTTGTGGACAGGAGTTTTAACAGGAGCAATACAGACACCACCGATGTAATTGTATTAAGCGGAATTAATCTGGAGGAGTATTAGGTGGTTCAGCCCTGAGTCTACAACTTGATCCCCATAAACAGCACATCGTCGACCTGCTCAAGATCTTCCTTCCAGAGGAAGAAATTGCTCTTGATGTAGTTATATTGATCATCCATGGGCTTGTCATGAATATCCCTCAGTAGATTCTTGAGCCTGACCATTTTGAATTTTCGGCCCAGCGGCCCTCCAAACTGGTCGGGATAGCCATCGGAGAACATGTAGACAATATCTCCTTTATTCAGATTAAACTCCTGATCAATGAATTCTTTCTCCGACCGGTCCTCATCCAGTTGTCCGCCAATGGAACTCCGGCTGCCCTTCACATAGATCTGCTCTCCTCCCGAGTAGATGATTACAGGCCTCATGGCCGAGCTCACTGAAAACTTCAGGGTCTTCATGTCGATCTCGGCGACAATAATATCCATCCCATCGTTGGAACCACTGGTCTCCATATTCTGGTTCAGCGACTCCCTGACTTCGTTATCGAGGATGGTAAGTACCTGGGAAGGTTTCTGTACATCTGATCTGAGACAGATATCTTTGATGAGTGTAGTACCGATCATGGACATAAATGCTCCCGGCACACCATGCCCGGTCGAGTCGGCACACACCACTATGAAACGATTCTCCCCCACCTTCTCATACCAGTAGAAGTCACCGCTCACGATATCCCTGGGCTGGTAAAAAACGAAGCTCCCCGAAAAGGCGTCATGAAGCTTCTTTATGGGGGGAAGGATGCTGGCCTGGATTCGTTGGGCATAGTTAATTGAATCAGTGATATCGCGGTTCTTGATCTCGATCTCCTCCTTCTGCAGGATCACCTCCCTGGTGCGCTCATCCAGCTGGCGCTGAAGATATTCCTGGATAGCTTTCTGGTTTCGCTCCCTGATTTTGATGATCACAAAAACGGTGGTCAGAACAAGCATGACCATAGCGAAGATAAACCACCAGGCCTTCCAGACAGGTATCTTAACACTGATCTCCAGGTTCACCGGTTCAGTGGAACAGTTTCCATTGCCATCGCAGGCCTTCAGCAGGAAATTATAGTTCCCATCCTCCACCCGACTCCAATTGGCATATGGTACACTGGACACATCGGACCACACCTCGTCATGCCCGTCCAATTTGTACTGGTAGGTAACCTTCTCCGGATTGCTCAGGTTGATCCCCACGAAATCGATCCGGACACGGTACCTGCCATACTTAAGCCTGATCGGCTGGGATGGATCGTAGTTATCCTGGTTGATAAGCACCGATTTAATACTCAGTCTCGGTGGAATTGAATCCTCCCTGGCCTGGAAGGCATCATAACTGATCATGCCATTGGAGGTACCAAACAAAACGCCTCCTCTATGAGTGGTAATGACAGAGTTATAGTTAATATCCGATGCGAATCCAGTCTCTTTTCCATAGACCCGGATGAGCCTCCTGTCGGGATCAATACGACTTAATCCCTGTCTGTGGCCGATCCATGCATAACCTTTCGGATCCAATCCAATGGCATAGGTGTAATCACCTTTTAGTCCATCCTCTTCATTGAACCAGGATAATGTATCATCTTCAAACATGAATACCCCGTCGCCCTTGGTGCCTGCCCAGATTACCCCATTACCATCTTCCGCAAGGGTCACAAACTCATATTTGGGCCTTCCGTCGATAATTACCTCTTTAATCTCCTGGTTGGGTTTGATTCCATAAATTCCACTCGTCGGCATTGCCAGCCAGGCAATCCCTTTATGGTCCACAAGAACGTCATTCACTTTATTATGGGGAAGCCCGTTGGTGGTAGAAAATGAGGTGCGATTGCCATTCACCGGGTTATAGGTATAGACCCCGTTATTGGTGGCCACAAAAATACTGTCCCCGTCTCCATCAATCGCATTGATGATATTCTCCAGGGAATTACCCGATACCAGCAGGGGGCTGATTCTCCTGCGCCCCTCTTTTTTAATGAACAGACCGCTCCGTTCGGTTCCGATATAGAGGTCGTTTCGGGAATCGAGATAGAGCGCTGTAATCCTGTCTGCAGGCACCCCGTCAACGGCGCCATGGATATCAAACTCTTCCGTTTCGCCCGAGTAATATCCAATCTTTGAATTGCCCCCGAACCAGTAGTCTGTCCCCTTTCCAATCATGGCACTGATCTCGGGGAAGTGTTCGTCCTTCCACATGTCGATGAAAGTAAATGCCTGGTCGCGTAAAACAGCAATTCCATTGCCCTGTGATGAGAACCACTGGTTGCCCTCCTCGTCTATAAATATCTGGTAAATGTACTCGTTGGGAATACCGTTTTCCCTGTTGAACAAGAAAGAATTCCCGATTTTACCTTCTGCATCCAGCTCGACTCTGTGGATGCCTTTTCCGTAATCGGTGATCCAAACCCTCCTGGTACCATCAAAGCGGATTGCAGTAACCCTGGCATATCCCAATCCCACTTCCTCCCCAATTTTATTCACTATGAATTGCCCGGGATCATAACCGGTTCCGCTAAGGGAAAAGACTCCTTCATCCTCTGTTCCGACCCAGAATTCATCCGGGTGAAGAGCAGTTACAATCTCATGGACCACCATGTATTTCAACTGTTCGATATCACCAGTGTGGATATAGGTATCCAGTTCTTCATTGAATCTGAAAATGCTGAGCCCGTCGTTTGATCCTACCAGCAGATTACCCTCGGCTGTGATCTGAAAATTATTCAGGAATTTTCCGGCAAAGGGATTATTCTCGTCGCCCGGGTCCCCTCCCACATAGCTGACCTGCAGATCGGGTGAAATCACCATCAGACCGCTCTGCTGCAAAAGAGCGATGATGTTTCCTTCTGAATCTTCCCGGATGGCGCGAATGGATGACCTGGGTCCGTCCATCGGGGTAAGCTGTTTGAATTGCCCGTCCTCAAGCATTAAAAGCATCCCGTTCTCATGTCCGAACCAGAGTCTCTCTTTTGAATCGAACAGACTGCAGAATGCAATGCTGGCGGGGATCGAATCCCCCATGAACTCCTGTTCAAATACTTTGCCATCGAAGCGGCAGAGGCCCTGTGTGGTACCCACCCACAGGAATCCGGAAGGATCCTGGTTAATAGTATAGGCAAAGTCATGGCACAAACCCTCCGTTAGACTAAAGTTGAAAAACTGGTAAGACTGGGCTGCCCCCCCAAGGGAGAACAGGAACAAAGAAAACAGGACTGCTATGCTTTTCACACCTGGTAGTTAAATTATTAATCTTCTAATGGCTCAAACTCTACCTCACCCCTGTATTTCGGCACCCCGCCAATGGGGATGGTGTAGAAGGGCATCGCCTCGTCAAACTGGTTGCGCACATTTACCACTACATTGTTATTCCTTACAAGGGATACGGCCTTTACAAAACGGAAATCATAGGAACTTCCGATCTCCTCATCAAGCACCCCAAGTTCATCAGGGGCCCACTCGTCCTCACCCGAAATCTTTACCTCCTGACCCTGCCGGGCAACGGAAATCACCACAATACTGCCGTCATTATCCCAGTCAAAATTGGATACCTTGACCGACTTGGTTCCCACTTCAATGTACGGATAGATGTGGGCCACCTCTTCGGTGGTGTTGTGCATCCGGAAGGAATACTCATAGGCAAAAGCGTTGGCTCCTTCAATGGGCCTGTTATCCTCTGCATTAGTACTCAGAAAGAAACGGTACATATTGCCGTCGTCTCCTGCAACACCCTCACAGACAATCTTAAATATCCGGCTGTCAAACTGCTCCACATATTCACCCTGGGCCGGGTTAAATGGGCCGAAGGTATACCAGCTGTTATCATACCTGGGGTTATCGGCAAATGCACGTGATGCCAGCAATGTACCACTCTTATAATTGCCAACGGGACCGGTCTCCCGGGCATCTGGATCCGACCAGGTTGTCTCACCACCGTAAACTTCATATACCTGCCTTGTATCAAATACCCCAGCAATTTCGTCCACCTCTCCGCCTGTATCGGGATCAAATACCCGGATAAAAAAAGGTTGATCATACTCCTCCGGAACCTGGAAGAAAAAGACCTGGGAGAAATCATCATCACCCCAGCTTGTCTCAGCCTTTGGGCCAAAGGTCATGAGAAAGGGAATATTCTCCTCCACGTTGGGTACCGGCTGAGAAAAACCTAAGACGCTTAATGATAATAAGATATAAATATATAACTGCCTGATCATTGCTTCAATTTTTGTATTGTGATTAAAAGTATACAAAATTCGTGCAAAATAAAACACGAATTATAAACGAGTCCGTAACTGATTGTAAATGTGGAAAATAAAAATTCCTCATCCTCTGTCCCGATTAGGACTCTGAAACGATCCGGATAGTTGTATGTATTGATTGGGTAACTACTCTATGACCACTATTTGCCTATAGCCGGAACGGACTTCCAGGTTGGTATCCCGCTTATTTTTTGGTTTTGACTCTGCTGCGAGTATGACCGTGAATGTACCCCCGTATTTGAAGGTGTGCTGAACCGGCTCGAACTGCTTGCTCCGCTTGTTCTGCTTGCTCTCATCGAACTTCCCATCCCCAAAACTCCATACAAATCTGCCCACTTCAAATCCGGGGAGATGTGACTGACTGGCGTCGAAATCCACCGGTTGATATGCCCGGACTGTATCCTGACAAATGATTACCACCTGCTCTTTAAGCTTGATTGGCAGTGTTTTCACAGTTTGACCCTCCACAAGTGTGTCCAGCAAAACATCATAAACGTTCAACCTGCAAATGTACTTACCAGGTCCCGGGAACCTGTAAATCACCTCATGGCCCGGCAGCTCCAGGGTGTCATTGATCACCCACGTGTACCTGAAAAGATTGGGATCTACTGTATCCAGTTTCCGGTCATAGATCCTGTACTTAAAGTAGTTCTTCTTGATGGGTGCCGGCTCTCCAAAGTCCGGTATATCTGCAGTGAAAGTGAAGATATCCTTTGAACCACCCTGCCTGTCGCTGGTCAGGTAACCATCCCTGAGATCGGGACTGAACCAAACATGGTAATCATTCTGCCTTCTGCTGAACGGACTAGGAAGCTTCTCGGCATTGGGCCATTTGCCTCCAATATCAGTAGTTTCAAAAAGATCAAACCCGAAAACTCCCCGGTCATAACCATTGGAGGAGAAACAGATCATCCCGGATTGATGTATGAAGGGGTTGAATTCATGCCCTGCCGTATTCACCCCGGGCCCCATATTTTCGGGCTCGGTCCATTGGTCTCCCTTCAGGCGTGAGCAGTACAGATCAAATCCTCCTTCTCCGCCGGGGAGGTTGGCAGAAAAAATGAGGGTGAGCCCATCGGGAGAGATGGCCGGAGAGGTCAACCAGGACTGGTCGGTGTTGTATGGGAAAGCACGGGGATTGACGCCCTGTCCATTCTCCATATCCATGAAATAGATTCCCACCGGATCAACACTCTCCCCGCTGCTTCTCTGCTGTGAATAGACCATGGTTTTACCATCCCCGGTGAAGGATACCGGTCCGTCATGCATTTTGGAGTCCAGCAGGTCCGAAAGGGGCTTCGTCTCCCAGGAATCAGAACTCCCTTCTCTCCTTGAATACTGGTAAATGGAAAAGAGTGGTTCGCCACCGGAGGTCCTGGGGGCGCTGATACCATCATTAAGTTTTTGCCTGATGAAGACCAATGAGGTGTCCTCCATTCTGTACCAGGGTACAGCAATGGCCTCCTGAAGCCCCGTGGAGAGTCCGGTATGCTTCTTGGTTCTGTAATGATCCTGTGCCTCCAGGGAGGGCAGCAAAATTATGAGGGATAATATGACCAGCTGGATCTTTCTCATCGCTTAAAAATAGAAGGGATCATCCGGTATAGTTTTTATCACAGGCCTCAGCTCCCAGCGGAGGACCACCTCGTGGGCTCCCCCAAGGTATTTTCTCACCCCTTTCAAGCCGATGGTGTAGGCATATCCCACCAGCCACTGGGGATTAACCTGGATGTTCACCAGGGCAATGCCATAATTTGGATGGTCGTAGGCCCCCCCGATAAATACCCTTGAATCCATCAAGCCGATATTCATACTTGTCTTGAAGCTTGTTATTGCACGGCTGTAATCAACAATAAACGAAGGTTTCATGCGAAATGCCGTGCTGATATCCCACAGGTAGGCGCCTGTCACAATTACTCTGTAATCTTCCGAATTGGCAGTCAATTTCTGGTTCGGCCCCGGTATGGCCAACAGTTCAGGCACCGATACTCCCAGGAAGTAGTTATCGGTGAAGTAAAGCACCCCCGCTCCAAAATTGGGGAACCAGCGGCTGTATGCATCATCCATGGGAAACTGCGGATCGTTGGGGTCCCTGATCAATGTGCCCGAGGTATTGCTTGTTACCCCGTACATTCCGGCCGAAAGGCCGAATGCCAGCCGCCCCTTTTTCAAATGGATCCTGTAGGCATAGGTGGTCATTAAGTTGTACATTCCCTGATCCGGGGGTGTGCTGTTGTGGGCCACTACTGCCCCCACCGCAAGCTTGGGATTCGCCAACGGTGTATGCACATTAAGTTGCATATCCTGCGGGCCAACACCTCCGTAGAGCCGGGAACGGTAGATGGAACTGAGACTGATGGCATCCCTGAGGCCGGAAAAGGCCGGGTTGTAGGTGGTCCATGCCAGGTGGTAATTGCTCACAGAGGGGATCAGCGAATTCTGGGCAGAAACGCTGAGCGCAGTAATAAGGCATATTCCTATGAGTATTCTCCTGGTCATCTCCTTACTATCTCACAATTATATAGTGTTTAATCGGCTCAATCTTCTCCGCTGTATCTGAACCCTCCTGCAGGATAGTTCCATTCAGTACATAATAATAGGTACCTGACGGAACCGGGTTGCCGTTATTGGACAATCCATCCCAGACCACCTTTTCATCATAATGATCCAGTCCACCAAGGATCAATTCCCTGTCATAATCAATTTCATCAACATTTTCATGAGTAATCCTCCTGACAGACTGACCAAGGGCATTGAAAATCATGATTTCAAAGGTAAGGGCATTTGACAGTCCCCTGATAATAAAGTAGTCGTTGATATTGTCATCATCGGGTGAAAATCCTTCGTAGGGTTGTGCCACATCCTGGGTAATCACCGCCCAGTCATCCGAAGTTTCGCACACCCCGTTTATGATAGTCCACTGGAATTCATTCCTCTCACCTTTGGCAAGACCGGTTACAGGTGTATTGTGGAGATGCTCATCTTCAATCACACCTCTCCCTGAAGTCACTGTCCACGTACCCACACCCGCGGTAGGCGGATCCGCATCGAGTGTGATTGAATTGGTCAGGTAGATGGTATCATCGACTCCTGCATATGCAGGTTCCGGCTGTTCAAAGAGACTTATCCTGACTGTATCTGTACCCGAACAATCCCCTGTCTCACTTCTGAAGAATATGGTATAGGACTGATTTAACCAGGCCAGTGAATCACCGTCATCGATGGAGGCCCGGACTGAAAGATCCTGAGGGCTGAGGAGGAAGCCCATGTAAGCGGGATAATTGCTCTCCCATGTTCCGGTGCCGTGATCAGGATCGACCACCAGGGAGACTTCGTTGCCGCAAACAGAGCTGTCAATAAGCGGAGTATTCACTGTAATCTTCGGATCGGGGGTCAGGAACACTTCGATGGGTACATTCCCGGTGATGTTCTCCACTGGTGCTGCACATACGGTCCCGTCGGTCAATGTGTAAATAAGCCTACCAATGGTATAATCATATTGTGTGCTAATTTCATCGGTACTCAGGCTCACAAGCACGGTACCGTCGGCATCGAGTTGCTGGGGATCGGTCAGTTCGGCATTTACCCCGTCATGAAGCGAAATTTCCCATGGGGTGAGGTAGTTGCTCAGCCCGTCAATATTAAGGTCCACATCCAGCAAGACATCCTTCTCACACGCTTTGGGAAGGTCGCCCGAAAGTATTCCTGCAGGCAACTCCATAACGGTGACCATCACATTAATGGAAGTGTCCTCACACTCGCCAATGGCAACAATACGCCTGAACTGTCTATCATCCAGCGCATCAGAGTTGAATAAAAGATACCTCTCACTACCCATCGGATCCCCGGACAATGCATCCTGCCAGGCATAAACCGGGCTCATCAGGTTTTCTCCAACAGGAATCGCCCCAAAAAGAACCTTATCTGTATTGTAGCAGACCGAATCGGACTCATCTATAATATTATTGTTGATTGCTGTATGGATTTCGATGTGGATGGGATCGGAGGGATCGGAGCACACCTGGTTCTGTCCGCCCAGGCCGGGTCCGCTGAGAACAATCCGCCGGTACCAGTAATCATCCGCAGAGGATAGCTCAGGTTTGTCAGCATAGTTCATTTTATCCGGACCATAGGAAACTTCTGTCCATGCCCCGGGAACTTCAGTTCCCGTGGCCTGTTCCCACCTGTAATTTCTTGTGGGATCGGTCCCGTTTTCTGTGGCTCCTCCACCTGGTTCGGATCCTCCTCCAGGATTCTGGATCAGATCAGCCAGATTGTCTGACTGACAGTTTACTGTCACATCTGTCATTATAATATTATTGACGATGGAGGGCAGCACATTGATCACTTCAGTTTCACTGATATCCTTACAAACCCCCTCCTGTCCGCCCGAACTAACGATCCTCCTGTATAATGTTGTGTCGCCGTTCACGCCGCTCATTTCCGGTGGGGTATAGCTCTGCCCTTTGTTCCCGTTTGTGCTGTCGGCCCGAACCCAATTTGTTGATTCAGTGCGCGACTGCCATATGTAGCTGAACTGGCTCAGGTGGCCGCCTCCGGGAGCCGAACCAAGCATAAGAGCCGGCTGATCGTTGGTACAGACCGTCTGATCGGTCGTCACGATCTCATTTCCTGTAATCACCGGGACATTCAGAATCTCAAGCGGTTCACTGAAGCTCTCACAGGCATCATCATTACCCGAAAGCACCCACCTCCGGTACCAGGTGGTCGCAGTCAGGTTGCCCGGTTGAAATTCAGGATTTGTGGCCCCCGCTACCTCAAACCATGGGCCTGTACCTGCGGATCCGCTCTCCCACCGGTAACGCCAATTTGTTGGATCAGGATCACCCCCACCAATGGACACTTCTGTAGATTGTGTAATCAGATCGGGGCTTGTGTTCCAGCAGATGGTATCCATGTCGGCGATCAGGTTGCCGGTAATCGGAGTAAATACGGTTACCGTGAGGGCATCGGAAGTGTCAATGCATACCCCTGAATAGGTGATCCGGGCAAATTGAGTGGTTTCATCGAGCGGGAGCGCCTGGTAGCTTGCAGTCGTATCAATTCCGCCGGCATCTGAATAATCCCCTCCACCCACTTCTTTCTGCCAACGATAGCTATATAAGCCGGGGCCAAGTCCCCCTCCCAATGAGCCCTCCTGGATAAATGGCTGCTTCGGAGCCAATCCCTCGCAAACCGTGTCAGGGGCCGAGATGGTATTATTGCTTATGGCCTGATGCACATAAACTGCAATCCGGAAACTGGTATCAGCATCCAGGACCTGGGGCACCTCTTTGACAATTCTTCTGAAATAGGTGGTATCAGTGAGCTCCGCGGTAAAGGAAAGGGATTGCCCGGTGGCTCCGGAAATAATCTGCCAATATTGCTGGTTACTGGAGCTATCCACCCATTGATACGAATAGCTTCCGGTCCCCCCCTTTGGTTTGGAGGCCAAGATCGTTTCAGGGATTTCATCAGAGCAGACCCAGAACTCGCCCGATACTGAATTGAAGAGAAAACCCCTTAGGGGTGCCTCAAGTCCGTCTTTCCTTGAAGCTGCACCTCCATCGGCAGCTCCGTGAATGAAGTCAGATGTGGACAGGTATTCACCACTTTTCCCGAAATTTCCCTGATCAGGATTCACTCCCGGTTCAGCTGATCCGGCCAGCCAGTATATTCCGCCTCCACCTCCACCTCCCGGTCCTGTTGTATCGGTCGGATGATTGGTATTGCCTCCATCCCCGCCTATAGCCGATAGCAACAAATTATCCGGGTAACCGCTCACATCGAGAATGATGGCGCCGCCAGCGCCGCCACCACCACCGGCCCCATCTGTTCCTGTTATTCTTGTTCCAACACTCTCACCATTGGCACGAATCCAATGCCCGTTTCCTTCTATGGAGTCGGCCACAATGACCACTATCCCTCCTCCGTCACCACCGCTGCTTGTAGTCCGTGCGCCAATCACGGTTCCGGTCCCTCCGCCTCCTCCGAAAAATATCCGGTTATGGCGATTCAGAATATTGTCCACATTGGTATAATAAGCATAGTTACTGCGTCCCAGATCGAATCCTCCCACACCACCCGGGCTAGCTACACCCGGATCACAAAGGGTCGATTCATCCCCGCCGGCTCCCCCCACAGAAAAATTACCGCCACCTCCGCCTCCGGAGAGCCTGGCATTTCCACCTCCGCCTCCATTGATGTTCATACCCTTGCCTCTCATCTGGTCAAAACGGGTATCTGTGGTTCCCTCCCCCTTCTTGCCTGCCAGGATGTTATCAGTTTGATAAAATAGGTCGTCATAAAGGGGAGGATCAGTTGAAGAGCAGTCGCCAGAATAATAGGGTAGTTCAGCAATAGCCCCCCTGAAGCCTGTCTCCGAAACATCAATATCTCCATCCAACTCAAGGACTGTCCGAACAAACATGGTCACAATACCTCCGGTACTTCCATCCCAGGGAGGAGCTGTCACTCCCGAGCTATGAACCCGGGCCCTGTGATAAGACGGCACCCTGATGAGCTGGGCAACCTCTCCGGGCCCCATGGGCCTGATCTCTCTCTGGACCGTGGTGTTGAATACCACCGTATTCCCAATGATCTCATCGATGATCAGGAAAGCATATTTACCTGTATTCCGCGGATTCTGGGCATCCCATCCCTCTTTACCTGCATCGAAATCGATCTCCGCACCCTGCACACAATAGATCATTACTGTATCGCCCTCTCCAAACTCAGCAGGCAGGCTGTTAACGACCACCGAATCCCGATCATTTTCCTCATATGCAAGAATGGAAGTAATGGAAGCGTAATCGTTTATCTGACCCTGGATCTGCTCGGTCTGCGCATAAGCATTACCATGGAAGAATCCCAATAAAATTAAGGTCAGGTATATGCTCCTTTTTAAGGTCAAGGTCAGATTCAGGGCTATAGTACTTTCGAGGACCAATATAATAATAATAATCCTTATTCGG
>JAAEOI010000148.1 GCA_024244665.1 Bacteroidota bacterium | reverse complement strand
CGGGGAGAGTCGAAAGTCTGAATGTATCGGTGACGGCGGGAGTGTGTCTTTTTGAGGCTGTAAGGCAGAGGGCGAAGGACAAAGGGTGAGGAGTTAGGGGGGAGGGGTGGGCGAACACCAGGATGGAAAAGGGCAGCCTCTAGGGAAATCGGGATTGCGGTACATGCACTTATCCCATAAAATACCCCGTTTTTCCGCTTCAGGGCGGAATTCTTTCACCTCCTTGCCTTATCGCCATGGGTATACGTTTGGCGGAAGGCTTTAATCCGTAAGGGGTTACAATGCGTCATTATGAAATAGTCTTTCTGGTCCACCCGGATCAGAGTGAACAAGTGTCTGCCATGATCGAGCGGTATAGATCAATGATCGAATCCGCTGATGGTCGTATCCACCGTCTGGAGGATTGGGGCCGCAGGCAACTTGCATATCCCATCAGTAAGATCCACAAGGCACATTACGTTCTGATGAACATTGAGTGTTCCCAGGAGACCTTGGATGAACTAGGTAGTGCCTTCAAGTTCAATGATGCTGTGTTGCGTAATCT
>JAAEOI010000147.1 GCA_024244665.1 Bacteroidota bacterium | reverse complement strand
GTCGATGGCAGTGAAATTGGATACCTTTTCACCCAGCGTTACCTGTGCCCTGGAGGTAGTGATAACTAAAAGCATCAGTAACAGTAGAATGACCGTTTTTCGCATACTTTGGTTTTGTTAGTAGATAGAATTTGGAATTTGGTGTAAAAGTTACACAATTTATTGCTCCATTTTTGACAGAATACTCGAATGGTACTACCTTGCACAATTCTTTATTATTATGTATAAGCACCTTTTCGGACCGGTACCTTCCCGCAGACTCGGTATCTCCCTGGGGGTTGACTTGGTTCCGCATAAAGTCTGTTCGCTTAACTGTATCTATTGTGAATGTGGATCCACCACCCTGCTTACCCTTGAGAGGGATGAGTATATTCCTGTGGATGAAGTTCTGGAGGAGTTAGAAGATTACTTTCAAAACAATCCTGATCCCGACTACATCACCTTTTCCGGTGCCGGGGAGCCCACCCTTCATTCCGGGATTGGAAAGGTCCTCTCATTCATCAGGGGCTTGAGACCGGCAGTCAGGGTGGCCTTAATCACCAATGGAACCCTCTTT
>JAAEOI010000146.1 GCA_024244665.1 Bacteroidota bacterium | reverse complement strand
TGGTCGGCATCGGATATCACACCCCATATCCCGCCAAAAAGAGAATTGGTTTGCAATGGATCAATTTCCTTGGGGACTACCTTTGGGGTGGTGCAGCAAAAATAATGGTCACCAATCCGCATGTGATCCTGCTCTTCCTGAATAATGGTACCACTGTTGATGATCTGCTTTCGTAATGGGATGTTGGGATTGTAAGCCTTGATATTCTGCTTTGGATAGTCTTTGGGATAACTGTTAAAGAGCCTCCTGCTCCATTCCAGCAGGTCTTCAGGTGGCATGTGCCGGGGATAGAGCAATGCAGCTTTCAGGGTTTCCTTTATCTGGCGTTTGATATCCAGCAGAGGTGCCGTTTTACTTTTCTGGATATGATCTCCTGGCCCTGATAGCTCTGAACAGTCGCCAGGTAGCTTGACCGCGACAAAGAGGCGGAAATTGCGGACCGGAATATTACTGCATGCCTTCAACCCTTTTTTACCTTTGATCAGAAATTTGACAACTGCATCGGTGTTTGACTGAACAAGAGGGTTTTTCCTGGTCCTGTTCTCCTGATATCGCTGAAGGATTGGCTCAATATGGGAATCGGAATGGAAGAGAAGTTGGATAACGCTGTCTTTTGGTAAACCAGCGCGGAATAACCCCTCAAGTGCGGTAATGGTTTTGGGTCCTGCGTAGGTTACCGGAGCGCATTCCCACAATAAACCAAGGCTTCCGTCCTGGTTCAGGTAAATTTCCAGTTTTGGATCGTAGGCGAGGTAATTTAGAAAGGAAGAAAACGGAGATCG
>JAAEOI010000145.1 GCA_024244665.1 Bacteroidota bacterium | reverse complement strand
CTATTACCACCAGCTTGTTGATACGAAAATGATGATGCCGTTCATCCAGATGAAACTGGGTTTCCCGGCCCAGGCGGGCCACCATTTCTATCAGTAGTCGATTTGTCTCTTTAGGCATGGCAGAAGTCCTCTGTCAGATTCTAGCTTCAAGGGTTGAGGTAGCGGCGGGCATGGGATGTTCGTTGTGTCGTCTGCCGCCTGTTTTCTCGCCACGGCTCGAGGACTTCGGAGTTTGAAACTGTAGAAAAAAATCCTTACTCATTTTACAAAGACACCGGCTAAGGCATCATAGGGAATATCTTGTTGATGCTGCGTGCTGGTTGGGACATATGACCCATGTCAAGACTCATCAGTTGCACCTCGTTGTTCACATGATCCATGGATATGGACATATTGCTGACATTATGGCGCATGCCCGCAACATGGGATCTGATGTTGCCGATGGTGGATTTCAATACCAGCATATCTCCCAGCATGTTTTGCATTTCACTATCCATCACCTGCATCTGTTTGTCCATGAGTTCCAATAGTGCCACCTGCTGGGTCATGGAGTCGATTGAAATGCTCATCCGATCCATTTGCAGGGTAACCGTGTTGAAGTTGGTATTCATATCACCGACGACATCGGAAATCCGGTTGATCTGGGATGACAGGGTCAAGAGCAGGATAAGGATGGAAACGGCAATCAGCCCGAGTACTACCATCCCCACCCGAATTCCGGACTTCAGATCGTCACCCAGTTTGCTCTGGATCTCGATCTGACTCCCAAGGATGGCTTCGAATGATCGTGCGGCTCTTACCAGCCGTTGATTGGTAAATTCCGGATCGTCTTTCTGGTTATCAGAAGCAGAATCTGTCATTCTAATTTCCTGTGCAAATAGTCCGTCAATGCTATCAGGTTTTGCACATTTGGAGTGGAAGATTTATGCTTTCAGATACAATTTCGCAGCTTTAGACTAAGACAGCGGACAAAGGTCTGAGTGCTGGATATGACTGTGGAACCTAGATAAAATATGTAAAAACAATTAGTTACGTGTGTATTAATCCAGAGCTAGGTTTCCAGGTGACTGCT
>JAAEOI010000144.1 GCA_024244665.1 Bacteroidota bacterium | reverse complement strand
CAAAAAGGTAGCTTTTGGAGTCCTGCAGAGGAACACTCCAGGCGGCCTCCTTCAGCTCCTTCAGCTTATTGATTATGGTAGATTGCTTTTGCATCCTTTACTTCCTCAACAGGCAATTTGCAAACCTTGTCCCGGCAAACAAATATATGGGTTTTATCGGGGATATACCGATCTTTAAACAGGGGAAGATCACTCTCCTTTGTGGTTGCTGTCACCACCGCCTGGGGAAGGTATCCGGAGTGTATTTCCGCAAGTCGGAGCGCTGCATCGGGTCCAACAACTGCGATTTCATAAAAAGGAAACACCTGATTAAGGGCATCCGTCCTGTTGGTTGATCAGAGCGTTGGTATGTGAGAAACTACTCTTCCACCAGTATGGGGTCACCGAATCCCATGCTTTTCAGCGGTTCGAGCTGGGTTGCAGCATCCCCTGCAACCACGTAGTACATGCGGTCGGGATCGATATATTTTTGGGCCAGGTCACGGTGGCTCTCAAGGGTCATGGATCCGGTTAACTCCTGCTGCCTTTTGATGTAATCGAAGGGAAGGTTGTAGGTGCTGATATTCTCAAGCATTCCCTGCATGGCCCCGAGGGTCTCGAATTCGCGTGCGTTGGACTTCAACAATGCATTCTTGGTAAATGCCAGGTCCTCTTCGCTGATACCTTCACGGTATTTGGCCATTTCGCCTGCAAAGATCTGCACCGACTCCAGGGTGGCATTGGAACGTACGCTTGAGCTTGCCTGGAAAGTCCCATAAAGATTATTACCGCTGAAACCAGAGCGGGCACCATAGGTAAATCCCTTCTCTTCCCTGAGAATCATGTTCAGCACTCCGCTGAATGATCCGCCTAGTTTGTAATTCATCACATCGGCCGCATCGTAATCAGAATGGATTCTCGGAATTGCAATGTTCCCGATTTGGATTACCGATTGCTTGGCTCCGGGGACATCCACAAAGTAGACCTGTGATTTCTCAGGGTTGCCGGGGATTTCAAATTCCGGGAGTACGACCTCTTTTGCTGTCCAGCGGGTTTCAATTCCGGCCAGGGCACCCTTTACCGTTTCGGGAGGCAGGTTCCCCACCACGTGAATTGCCGAAAGGGAGGGACAAAGATTCGCCTCGTAGAATGCTTTCAGGTCGTCGAGCGTAATTGCTTCGATGCTTTCGATGGTTCCGTTTGTTGGAATAGCCAGCAGGTTATCGGCTCCGAATGCCAATTGGTTAAAAGTATTCCTGGCCAGGAAAGATGGGTTGGCCATGTTCCTTTTGTGGGTATTGATGATCCTGCTTTTGGCCAGTTCGAACTGCTCCTCATCCCAGCGGGGCTCAAACAGAATCTCCTCGACCAGGGCAAGGGTGCTTTCGAAGTTGCGAACCAGGGTATTCACATCTATGGAGATGGTTTGTTCGCCTGCCCGCACGCTGATGTCTGCTCCCAGGAGCTGGATTGCCTCCTCCAGCTCTTCCGGAGTACGGTTGGCAGATCCCTCGGTCATCAGAGAGGCAACCATGGAGGCTGTACCTGCAAGTTCGGGATTGTCGAGCAGATGCCCTCCTTTAATCACCAGGGAGTAGTTGAGCAGGGGAAGTTCGTCATATGAAATTCCATATACTTTGATCCCGTTGGATAGCTCTTCGCTCCACACCTTCGGCGGGACCACCACCGGATCGGGGCCCATGGCCGGTTCAACCGACCGGTCGAATGATGAGGCGGTCTTCTGGATCTCTTCCTCCTCTTGGGAAACATCCTGGGATACTTCTGTGGCATCTGCAATGCTCTCTTCAACAACATTGGCCTTCACAGATTCTGCAGCAGCCAGCTCAAGAGATCCCTTGGGCACAAAACTGGTGGCCAGGTAGGGTTTATCCTTGATGTAGGTTTCATAAACCCTTTGGATATCAGAGATGGTAACTGCCTGTATTTTTGCAATATCCTCCTTGATGAAGTCCGGCGAACCGGCATATTCATTGTAGCTGGCCAGCTGATAACCTTTCATAAAGATGGAGCTGATGCTGTTATAAAACTGGGTCTCCATACCAGCTTTGATTCGCACCAGATCATTTTCGGTGATGCCTTCCTCTTCAAAAAGCTTCATGGATTCAAATACAGCGTCCTCCACATCGGCCAGACTGGTTCCTGCATTTGCGTTTATAGATATCCGGAAGCTGCCTGCAAGCTCCTGGGACATATTGTAGGCAGTTGTTCTTGAGGTGAGTTTCTTATCCTTTATGAGCACCTTGTACATGGGGGCCTTTTTGCCATCGGACAAAAGTTCTGCCAGGAAATCCAGTGCGTAGGCATCCTTGCTGTACTGCTCCACCGTTGGCCATACCATGGTCAGCAGCGGGGTTTTTGCAAAATTGTCTTCGTGATAAAGTTTTTTTGTCTCATCAAGGCTTACCCTCATGGGAGCAAGGTCCTGCATGGGCTCTCCACCGGGAATCTCACCAAAATACTTTTCCACCAGCTTCCGGGTCTCCTCCATGTCAATGTCGCCTGCCACTACCAGCGTGGCATTGTTGGGTCCGTAATAGGTCGAATGAAACTCTTTCACATCTTCAACAGTGGCATTGAGCAGATCCTCCATCTCCCCGATTACCGTCCAGCTGTAAGGATGTCCTTCAGGATAGAGGTTCGTAGTGATCACCCAGAAGTTATGACCATATGGCCGGTTGTCCACAACCTGCCTTTTTTCGTTCTGTACCACGTTCTGCTGGTTGGCAAATGCCGACTGCGTGACTGTATTGATCAGGTATCCCATTCGGTCCGATTCCAGCCACAGGGCCAGTTCAAGTGCGTTCTTGGGCAAAATCTCAAAATATACCGTTCCGTCATTACCAGTCCCACCGTTCAGAGTACCTCCGGCAGACTGTATTTTTTTAACAAACTGGTCCTGTCCCACATTTTCCGATTGCTGGAACATCATGTGTTCAAAGAGATGAGCGAAACCTGTCCTCCCTGGTTTTTCCCGGTTTGAACCCACGTGGTACTGAATGGCCACTGAGACAATGGGATCGGAGTGGTCGGCATGAAGGATCACATCCAGGCCATTGGGCAGGGCGTATTTTTCATAGTCGATTGAGAAATCTGTTTTTGTGTCGGGTGTGCTACAGGAGATAGCTGCGATCAGCATGATCCCCAACAAGCCGAAAAAGGTCTTTTTCATGTGAGGTTGATTGTTTTAATAGTTTTACTTCAATTTCAATTATCTTTGCCCGCCGGTTTTTCACAAAAACAATTAAACCGCATAATCGTCTAAAGATATTCAACATACTGATATGAGTCAAAAAAAAGCAATGTTAATGATCCTCGACGGATGGGGGATCGGAAAAGGAGATAAAGCAGATGTGATCAGCCAGGTGCCAACGCCCAATATGGACCAGCTGGAGAAGGAGTATCCATTCTCCCACCTGCATGCATCCGGAGAGGATGTGGGTCTGCCCGAAGGACAGATGGGGAATTCCGAGGTTGGTCACCTGAACATAGGTGCCGGCAGGGTGGTATACCAGGACCTGGTAAAGATCAATATGGCCTGCAAGGACAACTCCATTTTTGAAAACGAGGCTCTGGTGGAGGCGTTCTCCTATGCCAGGGACAAGGGGAAACAAGTACACTTCATAGGATTGCTTTCCGACGGCGGAGTACACTCGCTCGACAAGCACCTCTACAAGCTGTGTGACATGACCGCTCAATATGACCTTGAGAATGTATTTATTCATGGTTTCGGCGACGGGCGCGATACCGATCCCCAAAGCGGGAAGCGCTACATGATGGAACTTAACAATCACCTGTCGGGTTCCAACGGGAGGGTAGCCTCATTTATAGGGCGCTACTATGCCATGGACCGGGATAAAAGGTGGGAGAGGGTCAAAGAGGCCTACGACCTCCTGGTGAACGGTAAAGGGAAAGCCACTACCGATGTGGTAGCTGCCATCCAGGAGTCATACGACGATGGTGTAACCGATGAATTTGTAAAACCACTTGTAGTTGTTGACGATGCCGGTTTGCCTGTTGGTACAATGCAGGAGGGGGATGTTGTTGTCTTTATCAACTTCAGGAACGACCGAGCCAAGGAGCTGACCATGGTTCTGACCCAGATGGATATGCCAGAACAAGGGATGAAGACCATGCCGCTTTACTACTGTACCATGACTCCCTACGATGCCACATTCAAGGGAATGCATGTGATTTATGACAAAGATAATGTGAGCAAAACCATGGGCGAGGTATTATCAGCAACTGGTTTGAGCCAGCTGAGGATTGCTGAAACTGAAAAATATGCACATGTGACCTTCTTTTTCTCCGGTGGCAGGGAAGCAGAGTTTGAAAACGAGAACCGGATCCTGGTGGCATCACCCAAGGTTGCCACATATGACCTGCAACCCGAAATGAGCGCATTTGAGGTGAAGGATGCTGTGATTAAAACCATTTCCGAGGATCAGCCCGATTTTATCTGTTTGAATTTTGCCAATGGCGATATGGTAGGGCATACCGGGATTTATGATTCCATTGAGAAAGCCGTGACCACAGTGGATGAGTGTGTGGGTCAGGTAGTGGCTGCAGCCAGGGAAAAGGATTATGATGTGATGATCATTGCCGACCATGGAAATGCCGACAATGCTGTTAATCAGGATGGATCACCCAATACTGCCCACTCTTTGAACCCGGTGCCATGTGTTCTGGTGACAAACGATTATACAAGGATCGATTCAGGAATCCTGGCCGATGTGGCTCCCACCTTGCTGCAATTGATGGGTGTGGAGCAGCCTGCTGAGATGACAGGAAAGGTGCTGATTTAGAGCATCGACCTTGTTTTCAGTGCTCCCACGATGATATCAACGATCTCTTTAGATTCCACGGTCATGCAGTTCAGCTTTATGTCGAAACGGGTATAATCGGTTCCCTTTCCCTGGAAGTAGTCCCTGAAATGAGATCTCTTCTTGTCAATGCTTTGTGCATAGCTCCTGGCCTGTTCAATGGTATAGTCATATTTCTCAGCAACCCTCAGTACCCTCCACTCCAGTGGTGCCTCCAGGTATATATGCAGTGATTTGGGAATGTCCCTGGTGATAGCAATGCCACCCCTTCCGACGATCACTACATTTCCCTCATTGGCAATTTTTCGGATCACTTTAGCAATGGTGGTCCTGATTTTCAGGTCCGATTTATAGTAGTCCTTTGATTGTGCCAGCAACAGGTCCTCAAGGACCCCCCGGCTCTTATAATCAAATATATGCTGGATCTGGCTTGAGTCCACCTGCAGCTCACGGGACGACTCCTGGAGGATCTCTTTGCTGACCCACCTCCAGGGGTGCTGCTTCAGTTGTCCCTTCTGAATGATGGTATTAAGGTGTTCGGTCAGGCAGGCGGCAGTTTTCTTGGCAGGGCATCCCAATTCCCTGGAGATCGTCACCACCGGTCCGGGGAAGATGTTTTGAGACAAATCCTCCTTATACCAGTCAGTGAGGTATTTTGATAAATCAATTTTCATGTTGAGGAAGGAGATGATTAAAGGTCAATTTACCATAAATTCCACTTAAAGTCAAGTAATCGGAGGCAGTATTCTATACAACTACAGGGTCACCCCGAGGAATTTATTACATTTATGCGATCGAACCTGAATGAACCTATTTCCTAAACAGAAATTAACCCAAATAATCATATATTATGAACAAGATTACTGTCATTGGCGCCGGCAATGTGGGCGCAACCTGTGCAAATGTGATTGCACATAAGGATCTGGCCAACGAGGTAGTACTCGTGGATATCAAGGAGGGGTTGGCTGAAGGTAAGGCGCTGGATATCTGGCAGACCTCATCAATCAACCATTTCAACACCCGTGTTACGGGCTCCACAAATGATTACCTGAAAACAAGGGGATCGGGTATTATTGTGATTACTTCCGGTATTCCCCGCAAGCCCGGCATGTCCCGCGACGACCTTATTAAAACCAATGCGGCCATTGTGAAGGAGGTAACCGAGAAGGCCATCGAGCAATCTCCAGAGGCTATTATTATCGTAGTTTCTAATCCTCTTGATGTAATGACCTATGCTTCATACCAGGCTGCAAATATTGATCCGAAAAAGGTCATTGGTATGGCTGGTATTCTGGATACCGGTCGTTATAAGGCCTTCCTTGCTGAAGCCCTTGATGTGTCTCCTGACGATATTCAGGCCATGATACTTGGTGGCCATGGTGATACTATGGTCCCCCTGCCCCGTTATACCTCGGTGAGTGGTATTCCCGTGACTGAGCTATTGGGGAAACCGGTAATTGACAAGATCGTTGAGCGGACCAGGAAGGGTGGGGGTGAACTGGTCAGCCTGATGGGGACATCTGCCTGGTATGCACCCGGAGCAGCCGTCACCCAGATGGTGGAGGCAATTGTGGACGATCAGAAAAGGGTATTTCCCGTTTGTGCTTACCTGGATGGTGAATACGGGCAGAAGGCGCTTTACCTTGGAGTCCCGGTGAAGCTCGGGAAAAACGGGGTGGAGGAGATCATAGAGATCAGTCTCGATACCGAGGAGAAGAAGCTGCTCACCTCATCGGCCAAGAGTGTGCGGGAGGTGATGAAGTCGCTTGACGACATGAAACTTTTCAACGAGTAAATTAAGGATCAGGCTGTCAAAGAGATAAGTTTGAATAAATGCGTGACTGACGGGATCGTCAATCACGCATTTTTTTGTGGGTTCCTTCCAAAGTGCAAAAAAATAGTGCTATATTTGCGGCCTATTCGGAAAAAATAACCAAGTAACTATTAATAAACTAGTTAAAAATGCAAAATAAAGGCGCAATCAGGTTCTTTACGATTCTTCTGACCATTGTCAGTGTATACCAGCTATTGTTTACCGTTTTTGCCCAGAAGGTGGAAAAGGATGCAAGCAAGGCTGCCAACGGCGATGCACGGATAGAACGTTCCTACCTGGACTCAATGAAGGGAGAGGTTGTTTACAATGTACTCTTCAGGAAGTATACCTACCAGGAGTGTAAAGAGAGAGAAGTGAATCTGGGTCTCGACCTGAAAGGCGGGATGAACGTGATCCTGGAGATCGCTGTGGAAGATATTATCAGGTCTATTGCTGCACCGCAGTACCTCACCGACCCGGTATTTACTGAGACCATGTCACTGGCCCGTCAAAAGAAGTCCAATAGTCAGGCCGACTTTGTGAACCTTTTTGCAGAAGCATTCGAGGAGCTGAATCCCGGAGCACAGCTTGCACAGTTCTTCATGACTCCAGAGACCAGGGGATCCATCGATTTCAATACCACCAATTCGGAGGTAGTTGATTACCTGAAGATTAATGCCGAAGGGGCCATCGACAACTCGTACAACGTATTGAGAAACCGGATTGACCGTTTTGGTGTTGTTCAGCTGAATATCCAGAAGCTGGAGCGCCAAGGCAGGATCCTTATTGCACTTCCCGGTGTTAAGGAGCCTGAAAGGGTCACCAAGCTGCTGACAGGAACTGCCAACCTGGAGTTCTGGACCACATACCAGGCCTCTGAGGCATGGGGCTACCTGGATCAGGCCAACACTTCACTGTCTGCTATTCTATCAGCTGATAAGGCGGTCGAAACTGCAGGTGAGCCTGAGAGCGAGATTGAAGAACCTGCTGTCGCAGATGAGTCCCTGCTGGATATTCCACAGGAGGACCTGCTGGATACGACCGGACTTGACCTGCTCACCGACCTGGATTCGACTTCTGTACTGGGCGACCAGGAGGCACAATTTTACCGTGAGAATCCGCTGATTGCTGTTCTGACCCCCTACCTGGACAACCAGCGCCAGTTTATTCCCGGATCAACAGTAGGTGTTGTCCTTATTAAGGATACCTCCAAAGTCAACGAATACCTGAGGATCCCACAGATTAAGCAGCTTTTCCCTGCCGACATGATTTTTTCCTGGCACTTTCAGGCACAAGGGGATAACAAGGAGTTCATCAGGCTTCATGTTCTGAAGGCCACCCGTAATGCCCAACCGGTTATGGAGGGTAAATATGTAACAGACGCCCGCGTGACAACAGATCCCTATACAGGCCAGTTTAATGTGAGCATGAATATGAATGCTGAAGGTGCCAAGAAGTGGGCCAATGTCACCCGGGAGAATGTTGGGCAATCCATTGCCATTGTGCTCGACGGACTGGTCTACTCTGCTCCTAACGTAAATGAAGAGATTAAAGGTGGAAGTTCATCTATTTCTGGTGAGTTCTCACAGGCCGATGCCGATGACCTTGCCAATATCCTTAAATCAGGTAAAATGCCGGCCCGTGCACGGATTGAGTCCAGCGAAGTGATTGGACCCTCACTGGGTGCCAAGTCGGTTAAGGATGGTCTGAATTCATTCGTGATCGCCTTTGTAGTTGTACTGGCATATATGATTTTCTACTACAGCCGCAGGGCCGGTATGGTTGCCGACATAGCACTGATAGCCAACATGTTCTTTTTAATGGGTGTACTTGCTTCACTGCAGGCGGTACTGACCCTTCCCGGTATTGCCGGTATTGTGCTGACCATTGGTATGTCGGTGGATGCAAACGTACTGATCTATGAAAGGATCCGGGAGGAACTTGCTGCCGGGAAGAACATGAAGACGGCCATTAAGGATGGTTACAGAAATGCTTATTCTGCCATATTCGATGCGCAGATTACAACCTTCCTGGTCGGTCTGATCCTCTTCTTCTTCGGAACAGGCCCCATCAAGGGTTTTGCCACCACACTGGTTATTGGTATCCTGACCTCTCTGTTCAGTGCCATTATCCTTACCAGGCTGGTCTATGAAAGAATGCTGTCCAAGGGAAAGACTATCACCTTCGATACAAAGATTACCCGTGACGCCTTTAAGAATGCAAAAATTGATTTCCTGGGAAGAAGGAAGGTCTTCTATATCATATCCTCACTGATCATTCTGGGAGGTATTGCCTCACTGGCTACCCGCGGACTCAACCTGGGTGTGGACTTTACCGGTGGGCGCAACTATGTGATTGCATTCAACCATGAGGTGGAGACCATGGAGATACAGGATCAGCTGGAGACCGCCTTTGGTGTGGCTCCCACTGTTCTTACCTATGGAAACCAGAGTACCGTCAGGATTACCACAAAATACCTTATTGACGATGATCGTCCCGAGGTGGATTCAATCATCAAGGCTCAGATGTTTGAGGGGTTGAAGCCTCACCTTGAAGACGATGCGGTACTGGATGATTTCCTGAACGGACAGGATTACATTATCAGTTCTCATAAGGTGGGACCAACTATTGCGGATGATATCAAGCGAACAGCGGTCATCGTAATCTTTGCCTCGCTACTGATCATCTTCTTATACATACTTGGTCGTTTCCGCAACTGGCAGTTTGGACTTGGGGCACTGGCTGCCCTGGTGCATGATGTGCTGATCGTAGTTGGTATTTTCTCACTTCTGCATGGGGTTCTGCCCTTCTCACTTGAGCTCGACCAGTCCTTTATCGCGGCGATCCTGACCGTTGTGGGTTACTCCATTAACGATACGGTTGTTGTGTTTGACCGGATCAGGGAGTTCGTGGGACTTCAGAAGAACCGTGAGCGGAAGGATATCTTCAATACTGCCCTGAACAGCACCCTGAGCCGTACCTTCAGTACATCCCTGAGTACCTTCTTCGTATTGCTGGCCATCTTTATCTTTGGTGGTGATGTGATCAGGGGCTTCACCTTTGCAATGCTGATAGGCGTTGTTGTGGGTACCTACTCATCGCTGTTTATCGCAACACCTGTTGTATATGATACTATTAAAGGAGATGAAAAGACCCGCGTTCTGAAAGGAACCGTAAGGAAATAGAGTTTCCTGAACAAATATCAGGGGGTGTGGGATGAGATCTTAAAGATAAATCCCACACCCCTTTTTGTTTCCAGGGAGACCGTTGATTCCGCTTGCAGGTATTTCCTCAGCCTGGAGATGAACACATCCATGGACCGACCCATGAAATAGTCGTTCTGTCCCCAAAGATCCTTCAGAATCTGCTCCCTTGTGAGCAGGGTGTTCGGGTGTTCAATCATATACCTGAGCAGCTCCGATTCCTTAGGCGTGATCTGGTGACTGTCGGTCCCGCTCTCAATAAGCAGTTCATTGAATTTGACCTGCAGACTGCCAAGCTGTACAGCTTTAACCTCCTCTTTCCCTGATCGCTTCAGTATATTGTGAATTCTGAGAACCAGCTCTTCTGCTTCGAAGGGTTTGGTGATGTAGTCGTCCGCACCAAGTTTCAATCCCTTTAGTTTGTCCTCTTTCTGATTCTTTGCCGTCAGGAATATAAGAGGCATCTCAGGATCCAGTTTACGGATCTCTCCCGCCAGGGTGAACCCGTCCATCACCGGCATCATCACATCCAGTATGCAGATGTCTGAGTGGTGCTTTTTGAACTGTTCGAGCCCGTGTTTCCCATGATGGGCACGGTGTACGGTAAAACCGGATAATTCAAGGTATTGTGCTAGGACCTTCTGAAGGTCAGTATCGTCTTCAACCAGTAGTATCTCCATTGAGTATAGGTATTTGAATGATAAATTCCGCACCCTTCCCGGGTGTGCTGTTTGCATTAATCGTTCCACCGTGCGCCTCTGCAATCTGCCTGACATAATAGAGTCCCAGTCCCAGCCCTTTGATGACCCTCTCTTTGGACTCCTTCCCACGGTAGAATTTTTCAAATATGTGTTTGAGCTCTTCCCTTTTAATTCCGGGTCCGTTGTCGGAAAACGCAAGCACCAGGAATCCATCTTTTTGGGTGACCTTCACCTCTATTTTACCTGGGGTGTGACCATATTTCACCGCGTTTGAAAGTATGTTGTTCACGGCGGTGGACATATGGACTTCGTCGAGGTGAATCGCTTTTATGGAAGTCTGGAAGTCCAGGTCGATATCCAGTTCAGAATCCTCTTGCTTCAGGAGAAAGGCACGGATTAGTCCCCTGATCCAGGGTTCTGTCTCAATGATCTGCCTTTTCAGTCGTACCTGGTCGCGCTCCCAGATATTGATATCCAGGATCCGGTCGATGAGTTCGGAGAGGTGCCTGTTCTGCTTTTTAATCATGAGCGACAGCTCTTCCACCATCTCCTCATTCTGGATCACCGAACTGTTCCCCAGGGAGCTGGAAGCCACAGAAATTGTTGAGAGTGGGGTTTTCAGTTCGTGGGTCATGTTGTTGATGAAATCGGTCTTCATCTCCGACAATCTTTTCTGTAGCAACATGTTCCGCAGGGTAATGAAAAAGACCGTGAAGACCAGGATCAGGGTAAATACTGAGAGAGAGATGATGAGCCACATTTCGTTCAGGATCATCTTCAACCTGTTCTGGAAATCGATGTAAATCTCATAGGAGATCCGGAAAAAGTTACGCTGATTGGTATAGGATCCGGCCAGTAAAGCATGGATGGGAGCTGCCGGAAGAAAAAGAGTGTCTGGGTATACTAACTCCTCATATCCCAGGTCAACCAGGTAGAGTTCATTGATCTGAAAGTGGTAGGTGAAGTCTGGTTCTTCCCCTGCCCTGCGGATGAAATCCATCAGGAAAATCTGTGGCGCCAGGTATTCTGACAGATTTTCATGGAAAACAACACCCGGATCCCTCAGGATTGTGTCCTCCTTCGCATAGAGATATTCGAGCGCCAGTTTGTCCAGGTTATACATCACCGAATCGAAGGCAAAATTGAAATTCTGGCTTGTAAACTGCTTCATTCCCTCCTTTACCAGGCTGCCATACCTGGCATCAAATTGTTTCTGCTTGGTCCAGTATGTATCAGTCACAAATATGAACTGCATGACAATAAGAACCAGGAGTGCCAGGGCAGATAACCAGATGAGCAAACGACTTTTCATCCCGATCAATTTGTTGGCTAATATATACCTTTCATACCCCGTTAACCAATCGTTAACCTGGCATTAACCAAATTGTACGCTTTCTACCCCTATTTTTGTAATGTAAATCAAATGTAAATCCAACGATATGAAAGCAATAAGAATAATTGGTATAGTGATACTCGGTCTCTTTTTGCTGGCAGGCACCTCCTTGTATGCACAGGACAGGAAGGATAAGGAGGCAGACCTTAAAGCTGTCAAGGAGAAAGAGATGCAGGCTAAGAAAGAGATGCTTGAGAAAGAGCACATGGAGATGAAGCACCAGGAGGAACGGATGAGGGAGAAGGAGATCCAGTTTGTAGAGCAGTCAGCCATTTTTGATGCCAGGACCATGGAATCGGCAAGGGAGCCTTCCCGGGCAAGGGTTTATGTCACCAGCAGCAGCGGCGATGAGCATTCCTACTTTTATGGCCATGAAGAAAGGGGCAGCCAGTCACAGCTGACACTGCGCAACAGCTTTAGCGGTGGATCAGACGCCTCCAGGGGTGAATTTGATGTGGACAAAGGGATCCGGCAATTCAAGTGTATGATCATGGGAAAAGTACGTGAAGGGGAGATCCTGATCAAGGTATTGTATCCGGGGGGAAAGGTATTTAAAGAACTGACCATTACTTCCTCAGCTGAAGTTACCTATACTCAGTCGCTCTATATCAATGATGGCTCTGAAGAGAAGTATGTGGGTTCGTGGACCTATGAAGTAAAGGCACAGAAGGCGAAAGGAAACTATACTTTGTCGATATCGACCAACTAGCTACATGATATTCAATAGAGTTTTCCAGTCCAGATTACGTCCAGGCCATCCGGGTTTATTCCCGGGTGGTTTTTTTCCTTAGGAGGAGTATTCTACAACGCTGCCTTAGCGGATTGGAAGCATACGGTGAAGTGAGGAGTTATATACTCCGAAATTGCTATATTTGCGTAAATCATTGCAAAGATGTTGGGGACAATACTATTTATCAGCGGGCAGGAGGTTATTTTTGCTTTAATGATCGCACTTTTACTCTTTGGTTCCAAGGAAATTCCAAAGCTTGCCAGGACCTTTGGCAAGGGGATGAAAGAGTTCCGGCGCGCCACCGATGATATCAAGCAGGAGTTTGAGGACAGTACACCGGATGTGGTGGAGGATTTCAAAGCAATCAAGAGAAATATTACCCGGGAGGCCGATGTAATTAAGGATAATCTCACCAAAGATGCCAATGTGATTAAAAAAAATATCACTAAGGATACGGATGTGATTAAGAATAATCTCTCCAAAAATGCGGATGAAATTGTGAAGGGGGCAAAAGAGAGTATGGACCTTGATTAGTCCTTCACCCTGATCCATGATACAAATCTATCTTCTTCTGTTATCAGGACTTCTGCTACTTTTTATCAGCGGAAAGTATCTTGTTGATAGCAGCGTTGTGATTGCACACAGGCTGAAGATCCCAACCATGATCATCGGTTTGACAGTGGTTGCTTTTGGCACCTCTGCCCCCGAACTGCTGGTAAGTATCCAGGCCGCCGTCAAAGGTTATCCCGAGATGGCGATAGGGAACGTAGTGGGAAGCAACATTTCCAATATCCTGCTTGTCCTGGCCATTACTGCCCTGATTTTCCCCATCCCGGTACCTGCAAAATCGGTGCGGCATGACTGGCCCGTTTTGATGTTTGTTTCCCTGTTGCTATTCGCTTTTTCATGGGATGGTACTCTCTCGAGAACAGAAGGGCTTATTTTTATTTTTCTGCTTGTGGCCTACATTGCCATAGCAGTGTTCCAGACAAAAAGAAAACCGAAGTCTCCACTGCCGGATTCCGGGGATCAGCCGAATGAGGAGAGCAAGCCGGCGGGCAAGCAGATGAAGGGGTGGATTGCAGGCCTCATTTTACTGGTGTCGTGTGTTGGACTGGCTTTTGGAGCCGACCTGCTTGTGGAGAATGCAGCAAAAATTGCTGAGGGTTTCGGTATTTCTCAACGCGTAATATCCATCTCCATGGTGGCGGTTGGGACCAGCATTCCCGAATTGGCGACAAGTGTGATTGCTGCTCTCAAGAAAGAGACAGACATTTCAGTTGGGAACATCATCGGATCCAATATTATGAATATCCTATCGGTGCTTGGAGTTACCAGCGTAATCGGCGATATCAGTATTGATCGTGCCATCTCACATTTTGATATACCCATGATGCTTGCTGTTACAATGGTTCTGTTGTTAATGATGGTGCCAGCAGCAAGGTCGAAAGTTACCAGGTGGGAGGGTATTTTCATGATTATGATCTATCTTCTTTATATTTACATGATATTCTAGCCGGATGATCAGGACAACAGAAATTACAAAGTCATACGGGAACCTGCAGGTGCTGAAAGGAATTAACATTGAGATTGCCAAGAACGAGGTGGTCTCCATTGTAGGGCCATCCGGTGCAGGGAAGACCACCCTCCTGCAGATTATTGGCACCCTGGGTAAACAGGATTCGGGTATTGTTACCATCGATGGGATCGAAACCAATACAATGGTTAAGAACCAGCTGGCCCGGTTCCGGAACCGTCATATCGGATTTGTATTCCAGTTTCACCAGTTGTTGCCCGAATTCAATGCAGTGGAGAACGTGTGTATCCCTGGTTTCATAGCCCGAAGGCCCAGGAGAGAGGTGGAGAAAAAGGCAAAGGAACTGCTCGATTTTCTTGGTCTGACCGACAGGCTTGATCATAAGCCGGCTGAGCTGTCAGGGGGTGAACAGCAGAGGGTGGCAGTGGCACGCTCCCTGATCAATGATCCGGGTGTGATCCTTGCAGATGAACCCTCTGGAAACCTTGACTCAGAAAATAAGCAGGAGCTTCACAATCTCTTCATCCGGCTTAGGAAAGAGTTTGGGAAAACTTTGGTAATTGTAACTCACGATAGAGAACTGGCTGCAATGGCCGACCGGACCATTATGATGAAAGATGGCCGGGTTGTAGAGTGACCTCCTCTTCAATAAACTTTATACCGTACTCTTCAAGCTCTTCTAGTACCGGATTGTATATAGACTGCATTATAGGCAGCTGAACACCCGGGTTATCAAATTGACCTGTTAAAATCCGTTTGGCTACCATGGCCAGGGGGAGCCCCACAGTCATAGACATGGCTGTCTGTATGGTGTCTTTCCCAATGAAGACACAGGTGGAGTACCGTTTGATATGCTCGTTGTTCAATATGTAGTCAAACTGGTGCTGCATCAGGATCATATCCTTGTCGCCCGGATCCAGTTTCCACTTTTCTTCGAGTATTTTTTGCAGAATGCGTGCAGGGGTGAGCCCTGGGATGCCGATTATTGTATCCTCGAAAATACCCAGCCATCGGAGGCGGTCCATCATTTCTGACTCCTCATCAACCCCCAGGTAGAGGGCTATTTTGGTCTCCACAGGGATGTCGGTCCGGAACTTCATAAAGCTGTTAATGAACTCCCGGTGGGTCATGTTTTGAGTGTCCTCCATCACATAGGAGTCGTCGGTGGCACCCAGTTGGACGAATATGTCCCACGCCTCGCAGTAGCCCGGACGGCGGATGGTACCCCGGAACATGGTCTCCAGGTTATGCAGGCCGTAGGTCTCCCGGTAGGTCAATGAATCCCGGTTCCCATATACCTCGAATGCCCCCAGTTCGGGCACCTTTATGGTTTCAAAGCGGCGGAATACTTTGTGGTGGGGGATGTATTTGAATTTGCCGTTGTGCAGGAATCTGGCACCCTCGCTTCCGGCCAGGACAACGTTCCTGGGATTCCAGGTGAATTTGTAGTTCCAGGGATTTTTTTCATAACCCGGTGCCACCAGGCCCCCGGTACTGGACTCAAATGCCTTCAGCTCTCCTCCCTCTGCTTTGATCCGGTCGATCATCTGCATGGCCGACATGTGGTCGATCCCCGGATCCACACCGCACTCGTTCATCAGCACAACACCTTTTTTCCGGGCTGCTTCATCAAGTGCTTTGATGGCAGGGGAGAGATAGGATGCGGTCACCATATTTTTCCCAAGCTCAACACATGATTCGGCTACCAGGTAGTGCATTCTGGCAGGTAGCAGACTGATTACGATATCTGCCTGGCCTATTTCGCCGGAACGCTGCTCGCTGTTAAACACATCGAACAGGAAGGCTTCACCGGCACCATGACCGTTAATTCTGCTTGCAGCATATTCGGGATTGATATCTCCAACACGCACTTTCCAGCCGTGATCGGACTGGTCAAGGAAGTACTGAATAAGAGAACCGGAAGAGAGTCCTGCACCCAGGACGAGTATGGTTTGCATTTTTCAGTATTTGAAGACTAAAGATAGTAAACCAGTCCCTCACCCGGCTGGGGAAAATCGGTACTTTAAAACATATTATAAGCTATCTCCCAAGTTGTGATTTCAGGATCCTAGCAATGTATTTTCCGATGATGTCAAATTCCAGGTTTACCACGCTTCCCGGTTCGAACTGGTGGAAGTTGGTTACCTCGTATGTGAACGGGATGATGGCTACCTGGAAGGAGGTATCTTTCGAGTTGACCACAGTCAGGCTTACACCATTCACCGATACAGATCCTTTTTCAACAGTGATGTGTTCTTCGCTGGTCGGTTCATACTCAAAGGAAAAGTACCAGCTTCCTTCTGCTTCAGTCACCTCTTTACATGTGGCAGTCAGGTCCACATGTCCCTGCACCATATGCCCGTCGAGTCGTGAGTCGAGCCTGGTGCTTCGCTCAAGGTTTACCTTGTCGCCTTCCCTGAGCAGTCCCAGGTTCGACTTCAGGAGTGTCTCCCTGATGGCAGTTACCGTATAGGTATCTTCATCAAGGCTGACAACGGTCAGGCAGACCCCATTATGGGAGATGCTCTGATCGATTTTCAGCTCACTGGTAAATGAACAGCGCATAGTGATGTGCAGGTTATCCTGCTCTTTTACCAGATTTAGCACAGTGGCAGCCTCTTCTACAATTCCAGAAAACATGGTAGTTATGAAGTTAGGTAATTAAAAAGTACTGAGTACTGTCCACTGAGTACTGAGTACTGTCCACTGAGTACTGAGTACTGCTACAGTCCAAAGGCTTTCTTAAATGTATCAACGTAATCCAGTTTCTCCCATGTGAAGAGTTCCACCTCGACAACTTTGTCTTCCCAGTACTGGGAGGAGAAGGTCTTTTTCACAATCTGAGGAGTACGTCCCATATGACCATAGGAGGCTGTCTCAGCATAGATGGGATTTCTGAGCTTCAACTGCTTTTCAATGGCTGCAGGCCTGAGGTCATAGAGGGAGGAAATTTTGTCAGCAATCTCTCCATCGGTCATATCCACCTTCGATTTGCCATAGGTATTCACAAATACACCGATGGGTTCAACCACGCCAATGGCATATGATAGCTGAACAAGTATCTCGTCGGTAACCCCGGCAGCTACAATGTTTTTTGCAATGTGCCTGGCTGCGTAGGCCGCCGAGCGGTCCACTTTTGAGGGATCTTTACCGGAGAAAGCGCCACCACCGTGGGCTCCCTTTCCACCATAAGTATCCACGATGATTTTACGCCCGGTAAGTCCGGTATCTCCATGGGGACCGCCAATCACAAATTTTCCGGTGGGATTTACATGGAGGATGAATTTGTCATCAAAAAGGGCCTGGATCCTTTCGGGAAGCTGGCTGACAACCTGTGGGATCAGGATTTCTCTCATATCGGTGCGGATCTTCTCCAGCATCTTCTCGTCATCGTTGTCAAAATCATCATGCTGAGTCGACAGTACGATGGTGTGTACCCTGATTGGGGTATCATCATCGGCATATTCGATGGTCACCTGAGATTTTGAGTCGGGACGCAGGTAGGTCATGGTTTTTCCCTCCTTGCGGATGGCTGCCATTTCGATGAGCAGACGATGACTCAGCTCCAGAGGAAGGGGCATGTAGTCGTCGGTTTCATTGGTGGCATAGCCGAACATCATTCCCTGGTCGCCGGCACCCTGCTCCATGGGATCTTCGCGGTCAACACCCCGGTTTATGTCCTGGCTCTGCTCGTGGATCATAGTGACCACACCACAGGAGTTGTATTCAAACTGGTATTCACTCTTGGTGTATCCAATCTTCTTGATGGTCTCCCGGGCCACATGTTGAGCATCGATGTAGGTATTTGTGTGAACCTCTCCGGCAAGAACAACCTGTCCGGTCGTTACCAGGGTTTCACAGGCAACTTTTGAATGTGGGTCGTAAGCCAGAAATTCGTCCAGCAATGCGTCAGAAATCTGATCCGATACTTTATCGGGATGACCCTCTGAAACTGATTCGGAAGTAAATAAGTAAGCCATGATAATAATGTTAAAACATAAAACAAAAACAGGGCTGGAGAGACTGATTGTCTTGAAATCTCCTGGTTTAGCATTTTTTATTGTGGTTGCAATCAGTCAAATCTCTCCACCGAGATCGCACAAAGGAACTAAATTTCATGCATGTGTCAAAAAAAAGCAGTGTAATTAACGCTGCTTTTGATATAAATTATGAAAGTGTGGACTAATTGCATCCGGGGATTGACCCCATCTTCTTTTCAGCCTTGGTAAGGAAGGGCTCATCCATCACTTTTTTAAGGGTTTCGCAAGCCAAATCATACTCTGCATTGTTCTGGTAAGCATTCCCGAGTTCAAAGTTAAGAGCAGAGATCCAAACAGATTCTGTTTCTGAGGCAAGACCTTTCAAACCGGATTCGATGGCCTTATCGAATTCGCCATTTTTGTTATGGACAGAGGCAAGGTAGTAGTGTGCCCTGGCATTATCGGGGTTGGCATTCAGAGCGTTTTCACATGCCTCCACCACGTATTCATACTCTGGCTGCTCAGAATCAATGGCGTCAAATTCATCTTTGATAATGGTGTTAAAATAACCATCCACGGCCTTGTTGATGGTTCCAATGGTCTTGGTGTCGTTTTTTGCAAGTGCACCTTCTTTGGCAACAGCAAACTCCTTCAGCATGGATTCAATCTCATCCATATCTCTATAAACCATTCCTTTCCCCAGGTGAGCCTGGTAGAGGTTTTCGTTCATGGCGAGTGACTTGTCATATAAGCTGAGAGATTCATCGAAAGACTTGTTTTTATAATTACGCTGGGCCTCTCTTACATAAGACTGCATGAGGTATCTGCTTGCCTTCCCCTTTGACTCGGCATTGTTGTCGAATTGAGTAGCTGTTTCAATGGTATTCTCCAGGTAGGGAATGGCATTGTCGTACTGTTTTCTTTTGAGGAACATCATGGCCTGTTTGTAATAGCTGGCAGGGATCAGTTTCTCGGCATTAGCCTTCATTTCGGCAGCAGAATCTCCAACTGCCTCGGCAAGGGTAAGTACCTGGTTAAAGTGCTCCAGTGAAGCATCATACTCCTGGTTGTTTACGTTCGAGACGCCTTCATTGAATTCATTAATCACGTCTGTGAGGGTTTGGGCAGAGATCGAACCTGCCACCAGGATTCCTCCTAAAATTGCTAGCATTCTTAATTTCATAGGGTAATCTATTGGTTAACAAAATGAATCGTAAATATATAAATAATGTATACAAATACAATGCCAATTTGTTTACGCCATAAAAAACATAAAATCAGGTGGTTAGTCGCGTGTTATCTCTCTGAACACCTCCTCAAGACTCTTTTCTTTCTGTGAGAGGGTGAGAATTGTAAGGCCCTGACTGACAGCAAAATTAAAGATTTCTCCCCGGATATCGCTTTTTTCACTGGTTTCCAGCAGGAACTGGTTCCCTTCCAGGGGCTTTACATTTTGAATGACTGAGAGTTCCTTCCAGATTTCAGGATCGGTGGGTGAATCCAGCTCCACATAAATAGTCTGAAATGTACCTGCGCCTCTCTCTTTCAGGGAGGCTGACCGGTCATCAGCAACGATGTTTCCCTGTTTTATGATGATCACCCTGTCGCATATGGCCTCTACCTCCTGCAGGATGTGTGTGGATAGAAGTACAGTCTTCTCCTTTCCAATGGAGGAGATCAGGCTGCGTATCTCCATTAACTGGTTCGGATCAAGTCCCGTGGTGGGTTCATCCAGGATCAGGATTTCCGGATCGTGGATAAGTGCCTGGGCGAGCCCAACCCGCTGCCGGAATCCTTTGGAGAGGTTCTCGATTTTTTTGTGGACTTCCGGTGTGAGCCCGGTCATCTCTATCACCTTGGCAACTCGATTCCTCTTCTGTTTTCCGCTTATCTGGTACAGTCCGGCTACATATTCAAGGTACTCCCTTATATACATCTCAGGGTAGAGCGGGTTGTTTTCTGGAAGGTACCCGATAATTTTCCGGATCGATTTAAGATTTTCTCCCACAGGCATCTCTCTGATCAGAACCTCTCCCCGGTCGGGAACAAGGGTGCCGGTGATGATCTTCATGGTAGTGGATTTACCTGCACCATTCGGACCAATAAAGCCGACGATCTCCCCTGTGGAAACAGTAAAAGAGACATCGTTAACTGCCAGCTGTGATCCGTAAAGCCTGGAAATACCCTTGACTGCAATTGACATGCTAACCGTACATAAACTGTCCCACTTTGGCGAAGTTGGATTTTGGGTTGACGCACATCACAGGAATCTTTTCATTGTTGGAAAGCAGGTATTGCTCCTTTGCTCCAAAAATGTAGTCGATCTTAGTGATGTGTTTGGTGGTGGTAATCAGTAGCAGGTCCGCCTTGATCTTTTTCGAGAAAGCAAGCAGCTTCTTCTGATAGTTTCCCGATTTGGGAGCAGTGTGTATTTCGTAATCAATGTTGTTCTGGATCAGGAAACGGATGGCAAAATTGAGGTTCACATTGACCTTTTTCTGGAGGTCCTTGTCACCAACCGGCGCCTTATAGAGGTGAATCTTTGAATTGAGATATTTTCCCAGGAAGATTGCCCACTGCAGTTTCTCCTTGTTTTCGGATTTGAAATCGATGGGGAAGACGATGTCGCTGTACCGGTCCTTTTTCGGGGGATCGCTCTGAACCACGATGAAGGGAACTGTCGATCCGGCGATGACCTTCAGGGCCCAGCTTCCGAAAAATTTCTGACCGCCCTTCATTCCGTGCGTTCCCATTATCACGAAATCGACTCTATTCTCCTCTTTTGAGGCATATTCGGCGATTTCTTTGAAGATTTTGCCATGATGGACAAAAAAACTTACCTCCTCACCCAGCTCTTTTTTAATATCTTCAAGCTCCTGGATCAACCTCTCTTTTGCCGCTTCTACCTCCGAAGGTTCGTTCACAATATGAAACAACACGATGTTGTATTTCACTATGGTCGACATCCTTATGGCATGTTTTAATGCGGAATAGGATACAGCCGAAAAATCCCAGGTGACCATGATGGTTTTCTTCCCTTGCTCCATGATGTAAGTTTTTGAAACAGTGGTAAAATTAATCGTTTCTTTTTAGATTATAAAGTTAACGGGGGTAAATCGATAAAATTGTATTTTTATAGCTTGCAAAAGGATGAAACATGAAGAGATCGACTGTAAAAGAGCTACTGGCATCCACTGAAACCAACAGGAATGTATTGTTGAAAGGATGGGTCAGAACCAGGAGAGGGAATAACCAGGTGGCTTTTATCGCCGTCAATGACGGAACCATTATTCATAATATCCAGGTGGTCGCCGAATTGGGATCATTTCCGGCGGAGACCATGAAACGGGTCACCACAGGATCGAGTATCAGTGTGACCGGGAAGCTTGTGGAGTCCATGGGAAAGGGACAGAATGTTGAAATCCAGGCTGCCGGGATTGATATCCTTGGCGATTCTGATCCGGAGGTATATCCACTCCAGAAGAAGGGGCACTCTTTTGAATTTCTGCGTGAAAATGCTCACCTGCGCTTCAGGACCAATACTTTCGGTGCCGTATTCCGCATCAGGCATGCTCTCTCTTTTGGAATTCACAAGTATTATAACGATAAGGGTTTCTATTATCTGCATACCCCTATCATTACAGCCTCAGATGCGGAAGGAGCAGGAGCGATGTTCAAGGTAACCACCCTTGATCTTGACGGAGCCCCTAAAACTGATGAGGGAGCGATCGATTTCGGCCAGGACTTTTTTGGAAGGCCAACCAATCTTACTGTTTCCGGACAGCTGGAGGGTGAACTGGGGGCAACAGCACTCTCCTCCATCTATACATTCGGACCCACATTCAGGGCGGAAAACTCCAATACACCCAGGCATGTGGCCGAATTCTGGATGATTGAACCGGAGATGGCTTTCTGTGACATCAATGACAACATGGACCTGGCCGAGGATTTCCTGAAGTACCTGATTCGCTATACACTTGAAAATTGCCAGGATGACCTTGAGTTCCTGAACAAGATGGTGGATAAGGGGCTGCTGGAGCGTCTCAGGTTTGTGTTGGATAACACCTTCGAGAGAAAATCCTATACTGAAGCTGTTAATATACTGATGAAGTCTGGAAAGAAGTTCGAATTCCCGGTGAGCTGGGGCGCCGACCTTCAGTCTGAACATGAACGTTACCTTGTGGAGGAACACTACAAACGCCCGGTCATTCTTACAGACTACCCAAGGGATATCAAAGCATTCTACATGAAACAGAATGATGACGGAAAAACCGTCAGGGCAATGGATGTCCTGTTTCCCCAGATTGGAGAAATCATTGGCGGATCCCAGCGGGAAGAGCAGCTGGACAGGTTACAAAACAGAATGAGGGAGATGAATATTCCTGAAGATGAATTGTGGTGGTACCTGGAAACTCGTAAATTTGGAACAGTGGAACACAGTGGATTCGGGCTCGGCTTTGACCGCTTAATCATGTTCATTACGGGAATGAGTAACATCCGTGATGTGATCCCATTCCCAAGAACGCCCAAGAGCGCCGATTTTTAGAAAAATATAAGATGCTTAAACAAAGGCTTCAACAAAAGCTGCTTCAAAAACTTTCTCCTCAGCAGATCCAGATGATCAAGCTGCTGGAGATTCCTGCCATCCAACTTGAGCAACGCATCAAAAAGGAGTTGGAAGAGAATCCGGTTCTGGAAGAGGGAGCTGAAGATCCCTATGAGGACCACGAGGATGTGAAGGAGGAGCAGATGGAACAGCAGGAGGAGTTTTCACTTGAGGATTATATGCAGGATGACGAGATTCCCAATTACAGGCTTAATGCACAGAATCATTCCACAGATCAGAAAAAGGAGGAAATCCCTTTCTCCATGGGGAGTTCGTTCAGGGAGCTGCTTCAGGCTCAGTTAGGGCTCAGGAAACTCAGTGAGGAGCAGGAAACTCTGGCTGAGTATGTGCTTGGAAATGTTGATGATGACGGGTACCTGAGGAGGGAACTGGAAGCCGTTGCCGATGACCTGGCGTTTTCCATTGGAATGGAGACCTCCTATGAGGCGCTCCATGAGGTGTTGATGATTATCCAGGAATTTGATCCGGCCGGTGTGGGTGCCCGCAATCTGCAGGAGTGCCTGCTGCTTCAAATCGGCCGTAAGGAGCTGAGCGATCCGATTACCGGGCTGGCCCAGAAGATTCTGAAGAATCATTTCGACGAGTTTACAAACAAGCATTATGATAAGATCACTCAGCGACTGGGAATCGAAGAGGAGGAGCTGAAAGCTGCATTGGAAGAGATTCTCAGGCTCAACCCGAAACCGGGGGGGGCAGTAGGAGATTCCCAGGGCAAGTCTTTTCACCACATTGTTCCTGACTTCATTCTTGAGGAGAATGAAGGGGAGCTTCAGCTCTACCTTAACTCAAACAATGTCCCGGAGCTGCGGGTCAGCAGGACTTACTCCGATATGTTTGAAAGTTATAGTGCCAATAAAGCGAAAGCGACCAGGGATGAGAAGGATGCGGTTACCTTTGTGAAGCAGAAACTTGACTCTGCCAGGTGGTTTATCGATGCCATCCGGCAGCGGCAGAATACCATGCTGCTGACTATGAATGCCATTCTTGAATACCAGTACGACTATTTTTATGAAGGGGATGAAACCCGGATGCGTCCCATGATTCTCAAGGATATTGCTGAAAAGACAGATCTGGATATCTCAACCATCTCCAGGGTGGTGAATAGTAAATATATACAGACTCATTTCGGGATATACCCGCTGAAATACTTCTTCTCTGAGGGGATGCTAACCGATAGCGGAGAGGAGGTCTCCACAAGGGAGATTAAGAAGATTCTCCAGGATTGCATCGGCATTGAAGATAAACGTAAACCACTCACCGACGACAGGCTTTCTGCCATCCTCAATGAGAAGGGCTACCAGATTGCCAGGAGAACTGTTGCCAAATACAGGGAACAGCTGAACCTGCCTGTGGCCAGGCTACGAAAGGAGTTATAAGATCCAATGAAGGTAGCTGCCCGAGTCATAACAATTCTGTTCCATCCCCTGCCAATGCCAACTCTCGGCCTGCTGCTGATGCTTAATTCGGGGACCTATCTTTCTCTGCTCGATCCCACCGCCAAACATGCTCTCCTGTTTGTAATGGCTCTGGGAACACTTCTGTTTCCTCTTATGATGATCCCGGTACTCTACTACCGGAACCTGATCTCCACGCTTCAGGATGCATCCAGGGAGGAGCGCTTCCTGCCCTACCTGCTTATCCTGATTCTTTACTTTATTACATTTATATACTTCCTGCGTCTGCCTCTGAGCCGTGTAATTCACGGGTATGTGCTGTCGGTTTCAATTCTTCTTTTTTTGGTGATGTTACTGAATTTGAAATTCAGAATATGTGGGCATCTGGCTGCCATTGGCGGGATTGCGGGATTGATCATGGGACTGATCCTCCTGTATGAAACGCCCCTTCAGGGTTTCCTGGTAATGACCCTGGTGGCCGCCGGTCTTTCGGGAAGTGCCCGCTTGATCCTGGGAGTTCAGCGCCCGGTGGAGATCTACACCGGATTCTTGCTTGGCTTCGGGGTGGTTTTAACTACTCTTCTGGTATACTGATCTCATCCAGGTCATTCTCATCAAGCATAATATTAAGCTTCATAAGTACATCATTATAGACCTGGTCAAACAGTTCGGGATACCTGCTGTACTCATATATGGTGGTGTCAAACATTTGGTGTGATACCTGGTATTTCTCAAGGACAGGCCCAAGCACATCAATGGAGTCCACCCCCTCATATTTGCGGAAAAATTTGCGGTCGCTGCTGATCCCGTCCACAAGGTGGAGATCCACAAGCACATCCACAAAAATTTCTCTCTGGATAAAAACCTTGCCTGTGATCTGAGTCTTTTTAGTACATCCGGCCGGAAGGACTAACATCAGGATGAGTAGGAGTGAAAGGGATCGGGAATGCATGTCGTTGCTATTTTACATCATTAAAACGATACCCGATCATCAATTCGTGTGTACCCGTGTTGTATTTGCGGATAGAGTTGATACCGATGTCATAGGCATATCCGAAGATGAAGGTCTCTTCATAACTGTATCCGATCATGATGGCAACAACATCATGATAGCGGTAGGACACTGCTCCCCACACCATTTTTTGCCAGTTAACCTTTGCTGTGATATCGAAACTGATCTCTTTTGGTGCAGTCCCCTTGATCATGACCGATGGTTCCAGGGCCCAGTCAGGGTTGATTTCATACCTGTATCCGCCTGTCAGGTTGATATGGGTCTTCAGCCTGTTCAGCCCATCCTTGTTATCGAAGATCTTTGCCTTGTTATTCAGGAGTTGGGCCATGGACAATCCTACGTAAAATTTATCCACATCATAGAGATAGGCCCCCAGTCCGGCGTCAGGCATATAGGAGGTGCTGACCATATTCAGAATACTTGGGTCGGATGCATCTTTAGGATTCAGCTGGGTTCCATCGACGCGATATTGCAACATGGTGAACGAAATTCCCATGGAGAGCCTCATCCCGTATCTGATGGCTATGTTGTATGCGTAGGAACCGGTTACTCCGGTCCTGCTGGTGGGTCCCGTCACATCATTGTAAATATAGCCACCGTATCCCATATCCCGTTTTTCGCTGGGACCATAGAAGGCAATGGAATTTGTCAGAGGCGGATCTGTCATTCCCACCCACTGGAACCTGTGATTGGTGCGTATCTGGAAGTAATTCTGGGTTCCTGCGATGGCCGGGTTGATCACGTAATCGTTGAACATATACTGGGTGAACTGGGGCAATTGTTGTCCCAGCAAGCTCCCTGAACCCGCGAACGCTGTAAACAGTAGTATGGCTGTTAATCTTCTCATGCTACCTTATTATGGTTACGTTACCGGTGATGGGCATGGCTCCGCTGTAAGGGATGATCACATAGTAGTAAGTTCCCATCGGTGCATCCGTGCCCCGGGTGGTCCCGTCCCACCTGCTTCCGTCATCGTACCCCCTGGTTGAAAAGAACAGGTCACCCCAACGGCTGTACACCTCAACAAGGATGTCAGGGAACCTCTCGGCATTCTTAATATCAAAGAAATCATTTATTCCGTCCCCGTTTGGCGAGAATACATTGTATGCAATGAGATCCTCGATGACTTCCACATAGACCGAATCGGACTCTTCGCACTCAAATTCATTGAGGGCGTAAACCTTGTAGCGGGTCGACTGCTGAGGTGTGGCAACCGGATTCGGAATGATGGTGTTGTCCAGTCCCGTGGGCGGCTCCCACCTGTAGGCACTGAAGGGTCCTCCCAGGGCTTCCAGTTGAACCGAATTCCCTTTTGTGATAAATGTATCCCTGGTGACGTCCACTCCGGTCATCGGATAAAATGCGATGGTTACAGTGTCGGTATCGAAACATCCAAATCCGCTGAGATCATCGGAGATAGTCAGAACGTAAGAGATGTTTTCGGTGACACCCACGGCCATTGGATTGGCAATGTCCGGATCGGAGAGGAAGGTAAGCGGTGACCAGGATGGTGTATAACCTCCCTGCCCGTCAAGCTGGACGGAGTCACCATAGCAAATGGTGGTATCACTCCCGGCGAAAGCATCAACAATAATGAGGCTGTTTATCAGCATGGTGTCGCTACGCATGCAACCGTTGGCATCGGAAGTTTGCAGGGTATAGGTTCCCGCCATAATTCCGTTGCGGTCCTCTTCGGTACTTCCGTCCGACCAGAGATAGTTGTAGTCGGGTGTTCCTCCTGATACAGTAATATTGATGGCTCCCGTCTCACTGAAGGCGTTGCACTCGGCTGGTGTTATGCTTTTTGAGAAGTTGATTTCTGCTGGTTCTGTGATGGTGGCTGTCCCTGTAAATACTTTTCCCGCTGCATCCCTTGCAACCAGGTTGTAGGTGGTGTCACCGGCCAGTCCCCCGAACTGGTCTGCCGGAAGGAAGGTGACCCCGCTGTCGATGGAGTATTCCACTGCGCCTTCAGCATTCTGCGGCACCATTTGAATAATTCCGTCAACCTCGCCAAAACAGGAGATATTGGTCACATTTACCCCAACATCCAGAAGCAGCACATCGGAGATGTTCACTATCAACTCATACATGCAGCCAATGGCATCCCTGGCTATCACATGATAGCTTCCCGCATCCAGGTTGCTGTAAAGGGTCTCTGTTGAGAAAGTACCGCCTGGTCCGTTGATGGTGTATTCAAAGGGAGGAGTGCCTCCTGTAGTTCCGGTTATCTCAATGGATCCCAGGTCTTCATAGGTGACATTTGTTTTCACAACATTTGCAAATACGGGTGCCGGTTCGTTCAGGATGATGCTTGTGTCGGCAGTACAGCCATTGTCATCGAGAAGTGTGAGGGTATGGTTCCCGGCCAGGAGTCCGCTAAATATTCCATCCGCCCTGAAGGGTGATCCATCCAGCGAGTAGCTTATGGTTCCTGTACCTCCCAATCCGGAAATTGTCACTGCACCCGATGTATCACCGGCGCAGCCGCTTACATCTGTGAGGGTCAGCAGATCGACAACGATATCCGGTGGAGCCAGAATCATCACTGCCGTGTCGACGGAGCAATCATTGAAGTCCTTAATGCTTAAATTGTGAGTTCCGGCCGGCAGGTCCAGGAACTCTCCGGTGGTGTTTGTCAAGGTATCATTTAGCACATAGCTGTAAGGGCTGGTTCCCCCGGCTCCGGTAATGAGAATGCGACCTTTTGCAGCATCAGAACAGGAGCTGATATCATCCTGGATAAATCCGCCGATTTTCAGCTCAGCAGGTTCGGTGATCTCGTTCAGGCTGCCATTGGCAATACAGCCGGAGGCATCCATGACCACTGTCTGATAGCTGCCGGGAGGCAGGTTCGGGAATTCACTGGTGGGAAAGAAGTCCGCTCCGTTATTTATGGAGTAGGTGTAAGGCTGAATCCCTCCGGTCACCTGATCTATAGCGATGGAACCTGATGAATCTCCATGACACTTTATCTGCTCCACCCTGCTGTCATCCACCACCTGGACCTCTGCAGGTTCAATGAGGGTAATTGTATCGGTGACAATACACAGGCTGGCATCCCTTGTCCATATGGTGTAGAATCCGGGTGCGAGTGGGGTAAATGCGGCACCTGCCTGGTAGGAGGTTCCATCCAGGGAGTACTCATAGGAACCGTTTCCGCCAGAGGTGATTACAGAAATGGTACCATTGTCATCTTCAAAACAGGTGATAGGGGTCTCTGTAAGTGAGGAAACAATGGGTGGGGGCTGTGTCAGTGTGACCATATCGGGATAGGAAACACTGCATCCGTTCAGATCGCTAATGTTAAGTGAGTAAGAGCCGGCCACCAATCCCACGGGATCCTCATCGCCTGATACGGTAATACCTGCTCCGTTTGTCCAGTCGAACACCAAAGGTGCAATTCCCCCACTCACATCGATATCAATGGAACCAATGGTGTCGCCATTGCACAGGAGATTCACCTGGGAAACCACGATGGCCAGTATGGGTGTAGGTTCAATGATGGTATCGACGCCCGGGAAATTCCTGCTACATCCATTCGCGTCGGTTACTGAAAGGTCATATGTTCCTGCTGCAAGTCCGGTGATATCTTCATCAGAAGAGACAAATCCGCCTGGTCCGGACCAGCCATATGTGTAAAGCGGGGTACCCCCGGTTACGGTAATATCAATGGCTCCGTCGGTAAGGCCACCGCATGAGATATCTGTCCCTGTCGAATTGACTGCTAATTCGGCGGGTTCTGTGATGGTCACTATATCGGGAAAGGGAAATACACATCCGCTTCCATCAGTGATGGTCAGGCTGTAAGCTCCCGGTTCCAGGCCGGAGATATCCTCAGTGCTTGCTGTAAATCCGTTGGGACCTGTCCATGCAAAGAAGTGTGGTGCAACACCGTCCGCAGAGCTCAGGTCGACCGATCCGTTGTTTGCTCCAAAACAATCCACATCCACCTGTGTGGTGACAGCAGTAACAGGATCGGGCTGGGTCAGGGTCTGAACCGGCATCATCACCATACAGCCCAGGTCATCGGTGATAGTAAGTTGATAATCTCCGGCAATTAGTCCGGAAATATCCTTATCCGCGGAGGCAAAACCAAATGGTCCTGTCCATTTGTAGTAGTAAATGGGAGTACCCCCCGATACTGTGGTCACGATGGCCCCGTCGGCCACGCCGTTGCATGTGATATCTGTCAGGGCAAAATTTGCGTCAATAGCCGTGTTGGTGCCTATAGTTGCCAGTCCGGTGAAATCCTTGGTGCAGCCCTTTGGGTCGGTGATGGTGAGGTTGTAGGTGCCTCCCTCCAGGTTTGCAATGTCTTCGGTGGATGCGTTGAAACCGTTGGGTCCGCTCCAGGAGAATATCAGCACCGGGTTACCTCCGGTAGGTGTGATGTCAATAGCTCCTGTTGCTTCCCCGTAGCATTCCACGTCAACAACGTTATCGACCGTCACCATAATATCGTTGGGTTCAGTAATGGTCACCAGGCCATTAAATGCTTCAACACATCCCATTGCATCGGTGATGCTTACGTCGTAAGTGTCGGTAATCAGGTCGTTGGGTGAGGCACCGGATGAGGTATGGCCCGTACCTGTGCCTGTCCATGCGATTGTATAT
>JAAEOI010000143.1 GCA_024244665.1 Bacteroidota bacterium | reverse complement strand
TTAGCGGAACCCGGCCGGCCTCTCTGGCAAGGGATTCTTCTGGGATGATCTGGGTGGGAGTCTGGGGTGGCGGACTGAATGTACTGGATCCGCAGACAGGCACTTTTCAAAGGTTCAGGCAGCTGGAGGATGCGAATCAGGGCTTTCCGGGCGATTTTGTACGGAAACTCTGTGTTGATGCCGGGGGAAGGCTTTGGATCGGGACCTGGAACGGACTCTGGAGGTGCAGGACAGGGTTGGAGGGGACACCGGTTTTTGAGCATTTTGTGTTTGACCCTGAGGATCCGGCTTCCATCAGCAGCAACCGGATCACTTCTCTTCGGGAGGATCCGGATGGACAGATGTGGATCGGGACCCTGGGAGGTGGATTGAACCGTTACGACAGTGCAGGGAATTGTTTCATGCGATACCAATCCGATCCTGACCAGGCCTGGTCTTTGAGCAGCAATGAGATCACCTCCATTGAGAGTCCGGGCGATGGGACTCTCTGGATCGGTACGGTTGCCGCCGGACTCAACCTCTATGATACGGAGACCGGGCTTTTTCACAGGTATGGAAATGATCCGACAGCCACGGCTTCGCTGGCTTCCGATAATGTTTACTCGGTTTTTGCCGACCGCGGACATGTATTATGGGTGGGAGCCGGAGGTTTGAATATTTTCAATCCCCGTTTGCTCAGGTTTGAACCCACCGGCTCGGCTCTTGCACTGAAGGAGCAGTTAAAGGGCCTGTCTGTATATGCCATTTTTGAGGACAGCAGAGAGAACTTATGGGTGGGCACAAAAAACACGGGTCTGGTCCGCTTCAATCCGCAAACGGGCCGGGTAAGTTGGTTCACTCACCGCCCGGGCGATCCCGATGGCATCAGTAGTAACAGAGTTAGTGGCATTGCAGAAGATCAGAATGGGAAGATGTGGATCTCAACTTCCGGAGGCGGATTGAACAGACTGGATCCCCGTTCGGGGGAATGGAGGCATTTCAGGGAACGAATTGAAGTGAAGGAGACTTTTGGAATGGATGATATCAGTGGGATTTTGGTGGATGAGCAGGGGGTAATCTGGATGGCCACTTCAGGGGAAGGGATCGTCTGTTATTTTCCGGATACGGATTCATACAGGAGTTACAGAAACGATGTGGCCGATCCTGCCTCTCTTTCCGGCAATTACCTGCTGCGCATTTTCAAGGATAGCCGGGGGGATATATGGGTCGGTACCTGGGGGGCCGGATTAAACAGGTATGACCGGGAGAGGGATGGTTTTATCAGGTATGCGGGACAGCCTGCCGACTCAAGCGCTCTTCCCGATAACATTGTGCATGCCATTTCTGAGGAGCAGACCGGCACTACAAGGTTGATCTGGGTGGGGACCTCCGGGGGAATGGCATCCTTTGATCCCGATGATCCCGGAGCTGGTTTTACCCGTTCTCCCGTGAATGTGCTACTTCCCAGCCGCTCGGTCTATGGCGTGCTGTCTGACGGAAAAGGCAGACAGTGGATCAGTACCAACGCAGGTATTTCCAGCTATGATCCCAACAATGGCGCTTTCAAACATTTCACCCACCGCGACGGACTTCCGGGCAGTGAGTACAATGCGGGAGCCTTCCTCGAGCTCAGACAGGGCTTATTGGCTTATGGGGGCATCAGCGGCTTGCTGCTTTTTTTTCCCGACAGTGTCAATGAAAGCACCTTTCAGCCTCCGCTGACCCTCACTTCCTTTTCTCTGCTCAATGAGCAGGTTTACGAGGGGATTGAGCTGAACTCTATGGAGCAGATAACCCTTTCCTACAGACAGAATTTCTTCTCCTTTGAGTTTGCTTCCATGGATTTTTCCAATACCCGTAACAATGAATTCATGTATAAGATGGAAGGGATTGATAAGGAATGGATCGCATCGGGGCAGCGAAATTTTGCCAGTTATACCAAGATTGATCCGGGCGACTATCTTTTCCGGGCACGGGGGACCAATGGTGATGGAAGATGGAGTAGTGATGAGATTAGCATTGGAGTGATCATCAATCCTCCGTTCTGGCAGAAATGGTGGTTCCGGGGCTTGTTGATTGTAGCGCTTTTGATGACTTTCTATGCTATTCACCTCTACCAAATAAAAAGGGTAAGGGAGATAGAGCGGCTGAGAACCCGCATTGCAAGCGATCTTCATGATGATGTAGGTTCGGCTCTGACCCGCATCTCTGTACATTCGCAGCAGATTATTGGCCAGAGTAAGCTGGAGAGGATCATGCAATCGACCGAAAAGATCAGCGAACTGAGCCGCGACACCATCTCTACCATGAGTGATATTGTGTGGTCCATCGATGCCAGAAATGATTCCCTTGCCGATTTCTTAAGCCGCATGCAGGATTTAACCCACACGCTCCTGTCTGAAAAGGACATCAGCGTTTCCTTTGTGCACAAAGGATTGGAAAGCAAGAGGGCCTTGCATGTGGAGGTGAGACAGAACCTTTACTATATTTTCAAAGAGGCCATTCACAACATTGTCAAACATTCTGGTGCCAGTCGGGTGGAGATCAGTATTGACAACAGTGCTTCCGGTTTTCGCCTGCGTGTTTCTGATAATGGCAAGGGCTATGATCCGGATGCTATTAAGGGGGGCAATGGTCTCAGAAATATGAAGATGCGGGCCAAAAGGATTGGGGCCTCACTGGAGATGCATTCGACCGGAGGATGTATGATCGAATTGAAAATGAAAGGTTTGTGAGATAAATATCACATGCTTATGGTATATGCAAAGTGAACAGAACACTATAATTTACAGCCATGATAAGCGTAGCCATTGTTGAAGATGATGATGTAATCCGGGAAGGGGTCATGGAGTACATCGACAGGCAGGAGAATATGATCTGCATTACAGCCAAACGATCTGTGGAGCACTTCCTGGCCGTTCTTAATAAAGAGACCCTGCCAGATGTGATCCTGATGGATATAGGACTCCCCGGCATGTCGGGCATCAGTGGAATGAAACTGATTAACGGTAAGTATCCCGGGATAAACATGATCATGTTTACGGTATATGCCGATTCGCACAAGATATTTGACTCCCTCTGTGCAGGGGCATCCGGATACCTGCTGAAGAATACCTCTTTTCCCGAAATGAAACTGGCCATTGAGATCATCTATGATGGCGGGTCAATGATGTCGCCACCCATTGCACGTAAAGTGATGGAACATTTTCATGCAGGCAGGAAAAGAGAGCATAGCTCCCTCCTGACCGATAAGGAGAAAGAGATTGTCCTGGCGCTGGTGGATGGCTTAAGTTATAAGATGATAGCCTCCAGCGCCTCCATCTCCATTGAAACCGTCAGAACCCATATCAAGAATATCTACAAGAAGCTGCATGTACACTCCAAAGCAGATGTGATTCGCAAATCGCTTAGCGGCGAGATTTAGCAGACTTTACATATCCCACAAACATGGGATACCCGCATCATGTCTGATCCCTTAACTTTATTGAAATTTCAAAAGGGATCCATCATGAAAGCACTTGTATTTTCTTTGGGGATGGCTGTGGCAGCTCTGCTGGTGATTCAGCCGGTCTGCGCTCAGGACACGCCCACTCAAACAATCCAGAAGGAGAGCCATAAGGCGATCAACAGGAACATTGGGAAACTATTTGGAAATAATAAGACGAAGGATGAGCCAAAGCCCGAGCAACCGCAAAGCGAGGCACCCGATCAGCACCAGGCGGAGGAGGCTGGACAGGATCAGCAATCCGGAACAGAAGAAGCCATTCCGGAACTGAAATGGGCGAAATATGATTTTGTTCCGGGCGACCGTGTGATATTTGATGACAACCTGGAGGGGGAGGAGAACGGTGAATTTCCATCGCGGTGGGACCTGAAGGATGGGAATGTGGAGGTGGCCGAGTTTGGCGGAGAGAATGTGATCATGTTCAGGGGTGGGGCTCCTGCCATTATTCCCTATTTCGAAGAGGCCAGGGAGGATTATCTGCCCGACGTATTTACGGTTGAGTTTGATTTATACTGCGACAACAGCTATTTCAACCTCTATCTTTACGACAGAAAGAACCAGGAATCGGGCAGTCCCACAGGTTATACCGATCTGGAGATCAGCAGCTACAGGATGTATTTTGCGAATTCATACAGCGATCATCCCGATGCGAATAACCTGGCTGAAAGAAGATGGATGCATGTGGCGGTGGCCTATACAAACGGCAAGTTGAAAGCCTATATGGATGAGACCCGGCTTATCAACATTCCGCGGATCGACTTTGATCCCAAGGGGATTACGCTGTACACCTATCATGCAAAAAATGACAATCTCTTCTATGTGAAGAATGTGAGGATTGCGGGAGGGGGGGTGAAGTATTACGACCGGGTGATGGAGGATGGCAAGATAGTGGCCAACGGCATCCGTTTTGATACTGGAAAATCAACCCTGAAACCAGAATCAATGGGAGTGATCAACGAGATCTGTGAATTGATGAAGAAGTACCCGGAAATAAATTTTAGTGTAGAGGGGCATACCGACAATGTGGGTGACGATGCCAGCAACTTGTCGCTGTCGGCCGAGCGGGCCCAGCGGGTGATGAATACCCTGATCGATTTGGGAATTGAAGGGGAACGCCTTGGCTCAAAAGGGCTGGGGGAGAGCATGCCAATGGATGATAACAACTCTGCAGAGGGACGGGCCAACAACCGCAGGGTAGAATTTATAAAAATATGAAAAGCGCAAAAACATTAATTTTCGTTCTTCTGACCCTGCTCTGGTGCAGTGGCTGCTCGGAAGATGATCCGGAGATTCAGAAGCCGGAGGACCTGGAAGATATCAGCACCACAGCCGACATTACACCCTATGGGGGAACGATGCAGCTCACCGATGAGTCCGGAAATGTCATCACCCTGACTTTCCCTCCCGGGGCCATCAGGGACACAACTACGATTACGCTGACATTGCAGGGGATACATAAAGAGCTGCCTGTTGATGAGAGGCAGATCAGGGCCTTCGACATTCAGCCTTCCGGCCTCAGCCTGTATAAACCGGCTCATATCTCCATTCAATATAATGAATCGATCAGCGATATCGAAGAATCGGCACTATTCCGCATACAATCTGATCAATGGCTGACCCCGCTGAGCGATCACAGCTATTCTGATGCAAACAGCACTATCACGGCCAACACGCTGATACTGGGTGAGTTTTCAGAGGGAAAGATGACCATCGAACAGATCAATGCACAACTCGACCTGCTGATCGCGTCGCTGGGCATATCATTTAAAAATGCAGGAGTATCTGCGACAAACAACAAACTTTCATCCGGATGCGAAGAATATAAAGCCGCCTGGGATAATGGGTTGGAAACAGCGCTTTCTTTTTTAAAATTCTTTGAATTAAGGGAAATGCGCGGATACTACGACAAATTACCGCCTGGAGAAGGTTCTTTTGAAGAGGATGTACAAAAGGTCTGTTCGAACATTATTGAACAGGCAGTCGCTGAAGTGCTAAAGCTGGGTGAACCGGATGATCCCTGTTGTAGCGATTATGCGCACAGCATTGAAGGCATGATGACGGCCATGTCAGGCTGTGGAAGCCAGAGTTCAACTTTTGACCAGCTGAACGACAGGTACAACGCAGTACATTCAGGGTGTCATACTTACCTGGATATAACCACAGAGTTGGATGTCGGGTCCGGGGGACTCCTGATTTTAACCACCGGGGAGGTAATGCTTACGCTGACAGGGACTGGCGATGGGGAAGCCACGGTTTCGGGATTTGGAGAGCTTGTTGTAGCGGGAAGTGGAAGTGCCGGTGGTGAATGTAACGCAACGATTAGTGGTCAAACCTTTGTGAAAGTTACAGGTACAAGGGATGCTGCCTATGTCTATAAGTTGACAGTAGAGATGAGCCAGGTTGCGATGATGACCACTGTATGTCCGAAGCATGTAGAGCAAACCAACCTGACAGGCGGCGGAGCGCAGATGATCACCCTGGGTCCTGGAGAGGGTTTTTCCCTGTCCGAGATAGAGATGATAGACGAGGGGACCAACACAACTCAGGTAAGCCTGCACAATCCATATATCCCCGTGCCGGATCCGTAATAAAATTGGGAAAATCTACCAACCATCCTATCAGCTATTTCTTTTAAGATGAGCCAGAACCATGCGGTACACTCCATGGCTGTATTTCCTGTTTTGCAGGGTGTGTAATTCGTTGATAGAGTTTGATGATTCCTGGATAAGACCGGCCACCTCTTTTACGGTCTCCTCTGAAAGCAGGCTTCTTATATTCAGTTCTTTGTCTTTGATGCCTCTGACAGCATGTGCCTCAATGGTGGATGCAGCCAGGTTTCGTTTCGCGGCAATCTCTTTGATTGATTTCCCCTCTTTAATCAGGGCATAGGTGATTCTGTATGTTTCTCCTTTTTCAAGTTTCGCTCCTTTCTTACGTTTTCGTCCGCTTTTTCTCTTTGTAAACTTTGGATTCTCATCAGCAGCTTTCTGTGCCATCTCCCACAGTTCATTTCTGCGGCTTATAAGCGATATGTGTTCTGAGTCTGTTTTATCTATCCTGAGGTCCGATATGATGCATGCGGCTA
>JAAEOI010000142.1 GCA_024244665.1 Bacteroidota bacterium | reverse complement strand
ATACGGCCCTCATCATTATCAAAAGCCTCACTGTAGGGGAAATTCTCCCCCTTTCCAAAGAAGGCAAATGAGAAGTAATCCTCGCCATTGATGCCATGTAGAAAAGAGGGTTGTCCGGTACGGGCATCAATCATAGCAAAATCACCTCCGCCATGGTCATGGTGGGTATCATAAATACTCATTCCAACCCATTGTCCCCGGCCTCCGGTTGATAAGACCTGGAACGGCAAGTATCCCAGGCTGCTATCCACCCTTGTATGAAGGGCATGAAAGTAGCCCCAATCCGGTTCAAATCGCTCCACCTGTTCAAGATCAACCTCCAGGTTCCATTCTTCGTCGGGATTGCTGCCACAGATCTCGATCTCCGCTGAATCTCCAAATGGCATAGGGAAATAGCATTGATTGTTATTGAGGGCTACTCCCCTGAAGGGTCCAAAAAAGTCGGCCAGATCCACATTTACTGCCGGTGAATCCTCCCCGTCAAAGCGAATCATCATGGTCACGCCTTCTCGGTTCGTGTTGAGTGCCAGTCGCCGGATAATGGCGGGACCCTTAATGCGTATGGTTTGGTCACCCGTGAAATTCCATCTTTCTGTGGTGGCCTGGGGGAGAGATAGTTCGGACGATACAATGTCTTTTGTTTGAGATTCGTACCGAAGCTGCATCTGATTCCCCTGCTGGTCTTTTTCCTGAACCAGTTTTATCCCATTCATTGAAGCATCATCCAGTCTGTAATCGAGTTGTAAAAACACCAGCCCTATCCTTGGATTGGACACCAGATCTACTCTGAGGGATTTCTCAAAGGGTACCGGGATATAGAAATTATAGGAATTATAATCGATGGTGCTGCCTCCTGGTGAAATATAGGATTGATCACACCTTTTGGCTGCCTCCACCAACTCATCCAGCGGGCCCCGAATGGAAGCTTGTTGCTCACCATCCACGAAAAACTCAAGAATAAAGGGGCTCTTGCCGGGTCCGTGTGTCTCCCAGATATGTCTTAAACTGCCTTCCCCTTCCAGGCTTAGGATGGTTTTTCGTCCATGCTCATCCAGCATGGCAGGACGGTTGCATAAGGTTTCCAGGCCAAGTACAAATGAATTTTTACCAGCCCTGTAAGTCTGTAATTGGTGAAGAGTGAGAAGATCTTTCTGAATGGTTGGAGAGAAGGAGCGATTGGCAATCGGTGAGACAGAGGGTGAAAAACATCCTGAGGATGCCATGATTAACAAGGCAACAGCCAGGTACTTAGTAATCCATGAAAATGATAGTTTATTTTTTCTGATCATGATTATTCTATTTTTTCAAGTCCTTCAAAGCTTAAATATTGCTCCTTTATACGAAGTGAGTCCATCAATTCTCTGATTTCAATGGTCTGCAGATTTCCTGTGTTATATCCTTTTCCCTGATCGTTCTCATAAACCCATGAGGGTGTGGGCCATAAGCAAACCCTGAAATCAATATTGCGGTAGAAGTCTTTGGAAACTCCTTGCTGGCCATGGTGAGCCATCTGCAGGTAATCGCAATCCAGCTCCTTTCTGTATGGCCCATTATATAAACGGTCGCCTCCTTCAATTCCCATATCGCCTAAAAAAAGCATGGACTTTTTTGCATCCCATACCCTTATGGCCATGGATGAGTTGTTATAGGGGTTGACTGTGATATCGGGGTTTGCCACACTTAAAATTTTGAAATAGGTCTGGTCGATAACCACCGTCATCCCTGGCTGTGTATAATTCACCACCTGAATTCCCGAACTGTCAAGGTGGTGGTAAAAACTCTCGGTGAGCGAAGCGTACTGGGTCCCGTTGGCCTGGTAAAAAGAGGGGGGAAATGCAGAATGATAGATGGTTTTGATTCGGATCTCTCCCGGCTCCATTAAAACCTGATTCAAGGCACCCATGTGATCGGAATGAGGATGACTGATAAACCAGGCTTCCACTTCATTCCCCAGGGCGGCGAGGAAGCCCTTTAGATATGAGGTTTCTTCTTTAACCCCTCCATCCATAACAACCACTTTCCCGTTATTCATCTGGAATACATAGGAGTTACCAATGGTATTGATCTGTGAAGGTAGCTGCCAGAGGGTGAAATTAGATTCCTCCTGAGGGAAGACTGATAGTGCCCCCAGAAACAGGATGAGTAAAATGTGGATCATTCGTCTCATGTGAAAATGGCTTTTAATTTTGATCTCGTTTTGTTATTTGCCGTCTGGTCTATAAGCTGGATTGGGAATAGGAATCAAACCTTCGGTCTCTTCAAGCACCACATCCATTCGTTGGGCAAGTTTTTTTACACGCCTGGATTCAGATGAGGCCAGGTTCACTGCTTCACTCTCATCATCGGCCAGGTTGTAAAGTTCATACCTGTCGGTTTGATCGGGATTGTCGAAATACCACCGGATCAGCTTCCAGTCGCCCTGTCGCAATGAAGTGGAAGGACGGTTATGGGGGAAGTGACAGAAGATCTCATCCCGGACCGCGGTGTTGCTTTCCAGGGTGGGCTTCATGCTCACTCCGTCAAATTCGAGCCCATCGGGTACTTCCCATCCAAGCATATCCACAAAGGTGGGAAAGAAATCGGTGGACTGTTGTAAGGCATCCGTTACCGTTCCTGCCTCTACCTTGCCGGGCCAGATAACAACCAGAGGGACGCGTGTACCTCCTTCATAGATAGAGCCTTTGCCATTGCGCAAGGGTGATGCACTGGAGACCGGAATTCCATGGAATTCCTCTGGCATATGCTGTTTATTGGATTTGATATAGGGACCATTGTCTCCCACAAATATGATGACCGTATTGTCCAGGATCCCAGCCTGGTCGAGCGCTTCAACAAGCCGGCCCACCACTTCGTCCAGTGTTTCCAGCATACCAGCATACACCGGATTCCGCTGTGGGGAAGCAGGATCCATTTTGGGACGGTACTTATCTATCTGGTGTTCCTTGGCCTGCCAGGGAGCATGTACTTCCCAGGCCCAATAGTTGAGGAAGAAGGGCTCATCCTTGTGTTCATGGATATACTTGACAGCTACATCGGCCATCAGGTCCTCCAGGTTGTCGCCGGGCTTTCCGCGGCTGTCATAAATCGGGAAAGGGTAAAAGAATCCAGCAGCCAGGGGACTGGGAGCCGGACTATGGGGGATATCCAGATCAAATCCCTGATCCAATGGACTGTATGGTACCGGTCCCAGATGCCATTTGCCTATGTGGGCTGTGGCATATCCCTGGTCTTTGAAAGCTTCAGCCAGTGTGTAGTATTCCGTTTTAAAGCGGGTGAGGGATACCGCATTCAATGATTTCTTATTGGGTGGAGCTGACTCTTCCAGCTGTTTATCAAGGACCAGTTTATTCAAGTGGCAGACGGGTGTGGTGATCCCAATTCGCGAAGGATATAAGCCTGTCATGATACTTGCCCTTGTTGGGGAGCAGAGGGGATTGGCAGCATAGGCCTGGTTGAATTTCATCCCTTTATCGGCCAGGGCATCAATATTTGGAGTTTCATGAAAGGTGCTGCCATAGAGCGAAAGATCGTTTACTCCCAGGTCATCAGCCAGAATAAAGACCACGTTGGGAGGATCCAGGGCGGAGACAACTGTAATTGCAAATACTCCAAGTAATAAAGTAACTATTTTTCTCATATCCATTCAACTTTTGTTCATCTGAATATACATCAAGCCTGGGTGCGGGTAAATGCACAATTTGGGAGTTAAATTGCACTTTTTGGTCTTCTCAAACCTTTTGCACTTTTACAACTCCTTTTCGGTACGCATCCAGAAGCCGGCTGAGGTCTTGAATCTGCGACCGGAGATTTGCTCCAATATCGGTATCACCCACACTCATCCGGTTGATTGCATGTTCAATCATGTTTCGGGTTGAAACAATATCATCTTCTTCCATTATCGCTTTACGCCTTGATTCAAAGGGTGCATGCGCTGCAAGAATCAGATTATAGGAGTCGTAGATCAAAGTATAGCCTGCAATCCCGGTTACTTTCTGGTAGGGCTTTGACATCCCCCCATCAATGACAAAGAGTTTCCCTTCCGCCTTTATCGGGCTTTCACCTTTAGCTACCTTTACCGGAACATGGCCGTTTATAATGTGGGACACTTCAGGATCAAGACCAAATTCTTTCAGGATGCGGCAGCAGGTCTCCTTGTCATCCCGCAGTTTATAATAGGTATTGCTCTCCTCCCGCTGTGCTTCCTTATCATCCAAAAAGTAACGCTCAAATGTGGCCATCTTCTTTTTTCCAAAGAGAGGAGAATCCGCTCCGCTCCACAGATACCACATGTAATCGCGGTCCTTTCTCATTTTATCGTGCTGATCTCGATTAAAGAAGGCGCGACGCGAGATCTGGTCAAACTGTTCGCATAAGGCTTTTCCCTTATAATTCCTTCCATGCAGCGTCATCTCCCTGAAATTACCCTTTTCATCCAGAGGGATACATCCATGATACAGCAGGTTTGAATTGTGAACCAGATAAGTGCTCCCCTTGGAAAACAGGGTCTTGATATGGCGTTCAAGCTTTTCACAATTTAAAAATGAGAATTGAAGCTTCTCAGTTAGCTCCTGTTCATCGGGGGTTAGTTTATAAGGGTTTTCCGGATCGATGGTGGGAAGGAGGTTGTCGCTAAGCTCCAGCTCGCGACCCTCAATGGTAATGGTACCTTTCTGATAATTAATAAATTCCAGCAGCAAACGGTCCTCCATTTTCATTTCGGGATTTCGTTTCACAATTTCCCCCTTAAGCTTCATCTCTATGATCGAGATGGCCTTGTGCATTTTGCTGATTAGTTTAACATGAGTGGATCCAAGATTTTCCGTGGGTGTATTGATGGGGATGAAGGATTTACAGGGATCACCATCATAAGTTTTCATGGCAAAAGTCGCCAGAGGCATCAGATTTATACCATAGGCATCTTCCAGGGTGTCCAGATTGTTATAGCGGGCACTCATTCGGATTACTGCCGCAATGCTTGCGCGGATTCCAGTAGCTGCTGCCATCCATAAAATGTCGTGATTCCCCCATTGGATATCTACCGAATAATGATTTTGGATCACATCCATTACTTTATCGGCATAAGGTCCGCGATCGAAAATATCTCCAATGATGTGTAAACGATCGATCAATAAGCGTTGGATGCATTTACTGATGGCGATGATAAACGAATTTGCCTGGTCCACCTCAATAATGGCCTTAATGATGCTGTCAAAGTATTTCTCTTTTTTTTGGGTAGGAACATTCAACAACTCATCAATGACATAAGAAAAATCCTTTGGCATGGCTTTTCGCAACTTCGACCGTGTATATTTATCGGCAGAAACACGCGCTACCTCGATGAGCCGGCGTATGGTTAAGGCATACCAGTCCTCCAGGTTCTTTTCCTCTTTCGCAAGCAGCTCAAGCTTCTCCTCAGGGTAGTAAATTAGGGTTGCCAGTTGTCGTTTTGTATCCTCATCCAGTGAAAATTCATAAACATCCTCTATTTTTTTACGTACCACGCCGGAGGCATTCCTCAATACATGGCTAAAGGTTTCATACTCCCCATGTATATCTGTCAGGAAATGTTCGGTCCCCTTTGGAAGGTTTAGAATGGATTGAAGGTTTATTATTTCAGTAGAGGCTGCCTGAACCGTGGGGAACTTTTCGGCAAGTAGTTCTAAATACTTAAGCTCATTTTCACTGTATCTCTTTTCAAGTACTCCTTCTTTCTTTCTATCCATATCTGTTGCACATTTTGAATTTGAAAAATACTATTTAGATAATTCAATTCCCGGGGATTTGAATCATTAACTCTTCAATGGCATCGGCCATCTTTTCATTTGAGAGTTTATTGTATAGGCGGAAATCCTTGCCACTGGCTTCGGCTTTCCATACTGCACCATGTTCCTGAGAGAAGGTGAGGATGCCCGGCTCAAGGCGAAACATTTTACTCTCTCCCTTCACAGCATATAAAGTGGATATCTGATCCCAGCTGCTCCTGTCAATCTCATCGTAGTGTTCTTCCCAAATACGGTATACTGTTTTTATGGGATTATTGTCCAAAAGATCTTGCGTCTTTCTACCGGTTTTCACCTCCTGTCCCTCCGTAGTAAAGATGATGGGTACGGGGCACCCGTTGATGGCTGTTTCGGAAGCCACCCTGTCCCACCGCATATTCCAGTTCATGCCCTCTCCCAGCATGGCCACCCAGTGTTTGACTTTAAGGGAGACTAGCTCTTTCCCCGAAAGGTGACTCACCTCATCGGGTTTTGATTCCAGTAGTCTGGCCACATTGGTGAGATGCCCCACTGAGACGAGGATCACACTGCCATCGGATTGTGAGGCAAGAATTCGCCTGTAGAGATGGGTGGCATCTTCAACTTTCTTCGTCTCTCCCACATCATTGGGGAAATCCCTGGCAATTGCTTCCGCATAATAGGATCCTTTGTTCACCCCTTCGAATAGTGGTACACCAATGGGAATGTCCGAACGCCCCCAAAAAGCATTAACTGCATCCAGGGCAAAGGGACTCCAAAAATGTGTGGTGGACAGGATGGTGGCCAGAATATCCACCTCTCCCCGGTCAGCAAGCGTATGCAGCATATAGAGGGCACCCACATCATCGATGTCGGAGTCGAAATCGGTATCAAAAATGATTTTCTCCTGTCCGTTTGCGATGTTGAAAAAACCCGGGCATGTGATCAAAGCTGATATTACTCCGGGGATAATAAATTTTATGGCCCATTTCATGACATAAGAGTTATTTCTTTATCAGTTTAAGTGATTGTTTAGAACCATCCTGCCCGGTCACCACCAACACATACATCCCGGGCTTTAAATCCGCTCCGATGCTACTCACAAAGCGACTCTTTTTTTGAGCGGTTCGGTCAGCCACATTGCCCAACAGGTCGTATACTACGAGATCAGAAACAGGCTGTTGTGATCGAATCAGAAACTCGTTTGAGGAGGGATTCGGGTATGTCTGCAGGATATTTTTCTCTTTGGAATTAATCACCGTCGCCTTTGAAATATCAACCTTATGAAGGGTAATCAGCCCCCCGAATTCAAAACCTAAGATCTGAATTCCTGAGGAGAGAGCTATCTCAGTAACTACATTGTGCCATGGCTGGTCATCTCCTGTATTTCCAAGATCCACCGAGCTAATCTCCTGACCATTTAGTGTAATTTTGGTGATGCCGGACCTGTTGGAAGAAGGAACTCTGAATGTGAATTGATACCATCCGGGTTCGTCCACCTGAATTGGATAATCGGCAGCTCCATAGGAGGCTCGGATGCTAAAACCTCCGTCGAAATCATCGGATTCAATAACAACCACATTCTCTCCTTTGCGGAACTCTTTAGCGGGTATAGTACCCGGAACAGCAAAGGGGGGACTGACCTCAAAAACCAGGCGGTTGGATTCCATTACAGCCCCATCATTATCCACAACCCGGGCCAGGACAGAATGGTCACCCACTTCCATATCCTTCAGGACAAATTCCGGGCTGCTCTGCTCTATGAAGAGCTCCTCATTGTCATAGATCCTGAGAATTTCCACTTGGCCGTCTGCATCGATACCCTTCACAAGAGCCACTGTATCGATCTCACTGTAATAGTTCTGTTCATCTTTAAATGTGAGCTCTATTTCAGGCAGTACATTGTATTTATAGAGCATGGTGTCGTGGATCACACTCTTGCTAAGGGTGGAGCTCTCCATAAGCAGACTCAGAGAGGGCGTATTCCCATCTTTTGTGATGTATTCAATCCTGAGCAGGTGCTTCCCCGGCATCAACTTCATGGCCCCTGTTTGCTCTCCCTGTCCACTTTCAGATGCAACTACCCGGATCCCATCTATATATGCTCTTGCTGAAAGGTCCGTATCGAGGCTAAATGTATATTCATCTTTTTCAGGTACATCAATAAAACCGGTGTACTTCAAGGCCATATCCACAGGACTGGGTTCAGGAATTTCGATGCGCGGCAGATAATAGGTGGTTGTTGCTTTCAGTTCATTAAATAGTGGTATGCTATCGAAGCTTCCGGCAAACTGTTCACATTTCAGACCCTGATTTGTTCCCTTGGCTTTTGTGGCAAAATGATATCCATCACCTGTCCAGTCCACCGTGTAGACATAGTTAAATCTGGCCCCCGGAGCCACATCCCCATTCACGTAGAAGTCCATGATGTTTCCATCTTCCTGCATGTTATCGCTCCATTTAAACTCAAAATTCAGTCTTTCTCCCGAATCCAGACCCAGGATGGAGAACTCTATTTTCATCACCAGCGATTTCTCATTCACCGTGTATTCAGCTTTCCCTGCAGGAGCCCATTCCCATCCGGAGGTGCTTTTCTCTACCAGGACAGAGTCGGTTGGACTGCTGCGGTTTATGATAAAATCGTATCCTTCCCAACCTGTGGCCTTGTCGCGATCCAGATCAATATAGAGTCGCATCCAACCGGGATCCGACTTGTCCGTGAGCACACTGTCTGTTTCTACATAGAAGTAGACAAAGGTTTCATCCCTGGCTACTTTAGCCGCAATGATATCATTTCTACCCGTATTGTTGGTATATACAAGCTCAGGGCCCTGTCCCGGATGATCCCGGTGCAGAGTATTCCCTTTATAGGATAGATATTCGGGCATCACACCGGTCCAGCTACCCGTATCTTCCAAATCAATGGTTTTAAGTGAAGAGACCTTATCTGGTTTCTGCATCCCCTTAAACTTTCTCACATTATTGATCAGTTGCATGTAGTATACGTCACCCTTGCTGCCCCATGATTTAGCTGGCTCAATATCCCGGCTCTTTTCTGCATTGTATATATCCACAAAGGCGAAGGGCTGCACATCCCAGTTAAAATGACGACCTCCGATCCATTCGTTCCATCCGGTAATAAAAATCAGATCGGGATCAATATCGAATACCCCATCCCATTGTTCCTGGAAGTTCAGTCCCTTCAGATAGGCATCCGGATCGGGATTTTGTCCCTCCGATCTGGTATAACTACGTCCATAAGTCCCGGTCTTATTAAATCCTGAAGCATGTCCGCCGCTGGCATCTGATGCATTTTGAGCTACGCCCACAGTGGACATCTCAAATCCACCCTCTGCCTTAGGCCCATAGCCGTGTTGGGGTGAAGCCTCGAGCCATCCCCAGTGATCGTTTCGGGAAGGTCCGTTCACGTAATCGGGTTGTCCCGGACGGTAGGTGAAGAAACTTTTGATCTCATCTACCAGCTGCTGGTTGATGGGTGCAGCTCCTATTTCAACCGGAACATGATTCGTTCCATTGGAAAGGGGACTAAAACTAATTGCGGGATCATATGATATTTCACTTTCATAATTTCCGCTTACCAAAGCTCCACCAAAATAACTGGTCACAGGATCGTTGCTGTCTGTCCATTTCCAAACGCCTACAACATCAGTACCTTCACTAAGCTCCCAGATATATTCTCCCGCTGGCAACTCGTCAAATGTGAGTTGTATTTTTTCATTGTCATTAAAATCCACGATCCTTTTCTCGGCTACAGGAGCTGCATTTACAGATTCAGCATAACTGTTATTCCATGTGAACAATTTAAAGGTAAGGCTGCCTTTGTTATCGTCCCAGCTTGGACAGGTGGCATTGATGGCATAGAAAGCCTGGGTAGCCGTAAATTTCATGGCAGCTGTCTCGCCTGCCCGGGTCTTCAGGGCCTCCGGATAGGCCATAATCAGTGGCTTCCCTTCCCACATAAACCACTGGTCCTGATACAATCCCGGCTTATAAAGTTCTGTATACAACTCATGCAGTTGGTCCAATGCCCCATCGGTGGGGCTAAAGGGAAGCAGAAAGGCTACCTGTGGAGCTTCGACTCCATCCAACCTGGCCTGATGCCATACCTCCAACAATACCTGGTAGGATGATTTCCAGGTGAAACTGCCATTGGTGCAATCAAAGAAGACCACATCCACCCCCGCATCGGCCAACATTTCGGCATGTTTTCGTAAGATCCAGGGGTCGGTGGTCCGGTAGTAGCCAAACAGGGGCTCGTCCCACCAGAAAACGCCCCCATTAGGAGTATTCTGCCAGGCAGCATGGTCCTTATCCCTCACCGCCTCCGGATATTGCTCCAGTATCTCGGTGATATTGGCGACACTCCCGTCGGGCATGACCCATTTGGCATTTCCATCGGTGTGCCATGACCAGTAAAACATTCCCACCACCTTTTCGTCCTTGACAGGACCCATCTCTGATGCATCTGCCAGTTTTCTGCCCAGTTCATCGGTGGCCACCCAATGGTCACTGTTTACTTCCCGGATTTGGGAATTTCCTAAAACCGGAAAAAGAAGAATTGTCAGGAAGAGTAAAAATCGTGTATTCATTGAAAGGTTTTTTTATTGAATTGGGTTTCTCTATATAGCAATTTTACACTTTTTAGGGCAAAGTTTATTCTAAAATTGTATGAGAACCTTTTGAATTAGTCTAAGTCACCGAAAAGACGATGGGATTTTGTCCTTTTTGTAGAATTCCTTGCATTTCTCATTGAAAACGGATCATATTCGCCATATATAATCATATCTATGGGGATTATTGACCATAATGAAACAAATTTTACTGGTAGTGCTGCGGACAAAGCCAAGCAGATCACTTTATACTGAAAGGAGCTTTAATGCTGAGGGCCTGGACGATTCCAAAGCTAGTTCAGCTCCCTAATTTTTCCATATACAGCGGTAATTAAACCTGCGGTTGGGAGCGGTATCGCCACCCGTACAAAATGAAATTGGATCGTCCAGTCCGTTCGGATTATCGCTCCATTTGAAGTCAAAAGTCAACTCCTCTCCCTCAAGTCCCAATTGATTTCGTGGCAGGCTCAGTTCAAGCTGATTGTCTGTGTATGCGAATTTTATAAGGTTTTGGTCCTCCCATTGGCCATTCTCTGAATCATATTTCTGAAGCAGCGTGTTCTGGCCATCAGTGATCTGGCCATTGACCAGGTAATCATAGCCATACCATCCGGTGGAAGGGTCCTGATCTGCATCTATAAGTAGCAGCATCCAGTTTGGGTCCTGGTATGAGCAAAGGGCTTGATCGGTTTCCACATAGAAGGAAATCTTCTTTTTGCCCACCGATACCTTACTGGTAATGATATCATTCCGTCCGGAATTGTCGGTGTAATGCAATCCTCCATAGCCCGGGTGATCGCGGTGAAATACATCTCCGCGAGTGTCCCGGTATTCTATGGCCACATTTTCCCATTCACCAAATTTCCCATCAATTTTCACCTTCTGGTATCCCCTGTTTTCAGGTATGGGCCGGGCCCCTTTGTAACGCCGGATATTCTGTGCCATCTGCATGTAATAGTTGTCGGTATAGCCGTCCTTCATGGGATGGATGCAGCGGTTGAATTCCGAATTGTACTGATCCACGAATACAAAGGGATTGTCACGACCCAGCCAGGGCATGGTTTTGTCCACCGGACCCTGATAAATCCCTCCATCGGGCTTCACCTGGTATTTTCCTGCGGTCCACTCATTCCAGTCATTGATGTAGAGGAATTCCGGATCCGCCTCTAAGGCTTCGTCCCAACGTTCCTGGAAATAGATGCCATATGCGGTTGGGTTTTCGACAGTCTCACCCAACCAGGGAACATAGGTAGGCTCCGGCATATCGAATTCATCCAGGGCTGGCTGACCATTTTCCCTGGACCAGGATTTTCCCACACCCATGTTCTCGTCGGTCATGGTCACCGGATGCTGGGCGGCAGTCACCGCAGCCTCTTCTCTAAGCCCATTGTGTGTGGATAGCAACTCTTCCGGTTTGAGTACTTTCACATCGGGATCAGCGAGGCTGTATCCAAAGCTCCAGTTATCCTCTGTACCTACAAATCGTTCTTCCCCCCATTCATAGTAGCCCCACCACATGGTGCGTTGTGTAAAAAACTCCTTTACTTCTTTGGTATAGTCCTGGTAAAACGCTTCAGCGTAGTCGGGATCCTGAAAATGAGGGTGGTCAGGATCGGTTTTTGCTTTGGGGTCGAAATTGGGATTTCGATGTTTTATGCCTCCGCGGTTGGCGTCAAAGGTGGGGCGGCTGTTGTACAACAACAGGGGTTTATCGTCCCAGTAGAACCAGAGGTCGGGGTATCTGTTCTCTTTGTAGATCCTCTCATAGAGGTCCTGCACAACAGTGATTACAGGACCATTAAATGCCCAGAAACAGAATTTGGGAACTTTGTTCCCCTCGGCATTCATCTTTTGCATTTCGGTAAACAGCACCTCCCACTCATCCCAGTAGCGTACTGCATTGGTCACATCCATGACCAGCACATCCACCCCTGCATCTGCGAGCATGGAGATATCTTTACGGATCACATAGCGATCCTGGCTCAGAAAATAGCCCATTTCGGGTTCGCCCCAGTGATAGGATCCCGCGTACCAGAGCTCATGGTTGGCATCGAAGCGGGCTTCCGGATCCTGGTTTAGTATCTTGCTTACATCCGCCCGGTATGGAGATTCCATCTTTGCCTTTTCCCGTGTATGCCAGGTGATATAGAATATACCAGTCACCCTGCGTTTGTTATCTTTCACAGGACCAGCCTCTTCATAAGAGGGCATGCTCCTGCCCAGGGCATCGCTGGCCACCCAGGTATCGGGGTAAATATCGCGATAGCTTTCACTGGTATCAGTTTCTGACATGCTATCCTGAGATTCTGGTTGCGGTGACCCACAGGCCAGGGCAAACAGGAGAAAGGGAAACAGAAGTTTTTTCATGTTCAGTTAGATTGAGAGTTTAGTACCTAGTTTGTAGATATCCACCGCATTGTTGTGAAGTAGTTGGGCAGCAATTTCCCTCTCTTCATAATCTGTTAGTCCTGCATGGGATTTTTGTGTGTCAAGCGCCCCTTTGAGTACCTTTCTTGTAATCATAGAAGCACCTGCAGCCATCTCCACCGAAGTGGAATCGTTGCTCATGGTGATCTTGTTGAGCGGGATATAACCCAGCCAGGTTTGCAGGGATTTTCTTAGAAATTCCGGATTAAGAATGGGCTGCCAGCAGGTATCCATATAGACATTGGGATGGGCCTGGGCCAGGTATCCGGTCTCATCCAGGTAGGGCCAGCAGTGGAGCATAACGATTTTCTGATTTGGATAGCGCCTGGCCAGTGAGGAGAGGGGCAAAGGATTGGAGAGGGGATGGTTATGAGTACCCACATGAACCTGGTGTGGCCAGTGCCTCTGGTTGGCCAGTTCACAACAGGCATGTACCACCCAATCCTGAAATCTCTTCTTCTCCTGCTCATTGAGCTTCCCTCTGAAAACCACCGATTTATCATCTGCCGGTTCAAAATCCAGATTGCGACGATAGGCCTGCAACTGCTTAATACCCAGGCAGCCCCTGGCTTCAATCCTTTTGAATAGCTTTTCAAGAAACTCCCTCCATGACCTGGCATCCACCGGATCGGTACCAAAGGCACCGGCCAGTTTATCCCTCCTGGGATGCTCCTCTTTCCAAAAGTCGATGAGGGGATCGATCCGCATTACAGTGGAGGTATATGCCAGCTCTTTAATGGCAGAAGAGCTGTTAAAATCGCTCATGTAGAACTCCGGATGAACCGGCCTGATCAGGTTGGCGAGGGAAGCCTTCTTCATCAGGGTTTGACTCCAGGCAAAGAGATTCTTGTAATTCTCCCCGATCTGTAGATTGATCCCTGAAAGCTGATCCGGATCGAGCTTGAGGATGTCATATCCATAGGCCAGGTTGACCCCCAGCCTGAGGCTCAGAAAAGTCCCTTTCAACCTGAAGTTTTTCAGGGCTTCGATCAATTCGACATAGGCTACCGGCTGGTTCCTCTCCTCATTAAGAGGGTTGAATCCATTGCCCATAAGGCTTCCTGCCATGTATGGATCTGCCAGCAGGTCCACCAGGGCGGTATCCCTCTGGGGGAGGGCACCCGGCATGAGGTCTGCATTAAATCCCCCGGGAAACTGTCCGATGCTGAAGATGGATCCCCAGTGTTCGTGGCTGCAGTAAACCGGGATATCCAGATAGAGATCCTCTTCCTTTGGATCTTCCTTTATTTGACCGGTGATCTTACCTCCCGGGGCAATGGTCATTGCTCCAAGGATGGCACCCGTACTGAGAAACTCTTTTCTGTCCATTTGTCCTGAAATTTAGTTCATTCTCATCTTGTTTCCACCGGCTCAGTCTCAAGAGCCCTGTATACCGTATTGATAAAATCATAACGCAATTGCGCGTAGTCACCTGCCTTCTGAATCACCAGGTGTGCAATGAGTTCTTCCTCAGGGTCGATCCAGTAAAGGGATCCAAAAGCACCTCCCCACCCAAAGGAGCCTTCTGTAATCAGCATGGAATCGGCATCGGAAGGAAACATGACCTCGAAGCCAAGTCCAAACTTATCGGGAGTAGCAGGAAGAAAGAGGGAACCAGCTACCAGCTCACCAATGTGGTTGCGACGCATCAGTTGAATGGTTTCAGGTTTAAGCAGCCTGACTCCATTATATTCCCCCTGGTTGAGCAGCATCTGTAAAAATATGGCATAGTCCATGGCCGTAGAAGAGAGACCGCCTCCTCCGGAATAGTACATATTTGTGTTTTTCGGATAGCCAGCCATGGCCTCCGGTGCTTTGCTGAGCCCAGTGTTATCAGGGCTCTCCCGGTAGAGATTCATCAGGCGGGCATGTTTGTCCTTCGGCAAATGAAAGTAGGTATCCTCCATTCCAAGGGGATCAAAGATTTCAGATCTGAAATACTCCTCCAGGTTCTTCCCCGACCGTACCTCCACCACGTATCCCAGAATATCGGTACTGAGTCCGTAGGTAAATTTTTCGCCCGGTTCGTGGACTAACGGGAGTTTGGATATCTTCTGCATTTCGTCCTTCAGGGTGGAGCTTGTGATTGGCACTCCGCTCATGATCCCCGCCCTGGCATAGATGGCATTGCCGTCATCGCCACCGTTCCCGGGATAGGCATACCCGGAGGTATGGGTTAAGAGGTCCTGGATGGTCACTTCGCGTTTCGCGGGCCTGGATATATAACTGGAATCTTTTGCATTAAATTGATCAATAAGCTCGGGATAACTAAACTCTGCAAGGTGTTTGGAAACGGGATCCTGCAGTCCCAGTTTCCCCTCTTCATAGAGCTTCATAATGGCTACTGAGGTGATCCCCTTGGTCTGGGAGGCGATCCTGAAAATGGCCTCCTTTTCAAGCGGAATCCTGTTCTCCAGGTCGTTATATCCTGTGGATTGGTAGTAGATGATTTTTCCCCTTCGGGCCACCAGCGCAGTGGCACCCGCAATATTTCCCTCTTCGATATTTGATTGGAATAGCTCATCTATTTTCTGAATCTTCACTTCAGAGAAGCCTTGAGAAGAGGGTGGAGCTGGCTGAAGTGGCTCTGATTGCCATGAGTTAGGTTCCTGGGTGGGTCCGCAGGCATAAAGGATGAGTCCAAACAGAAGGGTGGAGGTGAGGTTTCTCATTATTCGATGATAAGTTTCTTGTTTTTTAGTGCGGTGAAATTGATCTCAATCGGGCCAAACGCCGGAACAGGCATGTTCTTCGAATCGGTGATGTTCATGTGGGGATTGAGCCCGGGACCGCAGATCAGTTGGCCGTTTACTTCCGGAACACCAGACAGATATAGTTTAAGTGCAGCAGGGTCGGTGGGATCCGTTTCAACCTTTGAAATCACATGGAACCAGTCGGTGGTATTCCCGAACCGAAGCTCAAATCTGTTGGGGTTACCCTCCGATTCCAGTGATCCTGTAACCCCGGTAAATTGAAGATGGAGGTAAAAGGTGCCGCTTTGGATATCTTTTTTGAGTTCGAGACTATGTGGTTCAATCTGCCTGCCATGATCCGGTATCTTGTAGACATTTGAAAGAGCGATCTCTCCTAGCCTGGTTCCCAGTATTTCGTTGCTGTTGGTGGAAAAGTGGACACAGTCATCCAGTTCCAGATCGATGCCGGAAGTAAGATAGAGATTGCTTCGTTTTTTCACCACCTGTCGCTGGATCTCACGGATGGCCTCAAAGTGTGTTCCAAGGAGGGAATCCCGGGTAATCATTCTACCGATCTGGACAATCAGAACGGGAAGATCAGGCTTTTCCAGGTCCTCTCTGAAGGAGTCAATGAACGAAAGAAGCTTCTTCTCATAGGTTTCCGGTTCTCCCAGGAAGGCTTCTGATTCCCCCTGGTACCAAACAAGACCTTTGACCTGAGTCATATTCGTAGTGCGGATCCTGTTCAACATGGCGCCATAGAGACAACTATCCCCACCAGGGATGTGACCGGGATCCCACTGGTCGATGGTGGATCCTCCCAGAGCTCCTGGAATCACACCCACAGGCTGTCCTGTTGCACTGTTTATATGCCGGGCAAAGTAGATGCCGGGTCCAACACCTCCAATTGGATTCTGCTTGCTTTTGATCCCATTCTCTTTGAAGAATTGCATATGTTGCTCCAGGGTCCTCTCAGGATCCCCGTACAGTTCGTAATAGGCAATCGCATGGGCCGGGGCAGCAGCTTCATAGACCCTGTGGATGGGTGACCGGGCTAAACTCCAACGGTCATCCAGGTTCATCATCCAGATATGTGGACTCTCCAGGGTATCCGGTGTACGGCCGGCTCCCTGCATATTGGATTGTCCGGCCAGGATCCATACATCCCCCTCCTCGGGACAGGGATTATACAGGCCCGGAGCCCCGGCAGTATAGTGAAGGGCAGGATCGTTTACTTCATGGAGATCCAGGTACTGATCCAGCTCATTTATGGCTATCACTTTTACATCCTGCTCTTCCAGGTAGTCCATAAACTCTTCAAACAGCTCAGGATCGGTATGGACCCATGGGTGGGCTACATCGGGCACGCCGTGAAATTGCAGCACAATGGTTTTCCCCACAGTGGCTCTCTCTATAATGGTTTTGAAATATTCAAGTGTCCATTCCGGGTAGGCATCTGCCGTGGTGGGAATCACCAATGGATGGTTCACTTCCGGATCATAGAGGGGGCCATGGGCAATCTTTCCATAGGGGATCTCGGGTTGCATTCCCCGCCGGGCGTATTTATACCCCAGCTCCCGGACCTTCTCCACGGCACCGGGTGCAAACAGGTTTCCCGGGTATCCAAAGGTAACAGGCCTGGGAACTCCATTTGCCAGAAGGGCCGAGTCTACTTTCCCCAGATTCTCTTCCATGGCATCAATGGCCTCCTCCTGTGTCAGATGACCATGATCCCAGGTATGATTTGCAATTTCAAACCCCATCTGGTGCAATTCACCCACCTCATCCCATTGTAAGAAGTTCACCGTATCCCTCATCCACAGATCACAAACAAAGAAAGTAGCTCCAAATCCCTTCTCCTTCAGCATGGGGGCGACATACTCCAGGTGGGACCTGACTGCATCATCGAAGGTTAAGACCACCAGTTTTTGAGCCGGTTTTTTCGGGGAGCATCCTAAAAAAAGGGACATGGCAATAATCCCTAAAACTGACCATTTCACAACCTTGCCATTGTTCTTACTCATGATCCCTAATTTAGCTGACTGGTAAAATGATGTGTGCCAGAACCTATGTCCAGGGGTTCATCGTTCCCCGGGATATATAGAGTGGCACGACTGTTTGGAGGGATGCTCACCTGCCAGTCGAACAGGTCTCCTGAATGGGTCCATTCACTTTCAATTAATCCATAGGGTGAGCGGTGAGTGGCTTTCACATGATCAAGACCGGGTACCAGGACTGGTCTCATCACGATGTTCTTAAAACCGGGATTCAGTGGGTCGGGCTTAATGCCGGCAAGGTCCTCATACAACCAGATCAGGAAATCGCCCAGCAACATCACGTGATTGCCCGAATTCATGGCCGGATCGGCCGTATTCCCGTTCCATAGTTCCCAGATGGTGGTTGCACCGTTTTCAATCATATAGCCGTAACCGGGGTAGTCGGTTTGTGTATTGACCTTCAGAGCCAGATCGGCCCTCCCATATTTAGTAAGGATCCGGTTAAAATATTGCTGTCCGATAAGTCCGGTGGTGATGTGAGAATGGTGCTCTGTCTCGATTTTCTCCACCAGGTTATGGAATACCACCTGCTCGTTTTCGGGCGTGACCAACCCAAAGGCAAGTGCCAGGATATTTGCAGTGGCAGAATTGTTGCTGTATTTCCCCGTTTCGGGATCCCAGAACTCCTGGTTAAATGCCTTGGCCATCCGATCAGATAGATCCCTGAAGTAGGCTTTATCCTTCACCTTTCCAAGCATCCCGGCGTACCCTTCCATCAGCCTCAGGTTATGAAAGAAAAAGGAGGTTCCCAGGTAGGTGCCATCGGTTAAGCGCAGCGGATCTTTGGTATGAATCACCTTTGGATCGATGGGTGGAACACACCAGTCTCCGTATATATCACGGGGCATCAGGTCATTTTCCATGTAGGTATCCACCATGTAATCGATCCACTTTTTCATGGGGGCATAACTCTCACTGATTACATCCTGGTCGCCGTACTGGTCATTAAGCATTTTTACCAGTTGTATGGGAGTTCCTGCCCAGGTAACATTGTCGCCATATAAGGGCCAGTATGCCGGGTTTACATCCGATATGCTCCCGCTCTCCTTCTGTGCATCGAAAATATCCACCAGCCACTTATTATAGTAGTTCCTGATGTCGAACATATAAGATTCACCACGCGATCCGGCTGCACGATCGCCCAGCCATCCCTGTCGTTCATCCCGCTGGGGACAGTCGGTTGGTATACTCCGGTAGTTGCCCCGCAAGCCCCAGATGGCATTTTTATAAACCTGGTTGATCAGTGGATCAGAACACTCAAAAGTACCGGTTAAGTCCAGGTCATCATGGATCACTTTTCCTTCCAGGGTGGACAAATCGGGTTCTCCAGGGTATCCGCTAAGCTCCACATACCTGAAACCATGGAATACAAATCTAGGTTCCCAGAATTCAGAGCCTTCACCTTTGGTAATGTAGGTGTCCGTCACCCTGGCTCCACGTATATTGGCAAGGTAGAGGGTGCCATCCTCTTTGAGAGTTTCCGCAAAACGCTGTTTGATCACCGCTCCCTCCCGGGCCTTCACAGTAAGTTTTGTCCAGCCCACTATGTTTTGTCCCATGTCATAGATAAAAATACCTGGCTCTGGATTGGACATGGCTACGGGCTTCAAGGTCTCGGTGATCCTCATGGGTTCGATCATCTGCGAAGAGATTTCCGGGGAGGATGGCTCTACCAGCTCCACATCCAACCAGCCTGAATCCTCGAACCCGGCTTCGGCCCAGCCAGAAAGCTCCATGCGGGCATCATAATACTCTCCATCATATTCGTTGTTCTCCCTGATGGGGCCACTGGCGGTGAGCTTCCATGATTCATCGCTGACTACCAGCACCCTGGAGCCATCCTCGAACTCAATTTCAATTTGCAGCAGCAGTTTGGGGAATCCATAGGTGAGGGTGAGAGTTGGGGCTGTGATGCGGGGTGAGAAATAGCGTCCATTCCCAAGGATTACCCCTGCAGCATTTTCTCCTTCTTTAAGTTGATCTGTAACATCGTAAGTGACATAGTAGGAGCGTTTAGGGTATTCTGAAAGGGCAGGGGAGAGCACATGATCACCCACCTTGCTGCCATTGAGGTATAGTTCATAAGTTCCCATGCCAATGATATGGGCCATGGCTCTTTTCACCGGCTTATCAGCACTGAAATCCTTTCTGAGATAGCGAGCCGAGAGTAAGCGGTTCTCAATTTCAGGCTGGTCAATTCCAATCGCCCGGTCAAGTCCGATCCAGGAGGCCTTCCAATCCTCCGGTGCCAGCAATCCCATGCTAAATGAACCAGTATTGCTCCATGAAGTGGGCTGATCATTGACATCCCATATCCTCACTTTCCAATACACCTCCAGGCCCGAAGTAAGAGATGCTCCATCATACCTTACCATATCCGATTGAGCGGAGACAATTTTCTCAGAATCCCAGAGATCTGCACTTCCTTCCGCCAGGAGCGAAGGATCGGTAGCAACCAGAATCTGGCAGGCAGTCTGCTCCACATCTTGCCCCTCTGTGATTATCTTCCAGGTGAAACGGGGGTGTGTCCTGTCGATCCCAAGGGGTGACTCTCTTCCCTCGGTCTGCAGATCTACAACTTCTGTGGTAGAAATGGAAGTACAGGCGGTGATTATTGCGAATAGAACAAGGAGTGATCTGAGATGAACCTTTTTTGTAAACATTTGGCAGTGAGATTTGTAGGTTGAGACTCCCTAAAGATAGAGAATGAACCCATTCGGGTAAATACCCAATACGGGCATTCATTTGCACTTTTTGGATCAAATGAAATGCAGATGTATTGCCGGGAGCTAGTCTTATTCACCTAAAAATACAAATTCCCTGAAGTTATGTCTGTTTATTCCTTTGTTGGATGAATCGTAGCCATTGGTAAATGTTTTAGGGAATTTAATAGTTTTCCGTTCGCTCCATTTGAATTCATAACCAAAGAATGTCCCATTGACTTCTTCGACATAATCAACTTCCTGCTGCTGAGTAGTTCGCCAAAAATAGGACTGTCGTAAATCTTTATTATGACTTATTTGTTTGACTCTTTCGCTAACCAAAAAATTCTCCCACAAAACACCTGTATCCTGGCGTATGGCCAATGGCTGAAGTTGACCAATTACTGCATTTCGAATTCCATTGT
>JAAEOI010000141.1 GCA_024244665.1 Bacteroidota bacterium | reverse complement strand
TAATCCTGTTAGCCTGGTAAATTCTCGTCTGTTCATATTTCCCTGTTTTCTGAAAAGAAATTCATATCCCTTTTTTTATCCACAACTCCCGGTTTACTTTGGTTGACGGGCCTGATCAAGCAGGGCCTGATTTGCTTGAAATTCTATTTTATCCGCCAGTACGGGATTGATCCATACCTCTGTCATCTTATTCCTTGTAATGGGTATATCTGATGGGCTGGTCCCGTTCAGTATTGATTTTGCCTTTTCAGCTGCGACCATTCCCTGCTCTTTGGAAATCTGTGTCAGGCCAACAACTGCATAGGGCATCATAAATGCTTCGCAGGTGACCAGTGGGATCTTAATGAATTGGTTAATATGACTAATGGCCTCCTCATGATCCCATCCCCTGATGGCGCCTCTGGTTTGCAGATAGATGATGTCGTAAGTCTCATTTGCCCCGGTAAATATTGATTTCCAGCTGTCAAAATTATCAACCAGCTCCTGGCTTACATCCAGTCCCAATCCACCGAGCAAAGTATCTAACAGGGGCAAGGTT
>JAAEOI010000140.1 GCA_024244665.1 Bacteroidota bacterium | reverse complement strand
TAACAATAACATGTACTGGGACCAGGAGTACAAGGATCTCTGGGCTGCCAACAGCGCAAAAGTTGCTGCACCCGGGACCCTTACTCCTACCATCATCGGTGCATTGGAAGGCAGTGCAGATGATGCAGTGATGGAGGAAGCACTTGTATTTACGGTTGCGCCACCAAGCTTTTTACCCTACACTACCGATGCATTTATGGATCCGAGGCCCGAACCCATGGCCGAAAACTTCTATTTTGCTGAAGACGTGGACCTGGCTTACGGAATGGAAGCAGCTTCTTATACAGCTGGTGATAAAGATTTCCCACTTGGAGACCTGAATCACTATCCCGATATGAAAGCTTTATGGGAATCAGGTGGATCACCCGTCGCCATAGAGGATAAATTCAACACCGAAAAACTCAATATGACTACCTTCCCGAATCCCTTCTCGGGTCAGGCTACACTTCGCTTCAGCCTGGATCAGTCATCCCTGGTAAGTGTTGATATCTATGACATTACTGGTAAATCTGTGAAAAGGATTGACGCCGGATATTTCTCCTCAGGAGAAAACACCCTTACCATCCAGCAGGGTGGTTTGATTTCAGGCATCTACATCCTTAAACTAAATACAGGATCAAACCGCGGTGTTATGAAGATCTCAGTTAAGTAGTATCTCAAGTTTTAGTTAGACCAGGAGGAGGCTGTCCGTAAGGATGGCCTCTTCTTAATTAATTCACAAATGATCTGGAAGTGGCGGGTTGCAGCATGACCCTGTACCGGTCGGGTTGAAACGAGGGATAATGCAAAACAAACAAGGAAATGATTGATCCAAGCAAGCATATTTTGCAAATCAAGTCCTATATTTGCTGCATCAAAATCTGCGAAATATTAAAATTAATTTGCTCACTGGAGAAATGATATTCAGATAATCAAATCAATGAAACTGATCATTCGATTGATTCCTATATCGCCCTGTTTCACGAAACCAACCCAAATCGTGTCATCATGTGTGCGTTTGATTTCCATGATCCTTTTCCTGTTCTCTGTTTCGGCCCTGAACGCACAGTACTATGGGATGAGGTTCTCGGGGATTGATTTTCGACCCGATCAGCGTTCCGGCTTCCATATAGTCAACGAGCGTCCGATAAATGCAAAGCACGGTCTTGACCTGCAGTTCTATTTACGTTTTGAACCGGACCACACTTTCAAGGCAGGAAAAGAACATAAAGCAAACTATGGATATGTATTCCGGCTGGTTATTGGGGATCAAAACATCGACCTGGTTCATGGTCACCATTTAAGATATTCAAATAATTTCGAACTAATAGGTGGAGATGTAGCAAGCAACATCTCATTTCCGGTTCCCCTGGAGGAGCTCTGGATGGACTGGTTGAAACTCAGGATTGAGCTGGATTTCGAGGATCACCGAATCATCTGTTACGTGAATGACAGCATTCTTACCAGCGACCTGGGTGATTTTGATCTTTCAGAGGGCTACCACCTGATGTTTGGAGTTAATGCATATGGCAAATATACTACGACAGATGTTCCCGGGATGATCATCCGGGATGTGTCACT
>JAAEOI010000139.1 GCA_024244665.1 Bacteroidota bacterium | reverse complement strand
TGTGATATAGAGGTTTTCCAGCTTACCTCCCAATGGTGACCTGAATATAAATAAATCATTGTAGCCGCCGCCCTCGCGGGGTGAGGGAACCAGCCTGGGTTTGGAATCCGTAAGGGATCCTGAAGATTTGATATGCAGGTAGAAATAGTATGGCTCCATCAAAGATACAATGGGATAGATTCCACCCGGTTCCAGTATATAGACAGTGGTTTGTCCGGTGGCCTCAGTTGCCGCCTGGCGATCCGCAGAGTCAGCCAGGATAGCCTGGGGCAATCCGTCGATCACACCACCATTGGCCATGGACTTCACATGGACCTCTCTTGGAGCCGGTTTTTGAATCTTAGAACCGCCTGCTGCCCAAATAGCTTTATCATCCGGATACTGATTCAGGTCACCCAATGGGAAGCCTTTGTCACCTGCTGAATAAGAAGCAGCAGTGGTGCCATAAGCCAGGTCCACATCTTCTCCAAAGTAGAAGTTTTCGGCCATAGGTTCGGGCCGGGGATCCATAAATGCATCGGTAGTGTAGGGTAAAAAGCTTGGTGGTGCAACCGTAAATACAAGCGCTTCCTCCATCACTGCATCATCTGCACTGCCTTCCAATGCACCGATGATGGTAGGAGTAAGGGTCCCGGGTGCAGCAACTTTTGCGCTGTTGGCAGCCCAGAGATCCTTGTACTCCTGGTCCCAGTACATGTTATTGTTA
>JAAEOI010000138.1 GCA_024244665.1 Bacteroidota bacterium | reverse complement strand
CGAAGCCTGCTTCCTTGGCAGGGGAATCATCCTGCACATCACTTATCAATACACCTTCGGTAACAGCTACACCAAATTGCTCTGCAAGTGATGCGTTCATATCCTGGATGGCAACACCCAACCAGCCACGGGTAACCTTTCCTTTATCAATCAGATCTCTAAGTACCGCTTTTGCCATGTTTACTGGTATGGCAAATCCAATTCCCTGATAACCGCCCGAACGGGTGAAGATTGCAGTATTGATGCCTATAACCTCTCCATCAATGTTTAATAATGGGCCTCCACTATTTCCGGGATTAATCGCTGCGTCGGTCTGAATGAAATTCTCATAATTTGCGATCCCCACTCCAGACCTGCCCATCGCACTTACCACACCAACTGAGACGGTATGATTGAGGCCAAAAGGATTGCCAATTGCAATCGCCCACTGCCCCTGTTTCAAGACATCAGAATCTCCCATCCTTGCGGCTACCAAATTATCTCCCTCAATCTTTATTACCGCCAAATCTGTCTGTTCGTCTGTTCCCACAATTT
>JAAEOI010000137.1 GCA_024244665.1 Bacteroidota bacterium | reverse complement strand
TCAGGCTATACTCCTACACCTGTTATTTCTCACGCCATTTTAACATATAATCAAAACAGAACATCAGGGCTTGCTGATGGAGTGGTCATCACTCCGTCCCACAACCCACCAGATGACGGAGGCTTCAAATACAACCCACCAACAGGCGGACCGGCTGATACTAGAACCACCAATATTATACAGGACCGTGCCAACGAAATACTCATGCAAGGCTTGAAGGATGTAAAGCGCATGTCTGTTAAACGTGCATTGAAGGCTGATACTACATACGAACACGATTATGTCTCACCATACGTAAATGACCTGGAAAATATTATAGACATGAAAGCTATTGCATCAGCCGGGCTTAAGATAGGGGTTGATCCCATGGGGGGAGCCGGTGTGGACTACTGGGAACCTATCGCCGAAAAATATGGACTGGATATGAAAGTAGTAAACAAATATGTTGATCCCACATTTTCATTTATGTCTGTTGATAGAGATGGAAAGATCCGTATGGATTGTTCATCACCATATGCCATGGCCGGACTCATAGAACTCAAGGATGAATTCGACATTGCCTTTGGCAACGATCCTGATTATGACCGTCACGGTATTGTTACCAAAAGTAGCGGTCTCATGAACCCTAACCATTACC
>JAAEOI010000136.1 GCA_024244665.1 Bacteroidota bacterium | reverse complement strand
TGCGACAAGGAGACACCGAGTAGGGAAGAAATATGGAATGACGCTGAGCGTGGACTACTTAACGGAAACCAGATTTCATGGGGCTCTGCCGACTCTGCTATTGGGATATGGCTGAACCTGCCTCCGGGAGGGAAAGCTACAGCTTTTTACTGGATTGCAGCAGGCACGCATTACAATGAGGTGGCTCAACTTAACCGGAATGTGATAGAGAAGACTCCGGATGAGCTGATCAAACGCACATCGAATTACTGGGAAGCATGGGTCCAAAAAGAATCCAGATCCTTTGGAGACTTGCCAAAATCTGTCACCGACATTTTCAACCGTAGCCTCCTGATTTTAAGAACCCAGATAGACAACAGGGGAGCAATCATTGCAGCAAATGATTCGGATATAGTCCGTTTTGGAAGAGATACATATTCTTACATGTGGGGACGCGATGGAGCCTTCGTCGTTGCCGCTTTGGCGAAGGCAGGTTACCCGGTTGTGTGCAGGAATTTTTTTGACTTTTGCGCTCGTATTCTATCAGAGGAAGGATATCTTTACCAGCATTACAATCCTGATGGATCACTGGCCAGTAACTGGCACCCCTGGCTGGTGGATGAAAAGGCAGTGCTCCCAATACAGGAGGACTCGACTGCTTTGATTATCTGGGCACTCTGGATACACTATGAGAGTTCGAAGGACATAGAATTCATCGGGCCTCTCTATGATAAGCTTATAAAAAAATCTGCTGACTTTATGGTAACTAACATCGATCCCGAGACTAAACTGCCCATCCCCTGCTA
>JAAEOI010000135.1 GCA_024244665.1 Bacteroidota bacterium | reverse complement strand
GTGATCAGGGTGCCCAGCATAATTCCGGAGTAGCCCAGGTAGGCAGCCACTGTTCCTACACTGGTGATAATTTCGATTCTTCTGAAGGTTAGGATGGCCACACAACTCAAGAACCAGACCACAAGGGTGGCCATCTGGGGAGTCTGCCGCCTTTTGTTTACCCGGGAGAGGAAACGGGAAAAGGGCAAGACACGGTCCCTGGACAAAGAAAAGAGTAAGCGGGTAGCAGTAGCCATGGAAGCAACAGCACAGGCATAGATCGACAAAATTACCACAATGCCGGTCATGGCAGTTCCCCGCTGACCAATGGCATTCTCCAGAATATAGATCAGGGAGTTCGATTGATCCTGGGCCTTTGAGATATCATCTACTGAAAAGATCAGCAACACCAGAATCAAAAATCCGGCAATGGCTGCACTGGCCTGAGATGTAATAACAGCCCGGGGTACATGTTTCCGTGGTGATTTGGTTTCTTCAGCCAGATCAGCAGCAGCTTCAAATCCGGTCAGGCACCACGCGCCCAAAAGCAAGGAAAGAGCAAAAGCTGAGAATCCCGGAGCTCTTTCTGACAATGCATTAGTTGCTTCGAAAAGTTTTTCAGTGTTCACCGCCCCCGAAATGATCCAAATAATGGCTAATACAATGATCAGAATCGCTACACCGGCAAGCTCCGCATAAACACCCAGGTTGTTGACCAATGATACCAGCCGTATCCCGAACAGGTGCACCAGTGTAACCAGAGAAATGACTCCCAGGGTAATCAGGGTAACGGGCCAGCCGGTCGTTTCCCCTCCAAGCATTCCCATCAGGGTGATCCCGATGGCCTGGCTGGTACCGGGAAAACCTGTAATAAACTGCATAAGCAACAGCCATCCCACAAAGAATCCAAAGTGGGGGTTAACCAGCCTGGCGGTCCACTGATACCCATATCCCGAAATGGGGAAGCGTGTTGACAAATCTGCCATGACAAGGGCCACCAGGAACTGTCCACCTCCAACCAGAAGCCATGACCAGACAATGGCTCCACCTACCAGCTGGAAACCAAAGTTGAAATTGGCAAATATCCCGGTCAGTACCGATATCAGGGAAAAAGAGATGGCGAAACTGGAAAATCCACCCATGGTCCGGTGCAGTTCCTGTTTATAACCGAATTTCCGCAGTTCCCCTGAATCACGATCCGTTTCCCGGTTTCCCTGTTCTGTTCTTCGTTTCCTGATCATGTGTATCGATTTGTCTCCTCTTCAAATCCACTTAGAACTTTAGTCCGTTCATGGCCTTCAGTATCCATTCATTTGTAATATCAGAATCGTCAATTACGGTATACCAGAGACTTGGTTTCTCATTGACATAATTCTTCAGGTTTAACAGCGATAAGCTAAGATCTTCCCGCGTGATGCCCATATCTCCTGGATGATATATCAGGCCCACCCGGTCCATCACATCCCGGATCCATTCAAAGCGGTTGTTTTGCAACTGGCTCATCAAATAAATGCCAAGCCCTACAATATAACCGTGTACAAAAGGCCGCTGAAGCCTTTCTTCAAGTTCGTAGAACAGGTAATGCTCTGAACCCTCCTCTACCCTGTAGTGCCCGGCCGGAAGGCAAATGGTGTTGATGGTCATATAGCCTTCAACAATGGCCATTAAACCTGTGTCATTGTTTTCACGGATATCAGACAGAAGAGGCTCAAGTTTTGCAAGTATGGTCCTGGCAGCTTCAATATCAGCAGATGAGAAGGGATATTCCGACCTGCTTTTCTTTTGGGCATATTCCCAGTCAAAAGTTCCTGTATGGGCCGAAATGAGATCC
>JAAEOI010000134.1 GCA_024244665.1 Bacteroidota bacterium | reverse complement strand
TCCATCTGCTGATCGACGGTCATTTCACTGTTATCGAGTACAATGGAATCATCAGCCTGCCTGAGGGGGCTATCCTCACGGGAGGAATCAATGTGATCTCGCTTCTGAATATTTTGAAGGACATCCTCATAGTCAGCCGGCATCTCCTTTTCTATCAACTCCTTAAACCTTCGCATGGCCCTGACCTCCTCCGAGGCAGTCAGAAATATTTTCATCTCAGCTTGGGGGAAAACCACGGTGCCAATATCACGGCCATCCATAACCACGTTTTTCCCTTCACCAAGACTGCGCTGATATTCCACCATTTTCCTGCGGACAGCAGGAATGGTGGCGATGTAACTCACATGAGCGGAAAGTTCCATGCTCCGGATCAGATCCTCAACCATCCGGTTGTTCAGGTAGATCTCTGTACGTTTCTTCTCCGGATTAAAACGAAGGTCCAGTTTAACACCCTCAAGCTGCGATTCCACATCCTTAATAGGCGGGGCATCACTTGAGTCAAACAATCCGGCATCCATGCAAGCCAGGGTAACCGCCCTGTACATAGCACCGGTATCGATGTAGGCAAAGCCCAACTCAGCTGCAATTCTTTTGGCATAGGTACTCTTCCCGCAGGAGGAGTGTCCGTCAAGTGCAATAATCATTCCGCAAAGATAGCATTTTCACCTGTAGAAGTCCGAAAGATTGGTGGTCAGTGAAAAGTGGTTTGTTCCCCCGGCAAGGTGATAGGAAGAGCGCCCGTATGCAATGTGAAATTTGGAAATCCTGAAACCAAAGCCCCATGAAAAACCGACCATACCGGGCCTTGCATTTACCTTCATCTCCTTCCTTCTCTTGTAGTTGTACCCTAGATCCACATGGAAATTATCCCCAATTAGGAACTCAACACCAAATACCAGGTGCCGCATCAGCCTGTCGCCGAAGACATCAAATCCTCCCACTTCAACATCCTCCCCAATTGAATTGTACCCATCAGAATCATCGGTCTCATAGGAGAGGTCCCATCGCTCCAGGTTCTGGTAGATAATGCTGAAGCGAAATGGTGCATGGGCAAGTCCCTGTGTAATCCCGACCTGCAATTCAAAGGGCAGCTTCTCCCTGTTCCCTGTATAGGAGGTGATCTGGAATCCCATATTCTTAGCCACAAATCCGATTGTGGTTAAGGTACCGGGATTATTATATGTGAGCCCTGCATCAAAAGCAAGCCCGAGGGAGGAATAGTTCTCAAAAGATGAGAATATGGGCTTCATATTGATTCCGGCTGTAAGGACGGAGTCTATGATGGAACGGGAATAAACCAGGTTCAGAGCATACTCAGCAGCACGGAATGTTCCAAGCTTCTCTCCAAGCTCATTGGTCCGGTCGAAGGTCCCGTAATCCACGTAATGTATACCGGCTGCAAAATTCCCGATACCCTCCTTGTGATAACCATAGGAAAAATATCCAAAATTTACCCCTGCAAAATAATTTACATAATTCAAGCTCAAATGGTTGTGCATTCCTGTTGATAAGAGGGCCGGATTATGAAATACAAGGTTGATATCATCATCCATCAACGAGACTGCCTCTCCACCCAGGGCCGCGACCCTTGCAGAATTAGTGAGGCCCAGGAAGCTGTATGTGGACTCCCCCCCCTTCTGGGCGAAGGAAGCCACAGGCAGCAGCAGGGCCAATGCTATGATTCCACCTATTCTCATTAATCTATAAAACGCCTTATCAACATTGATATTATCCTGTAAGCTGTTTTAAAATTTCAATACCGGCATTATCCACCCATCTCCTGTAGGATTTTTGATCAATCTCCATCATTTCAGCCAGGCTTGCCGCTGAGAAATCCTTCAGCACGATCCCAACTCCGCTGCGCTCCACATCACCACTATTGCAGAGCTGTTCAAAATGATTTTCCACGGGAATCACTGCCAGGGGTATCCCCATACAGGCTGCCTCTGCGGCAGTATCAAATCCTGCGGTGGTAATCACTCCCCTGCATTGTTTCATCTTCTCACTGAACTCCAGGTCATTCACCCTGTGAAGAGTTATTCCATCGGGCACCGGGGTTTGATGAGGCAGGTCGGAAAAAATATCAAACACCAGTTCCGGATGATCCCGGACCAGATGTATAAGGTCAACCACAAAACCCTCGTTCAGCAGATAAACCAGGTAAGCGGAGCCCCGCTCATAGCGGGCTTCTCGGAATTGCCTCCTCACCAGTGGGGGAACAACCGTAATCCGATCGGTACCAGGAACCTTACGGAAAGAGAGTGCCAGTACACGGTCGCAGGAAGCCAAAACAATCCGGGTGTGTAGTTTCAGAAGCATTTTATGGAAAGCCTTCCCCCCATAACACCGGTATCCGTCCAGGTGCAAAAAGAAGTGGTGCCCAATTCCGATCCGGCGAATGGCCGGGGAGAGCTTTCTCATTGCCAGGGCCCCTATCACATCATAAAAGTTGATTACAACATCAGGCTTATGTAGCTTGATCTCCCTCCTGATCCTAAGCACCTCCCTGAGGTAGGTAATACCCCTGACCAGATTAAAAAGAATGGTACTGGCTACGTAGATCCCCTTCTTATTGGGGGTTCGGAGAAAACGGGGACTGGAAAACGGGATCAGTTTGTCTTTGAAGACATCCTGGAAATAGGCTGGCAGGGGGTTTGAATGACTGCTGCCGGCAAAAACCGCCTCAACCGTATGCCCATCCTTCTCCAGGTACTCCTTCAGAGCTACAGATTGCGACAGGTGGCCCCTGCCCTCTCCCTGAACGATAAAGAGAGTCCGAACCATATTATCAGGAGTAAGGTGGGTGACGGAATCCGCCTTTTATTGCAGGCAATTTCCAGTTAATGGAGGTCACCTGGGTCATGAGCAGCCCTGCTATTGCCACCCCGATACCTGCGATTTTAATCATCGGCATCGGTTCCTTCAGCATCTGGAAAGAGACTACGGCAGTTACTACCGGAATCAGGTTGACGAATATGTTGGCCCGGGCTGCTCCCAATTCCCTGATGCCCGTAGCAATAAGGATGAAACATATCCCTGAACCGAAAACACCCAGATAGAGCAGTGCCAGCAGACTTGGTTTCGTGATGGCACTCCAATCGATCAGGGGAAGCTCCCTGAACAGGAAGAGCGGGATGAACATCAGCAATCCATAAAAGCTCTGATAGGCAGTAATTGTGATAGGGTTGTAATCATCCACCAGTCTTTTAACAACCAGTGTATAACCCACTGCAGAGAGCACAGCCACAAACATGAGCAGGACTCCTTTAAGGTCGGTGGCCTCTCCGCTGCTTTTGTTCAGGATTACCATCAGCACCCCTCCAAAAGAGATCACCAGGCCGATGTGGTTCATCCTGGTCAGCTTCTCTTTAAACAGGTAGTAAGCCCCGAAAGGAACAATCAGGGGGATGATGGAGATGATCACTGCACCCACAGTTGCAGAGACCATGGTGAGGCCATTGGCTTCTCCAAGAAAATAGATGAAGGGTTCCAGGAGTGCAAGAAGCAGAAACCACTTCTGGTCCTTCCGCTTGATTTTACCAAGTCTTTTAAACAGCAGGGCAAATCCAAAAAGAAAAAAGATGGAGATAAAGAGCCTCAGGAAAGAAATGGTAACCGGCCTGAATGATTCGTTGGCAATCTTAAACAGGACAAATGTAAAACCCCAGAAAATCATCGCCAGGATGACACTCACATATGCACCGGTACGGGACGATTTCATCAGGCGGCCCGGAGACGTTTCAGGTTGGCCTTTTCAAGTTTTTCCCTTGCATACTTGATACCGATGGTCATTTCGCTCGTATTCTCCTTGGAGGGAAGTTCAAACATGGCATCCATCATAATCACCTCACAGATGGAACGCAGACCCCTCGCCCCAAGCTTAAACTCAAGGGCTTTCTGTACGATGTAATCCATTACCTTCTCATCCCAGGTAAGTTTAATCCCATCCATTTCGAACAGCTTCTCGTACTGCTTAAGGAGAGCATTCTTCGGCTCGCTCAATATCCGGCGAAGCGCCTTTTCATCCAATGGATTCAGGTAGGTAAGCACTGGCAGGCGCCCGATAATTTCGGGAATCATACCAAAGGATTTCAGGTCCTGAGGTGCTACATACTGAAGCAGGTTGCCTTTTTCATAGCGGTCGGCATTCTTGGCCGCATTGTAACCAACCACCTGGGTATTAAGCCGATTTGCAATTTTGGATTCGATTCCATCAAAAGCACCTCCGCAGATAAACAGGATGTTCCTGGTGTTCACAGGGATCATCTTCTGATCGGGATGCTTGCGCCCTCCCTGGGGAGGCACATTGATAACAGAACCCTCCAGAAGTTTCAGCAGGCCCTGTTGAACACCTTCCCCGGACACATCCCTGGTAATGGACGGGTTGTCACTTTTACGGGCAATTTTATCGATCTCATCAATGAATACAATACCCTTTTCGGCAGCCTCAACGTTGTAATCAGCCACCTGTAGCAGCCTGGTTAGTACGCTCTCTATATCCTCTCCAACATAACCTGCTTCAGTAAGAACTGTTGCATCCACGATTGTGAAAGGAACATGCAACATCCTTGCAATGGTCCGCGCCAGGAGGGTTTTACCTGTTCCAGTCTCTCCCACCAGCACAATGTTGGACTTTTCAATCTCAATCTCATCCTTGCTGTCCTGCTGCATCAACCTTTTGTAGTGGTTATAAACAGCTACAGCGATATATCTCTTGGCCTCTTCCTGACCGATCACATAGAGGTCAAGAAAACTCTTGATCTCTGCCGGTTTCAGTAGCTTGATCTGTTCCATATCGAACTCACCCTGCACGCCCAGCTCCTCCTGGACAATGCTGTAGGCCTGTTCAATACAGCGGTCACAAATGTGCCCTGATATACCGGCTATCAGAAGGTTTGTGTCCTTCTTTTCTCTCCCGCAAAATGAGCAACGGTCCATTATTTCTTTTCTTTGGTCCTTGTAAGAACTTCATCAATCATTCCATAATCCTTAGCCTCACCCGCAGTCATCCAGAAATCCCTGTCACTGTCCTTTTCGACCTCCTTAACGGATTTCCCGGAGTGTTCAGCAATAATGGCATAGAGTTCCTTCTTCATCTTGACAATCTCCCGGGTTGTGATCTCAATATCTGAGGCCTGCCCCTGGGCACCACCCATGGGTTGATGGATCATGACCCGGCTGTGTTTGAGTGCAGAACGTTTCCCGGCTGTCCCGGCTGCCAGTAATACTGCTCCCATTGATGCAGCCATTCCGGTACATATGGTAGCCACCTCACATGAGGTATACTGCATGGTGTCGTAGATTCCAAGCCCTGCATGAACCCCTCCGCCAGGTGTGTTGAAGTATATCTGGATATCCTTGCTGGGATCGGCAGAATCGAGGTAGAGAAGCTGCGCCTGAATGATGTTCGCCACATAATCGTCAATGGGCGCTCCCAGGAAAATAATCCGGTCCATCATCAGCCTGGAAAAAACATCCATGGAGGCCACATTCAGCTGGCGCTCCTCGATGATGGTTGGTGATATATAACTGTTGTATTGCGATGTAAACTGATGAAGGGTCATGCTATTGATACCCAAATGCTTAGTCGCAAACTTTTTGAAATCATCCTGCTGATTCATAATCTATCCTTTGTTATTTTTCGTACAATTTACGGAACTTCTCCGAACTAACCTCCTTGTCGTTCAGTGTGGCGGTCGATTTTATGAAGGCTATCAGTTTCTCTTCAGCTTTCTGATCGTAGATCTTGCGGGCCTCCTCGGGCTTTGACATCATCTCCTTTGCGAAGTTTTCCAGGTATTCGTCAGGTATATTGGGGATCCCGTACTGCATGTACTGGTTAAGGGCCGTCACTTTGGCCATCTCCATAGCTTCCTCTGCTGAAACCTTGATCTCCTGCTGCACAAGGAGGTGCTCCTTGATGAGCTGCCAGCGGAAGTCATCTTCATACTTTTCGAAATCGTCGTTCAGCTGCTCCTCGGTCATATGCTCATTGGTTTCAAGCATCCAGCGCTTCAGGAATTCCAGCGGCAGATCGAGTTTTGCCTTCTTGATCATCACCTCGCGGGCATCGGTCATGAACCTGTACTCGCTCTCTCTCTCGTAGTTGCCTGCGATCTCCTCCCTGACACGGGTACAGAATTCATCCTCGCTTTTCACTTCACCTTCGCCATAAACCTTATCGAACAACTCCTGGCCAATCACTGCCTTCTCAAACTTCTGTACAACTTCAATAATGCATTTGAAGGTTCCTTCCAGCATGGCAACCGCCTCCTTATCGATCTTTAGCAAGGAGGCAACCTCGGTATCGTTGGGATAGGCCTTCTTCACATCGAAAACCACCTCGTCACCAGCTCCGGCACCACTGAACAGCACCTTCTGGTCATCATCCTTCATCATATCCAGCGACATGGAGACATTCTCCACCCTGATTCCATTCTCAGCCTCGTTGCCGTCTTTATCGGCTTTCACAAGCACCCCTTTGATCAGCTCGTCGTTTCCAGCTTTCTCAATCGGGATAGACTCACCGTAGCGCCCACGAAGGGAGTCAACATACTCATCCTCCTGCTTTTTGTCAACCTTTATTTTATAGTAGGGAACTTTATCCTTTGTGGTAACCTCAATGCTCAGTTCCGGTGCCAGCCCCAGGTCAAATTTGAATTCAAATTCGGTATCCTTTTCGAAATCAACCTTTTGCTCATCATCCTTATGTGGAAGGGGTTCTCCCAGAATCTTCACTTCATTCTCCTGCAGATGGCTAAATAGAGATTCGGAAACCAGTTTATTGATCTCGTCAACCAGGACAGGGGTATAATACATCTTTTTAATGATTCCCATGGGCACCTTACCGGGCCTGAAACCATCCACACTGGCTTTCCGCCTGTAATCTTTCAGTACTTCTCCTACCTTCTCTTCGTAATCTGACAGTTCGATCTTCATGTGAAGGACCGCATTCAACTTGTCGGTGTTCTCTAATGTAATATTCATATTCTTATAAATAGTTGTGCAAATTTAAAAAAAACCGCAATACAATCGCAATTAACTTCCGATGGCATAGCGGTTTAGAGTCTCAATTGGTGCGGATGAAGGGACTCGAACCCACACTCCCGAAGGAACTAGATCCTAAATCTAGCGCGTCTACCAATTCCGCCACATCCGCAAAATTTTCCGCAAATTTAATCCATTTTTTCGGATTACAAAGGTAAAGAGAGGGTTATCGAAGTTCGAAATTTTGTCCCAGGTAAACTTTTCTCACCTGCTCGTCGGCTGCAAGGTCATCTGCTGTGCCTGCTTTAAGGATAGATCCCTCAAACATCAGGTAGGCCCGGTCAGTGATGGCCAGGGTCTCATGAACGTTGTGATCGGTGATGAGAATGCCAATATTCTTCTCCTTCAGCCTGGAGACAATCTGCTGGATATCCTCCACAGCAATGGGATCGACACCTGCAAATGGCTCATCAAGCAATATGAAGTTGGGACTCAGTGCCAGCGCCCTTGCAATTTCGGTACGCCGCCTCTCTCCACCGGATAGCTGGATCCCCAGGCTTTTCCTGATCTTATGAAGCCCGAACTCGGTGAGCAGGGATTCAACCCGGTCCCTCTGTTCTGCCCGGGAAAGAGCCGACATCTCCAGTACTGCCCTTATGTTATCCTCCACACTCAGCTTACGGAAGACAGAAGCCTCCTGGGCCAGGTAACCAATCCCCATCCTGGCCCTCTTATATACCGGTTCCCGGGTGATATCGGTCTCATCAAGGTAGATTTCACCTTCATAGGGGGCGATCAGGCCCACGATCATATAGAAAGTTGTCGTCTTCCCCGCGCCGTTGGGTCCGAGCAGACCCACAATCTCACCCTGCTCCACACTGACGGAGACCTCATCAACAACCTTGCGGCTTTTGTACTTTTTAACCAATTGATCGGTATGCAGTTTCATGAGCTATATAAGTTAGCTAAAATTAGCTTTTATCGGACTCTTTATCAGTTGCAGGATTTTCCTTCTCAGCTGTTGGCGCCTTCTTTTTCTTGCTTTTAACCGGCTGGTCTGCAGCGGCCTGTTCCTCCTCATACTCCCTCAGGATCCGCTTACTGATGGATATCCCTATTTCATACAAGACCATCAATGGCAGGGCCACCAGGACCTGGCTGAAAACATCCGGAGGTGTAATAATAGCCGACAACGTGACGATCAGGATGAGGGCATGCCTGCGGTATCTCTTCAGGAAATTGGGAGTTACCAGGCCGGCCTTGCTGAGGAAATAGATAAGGATTGGCAGCTGGAACACGATGCCGGATGCCAGGACCACCGAGGTAACAGTCTGGACGTATGAGCGCAGCGTTGGCGCACTGATCACACTCTCGCTCACCTTGTAGTTTCCAAGGAAATTGACCGATAGTGGCGAAATGATGTAGTACCCGAAGCCCACGCCAAGGATGAACAGCAGTGAAGTATAAAAGACGGCTCCGCTTGCAGAACGCTTCTCCTTCTCATAGAGAGCAGGCACAATGAATCTCCAGAACTCAAAAAAGATATAAGGGAAGGCTACCACGATTCCGGCCACCAATGAAACCATAATGTGCATGGAAAACTGCTCGGCCATCTTGACTGTCTGCAGGGAAAAGGGATTTTGGTTTATGCAGATCCTTTTTAGCCCCAGTAGTTCCCCTAGCTGACACAACCACCTGTTGGTAGGGAAACCGGGCTCTTTTGGAGCAAGTATGATTGTATCAAAGACTATCTCCTTGAATACAAATGCCACCAGCGCCATAATAACAATAGCCAGGATGGACCGTAAAAGATGCCACCTCATTACCTCAAGGTGATCAAGGAAAGACATTTCCGTTTCTTTTTTCTTTGCCATTCAGTACTAAAATTTTAAGAATGTGCAAAGTAACAAAAAAACTCACCCCCTTGAAAGCGAATTTAAATTATACTATCTTTAATTTCCACGGTAGAACCGGTATGGATTGATCATGGAGAATTTCGGAAAAATACTACACGATAACCTCAAGAAATATTTTGGCTTTGACAGTTTCAAGGGCAACCAGGAAGCGATCATAACCAATGTCCTGAAGGGCAACGACTCTTTTGTGCTGATGCCAACCGGAGGTGGGAAATCGCTGTGCTATCAGTTGCCGGCACTGATCCTGGATGGTACGGCTATTGTTATATCACCTCTGATTGCCCTGATGAAAAACCAGGTGGATGCAATGAGAAGCTTCAGCCTGGATGAAGGTGTGGCCCACTTTCTGAACTCATCCCTGACAAAAAATGCCATTGCCAAGGTAAAGGAGGATATACTTGACAAACGGACACGGTTGCTCTATGTGGCCCCGGAGAGCCTGACAAAGGAAGAAAACATTGAGTTCCTGAAACAGGTGAATATTTCCTTCTATGCAATTGATGAAGCACATTGCATCTCTGAATGGGGACACGATTTCAGACCCGAATACAGAAGAATCAGGCCTATCATTAATAAGATCGGCAACGCTCCTCTGATCGCACTAACTGCGACTGCCACGCCAAAGGTACAGGATGACATTCAGAAAAACCTGGAGATGCTGGGAGCCAATATCTATAAATCCTCCTTCCGGAGGCATAACCTGTATTACGAGATCCGTCCAAAGGTCCACGCCAGCAAGGAGATTATTAAATTCATCCTGGCCAACTATGGGAAATCGGGAATTATCTACTGTCTCTCCAGGAAGAAAGTGGAGCAGCTGGCTGAAACACTCAAGGTGAACGGAATCAAGGCACTGCCCTATCACGCCGGCATGGATGCTACGACCCGCTCTTCCACCCAGGACCAGTTCCTCATGGAGGAGATTGATGTGATTGTGGCCACCATTGCATTCGGGATGGGCATCGACAAGCCCGATGTCAGGTTCGTGATCCATTACGACATTCCCAAAAGTCTGGAAGGTTATTACCAGGAGACAGGCAGGGCCGGACGAGATGGAGGTGAAGGGAGATGCATCGCCTTCTACAGCTACAAGGACATCCAGAAGCTGGAGAAATTTATGCAGGGTAAGCCGGTGGCTGAACAGGAGATCGGAAGGCAGTTGCTGCTCGAAACAGTAGCCTATGCAGAATCGGCAGATTGCCGTCCAAAACTGCTTCTCAACTACTTCGGGGAAACAATGAAGGAAGGATGTGACAACTGTGACAACTGCCTACATCCTGAAGAAAAATTTGAAGGAAAATCTTTCCTGATTTTAAGTTTACAGGCAATTTTAGGGGTACAGGAAAAGTTTAAATCGGAGCATATCGCCCATATTCTTTCAGGTGTCGCCAGCAGTGCGGTGAAAACTTACAACCATCACCAATCAGAGTTTTTTGGCGCAGGCAAAGAGAAGGATATAAAATTCTGGAATGCTGTGCTCAGACAGGCCCTGGTTGCAAGCCTGATTACCAAGGATATTGAAAATTATGGATTGTTGATGATGACCGATGCTGGTCACGACTATTTAAAGAAGCCCTATTCCATTATGTTGTCACAGGATCACGACTTTGACATCGCACCTGAAGAGGGACTTTCCACAGGAGGAATTGGAACCAGTGCCGTGGATGATGAATTGTTACATATTCTGAAAGACCTGAGAAAGAAGACGGCTAAACACCTGAACCTGCCACCCTTTGTCATTTTCCAGGACCCATCACTTGAGGATATGGCAATCCAGTACCCGGTGAAGATTGATGAGTTGCATAATATTGTGGGGGTCGGTACAGGTAAAGCAAAAAAATACGGAAAGGATTTTGTGAAGATCATCCAGGAGTATGTGGATGACAAAGATATCATCCGCCCACAGGACATGGTGGTAAAATCGGTGGTCAATAAATCGGGGGTCAAGGTATACATCATACAGAGTATCGACCGCAAACTTTCACTTGACGATATTGCCCATGCCAAAAACATCGGGATGATGGAACTGATTGATGAGATAGAAGCCATTGTAAACTCCGGCACCAAACTGAACATCGATTACTATCTCAAAGAGATCATGGATGATGAAAAACTTGAGGAAATCTTTGAGTACTTCTGGGAAGCCGAGACCGAATCAGTAGATGAGGCACTGGCCGAACTGGGTGAAGAGTATTTCAGTGAAGCGGAGATTCGGCTTGTTCGCATCAAGTTTTTTTCCGAGCTTGCCAACTGATATGAAGGAAATCCTGTCGATCTGGGGTTTATCAAAATCCTATAAACATATAAAGGCCGTTCAAAACCTGAACCTGGAAATTTCGGAGGGACAGTCATATGGTATCCTTGGGCCAAACGGGAGTGGGAAAACCACAACCCTTTCAATTGTTACAGGGATCCTCCGGCAGAATGCAGGTACGTTCAGCTGGTTTGGCGAGGAGCCCTATCCGGGACAACGGCGCTCAATTGGTTCTCTGATAGAGATACCCCATTTTTACCCATACCTGAATCTTGAAAAGAACCTGAGAATCATTTGTGACATCAAAGGTCAGGGATACTCCGATATTGACCGGGTTCTCGAATCGGCAAAGCTATTGGGGAGAAAGCGGTCCCGGTTTTCCACCATGTCACTGGGAATGAAACAGCGCCTTGGACTGGCTGCTGCACTCCTTGGAGACCCACGGGTTCTGGTTCTGGATGAACCGACCAACGGTCTCGATCCGGAGGGGATTGCCGAAGTGAGAGAGATGGTACTTGACCAGGTTAAAGAAGGAAAGACGTTGATCTTTGCCTCTCACATACTCAGTGAGGTTGAAAAGATATGCAGCCATGTGGCAATCCTGAAAAAGGGAGAGCTGCTGGCAAACGGACCGGTAAAAGAGCTACTCTCGGAAGAGGAGATCATCGAGGTGTCGTGCAGTGATAATAGCACTCTGGCAGATGCCCTGAAGGGCGCAGGCATGGCCACCGAAACCTCAATGGAAAACGGATTATTGATACTAACGCTGAAAGATGGGGTCACCCCGGCCAAAATCAATTCCTTTGCCTTCACAAAGCAACTGGTGATCAGTCACATGGTAAGCAGAAAACGAAGCCTTGAATCGCAGTTCCTTGAACTGGTAAAACAGGAAGAGGGATGATGCGGAAACTACTTCATATTGAGCAGATCAAGCTTCTTAATTACAATCCCTTCCGGATTACACTGGCCCTCTACTTCCTTGCATTTGCCCTGGGTATTATCATATACCCGGCCATAGACAAACAGATACCGGTCATCTCACTGAGTGATGTTTTCAGGTTCCCTGATGTATGGATGTTCCTGGCCTGGATCACGGAACCCTACAATGCAATGCTTGCCCTGATCATCATCATGATCACCACCAAGGAATTCAGCAACCACACCTTTAAAACCCAGGTGATCTTCGGGCTCAGCCGGTCAGACCTGCTACTGCAAAAACTCCTTTCAGTGCTGGTCCTCTCCCTGTTTGCCACGCTGCTGGTTGGCCTTACCTCGCTGTCGCTGGGACTGATCTACAGTTATAAACTCACATTCAAAATCGCCATGGAGAATACCTGGGTCCTTGGACACTATTTCCTGGCTGCCTTCTCATATATGACCATGGGCCTGCTGCTTGCCCTGCTCATTAAAAATACGGCCCTGTCGCTCCTCTCTTTCCTGGCCCTGAGAACCTTTGTGGACCCGGTACTCTGGCTGATCCTCAAAGATCATGAAATAAAATGGTACCTGCCGTTCCGTACCATCACCAGACTGAACCCCATACCCAATCTCCTGGAGATCTTCCAGCAGAAAATGAACAGCAACGAAGCCATTGATGAATCGGCAATGGAGATCCTCCCGAAGGGTCTAAATCCATGGTTGAACATCTCCCTGGTAGTAGTGTACGTGGGACTGGCCCTCTTCTTCAGCCACAGACTACTCCAGCGAAGGAAACTGACCTAAATCCTGCGCCCTTTCCATGAGGGGTGGCCAAAGAGCGAACCTGCAATCACAATAGCCATAAAAATGGGATAGACCAGGGCAACCGGGATATACCACCAGAGTGTTTTGGCCTGGCCCGTTTTCCCGGTGGTGACTACAAGGATCAGTAAATCAATCAGCATTTTCACCCCTATAGCAGGAAGGAGCCATCTGCAGCTTTCAGGCCAGGAGATCATCCACAATGGTGAGACCAAGACCAGCAGGTTTGCAAGTGCCACCACAACAGCCAGGGCCTGAATATCTGCCATTCCATAGAAAGCCGACTTACTCCCCCAGCGGATACGCTGGCCGATCATCTGAACCATATTTCCTGAAGGAGCTGTCCGAACCAGGCAATCCATGTCCGGGTTAAAAGAGATTCTTCTGTTCAGTTTTCTTGCACCGATTAACAGGAACATATCATCGCCCGATGCGGTTTCCCCTACCGGGTCGAATTTCCGGGTTTCCCGGTACAGCTCACAGCTATATAACAGGTTTGCCCCGCTGCACAGTACCGGCCTGCCGTAGGGAAAAGAACCTGCACCGGAACCGTTCAGGGCAAGCAGATCGAGCCGTTCAAATGCTTCCAGAAAACCTCCGCGGTCTGCACCGCTGGTAATCAGTCCTGCCACCAGATCGGCAGGGTGTTCGGCCATGTGCCTAAGGTGCGAAGAGATAAAACCGGGCCCCACACGGCAATCCGCATCTGTCTGTAAGACCCAGGGAGTCGATACCCGGGATAGTGCAAAGGCAATGGCCTCTTTTTTTCCACTCCTCCCCCGGGGAAGATCCACACAGACGTGACCTGACAGGTCCCCGGCAAAAGAATCTGCCACCTCCCGAGACCTGTCGGTAGAATGGTCGTTAACCAGGAGCACAGAGAAGAGATGAGCGGGATAGTTTTGTGCTAGCAAGTCCCCAATGATCCTCTGTAGGTGATCCGCCTCATTTCTGAAAGGGATAACTACCGTTACCTTCTGTTGTTGAACCGGCTCAGCTTTGACCGGCCCCTTTAACCTGAGTATCCCCAGGAAGAGCAGGAACATGAGCAGGGCATAACAAAAAAGGGTCAGTAGCGTAATGAGAACAGCAAGGAGCATCGCTCTAATTTTTCCCTTCAAAAAGGGACTGCATCAGCTCGAATAGCTTGTTGAACTCCAGAGGTTTGGTAATATACGCTGCGCAGCCTGCAGCCAGGCATTCGGCCTCTTCATCATCGAAGGTATTGGCTGTGGCAGCAATTATGGGTAAAAAGGGCCTCATTTTCTTTATTGCCCTTGTAGCCTCGAGCCCGTTGACCTCAGGCATCTGTAAGTCCATCACCACCAGGTCAAAATGAAGATCTCCACTGCACATTTCAATAGCTTTCCGCCCGTTGGGCGCATGGTAGACTGTGGCGTTTACCTGAGAGAGCACAGCTGAAAAGAGTCTGAAGGATATCATGGTATCCTCCGCAACCAGCACAGATTTGCCGGTAAAGTCGAAATTGAATCTAACTGTTTTTTCCATACTTAACCCATAAGGACCCCAATGATAGTGGCCGAGAGTAACGATGCCAGTGTACCTGCAAGAAGGGCCCGCATTCCAAACTGCGCCAGCAGAACCCTGCGGCCAGGTGCCAGCGCACCGATCCCGCCAATTTGTATCCCGATGGAGGCAAAATTGGCAAAGCCGCAAAGCATATAAACCGACATGATAATCGATTTGTTATCCGTAAAAACTCCTGCGGCCTTCATATCTGCCAGGTCAATATAGGCCACAAATTCGGTCAGTATCAACTTTTTACCCAGAAGGGATCCCACCAGAGTGATGTCATCTTTGGCCACCCCAATGAGCCACATTAGAGGTGAAAGGGCATACCCAAGAATAAATTCAAGGCTCAGTTCATCATACTTCCCGTTAGTAAAGGAGAGGATTCTGTCATTCAGGTCGGTCCACCCCCCGATCTTGACAAAGATATAGTTGGCAAAGGCAATGAAAGCGATAAACACCAGCAGCATGGCTCCCACATTTACAGCCAGCCTCAATCCGTCACTGGTGCCGTTGGAGATGGCATCAAGGGCGTTCTTGCCTACCTCTTCCTTGCTTACACTGATCTTCCTTTCAATGGATTCGGTCTCAGGCACAATGATCTTGGAAATCACCACAACACCCGGAGCTGCCATGATGGAGGCTGTGAGCAGATGCTTGGCAAAAATTATCTGCTGTACCGGATCTCCTCCCCCCAGGAAGCCAATGTAGGCTGCCAGTACCCCTCCTGCCAGGGTGGCCATTCCTCCCGACATTACAAGCAGGATCTCCGACCTGCTCATCGTTTCCAGGTAGGGTTTTATCAACAGGGGAGATTCAGTTTGGCCGAGAAAAATATTCCCTGCAACAGAGAGGCTTTCCGGACCGGACAATCCTAGGCTCCTGGAGAGTATGTATCCAAATCCTTTCACAAAAATCTGGATCACACCCAGGTAAAAAAGCAGGCTCGAAAGGGCAGAGAAGAAGATGATAGTGGGCAGGATGGAGAATGCAAAATTCTTTAGTCCGGGCTCCACCTCTCCCGTAACATGACTCTTCAGGAGATAGGTAACCCCTTCATTGGTAAATGCGAGAATCTTTACAAAGCCTTTTCCAATGAATTCAAAGAAATCCTGGATAAAGGGCACATAGAGAATGCCAATGGCCAGCAGCAACTGAAAAACAAGGCCACGGCCCACCATCTTCCAGGAGACGGCCTTCCTGTTGCTGCTGAACAACCAGGCAATAGCAACCAGAACTCCCATCCCAAGCAAACCCCTGAGTAATCTTACCAGGTCAAAATCAAATCCCGCCTCTTTGGGCAGGATGTTGGACATTGGCAAGGCATCCGGAATAACCTGCTGCATTACTGCGGCGACTGTGTCAACCAGAATGGTATCTGCGATCATTTCGACCTGCGGTTTATTTCATCCCTGATCTCAGAGGCCTTTTCGTAATCCTCATCGGTCACTGCCTCTGCAAGCAGAGACCTGAGCTCCTCCATGCTGCTGCCGGAAAGACCGGGGACTTTGGTTCGTTTCTCCAGCTTTTGGGGAGTCCCCGGCACCTCTTCAGGTACTTCGGATTCACCGGGCTGCTCCATACCTGTTCCCTTTTCAAAATCCAGGACTATACCTGCCTTTTCAACAATCTCTTCGGTGGTGTAGATCGGGCACTGGAACCTCAGGGCAAGCGCAATGGCATCGGAAGTCCGGGCATCAAGGGTAATCTGCTGATCTCCGTTATCACAAAGAACACTGGCGAAAAAAACACCCTCCTCAAGTTTATGAATATTCACTTCCATAAGGCGGATCCCATAAGAATCAGAGAATTTCTTAAACAGGTCGTGCGTAAGCGGCCGTGGTGGGGTAAGTCCCTCAAGCTCTATGGCAATTGCCTGGGCCTCAAACCCTCCGACAATAATCGGTATCCTCCTGCTTCCATCCTCCTCTGACAAAACCAGTGCATAGGCACCCGACTGTGTCTGGCTGTAGGAAATACCTAGAACATTAAGTTTTATCTTCTCCATAAGAGACCTGGACTCGTTCAACACAAATATAGAAATTACTGAGACATTTCCATCTGTTAATTACCGACTGACTGTTTCAATCTTATGCTAAAATAATTTTCATATAACTTTGTCAATCACACAATCTTTTCTATCTTTGCGACCCAAATTCAGACATCAAGTAAAAAACATTGTATAATGTACGCAATTGTTGATATAGCAGGACAGCAATTTAAGGTTGAAAAAGACCAGAAGCTGTTCGTTCACAGATTGGAAGGCGAAGAAGGCAAAAAGGTAAGCTTTGATAAGGTTTTACTGATCGATTCCGGCAGCAAAATTTCAGTTGGAGATCCGGTAGTAAAAGGAGCATTGGTTTCTGCCAAAATTATCACCCACATGAAGGCTGATAAGGTATTGGTTTTTAAGAAGAAGAGACGTAAAGGTTATCAGAAACTGAACGGCCACAGGCAATACATGACTCAGATCCAGATCGAAACGATCTCTGAGAAAGGTGCAGCCAAACCAAAAGCTGAAGCAGCTCCCAAAGCAGAGGTAAAAAAAGAGACCAAGCCTTCAGCTGAGAAAAAAGTAGCCGCTCCGAAAGCTGCTGCTGCACCCAAAGCTGCTGCTGCACCGAAAGCCGCTGCCAAGCCTAAAGCCACAGCTGCTCCGAAAGCTGCTGCCAAGCCCAAAGCCGCTGCCGCTAAGAAGCCAGTTGCAGAGAAAAAAGCAGCCGCTCCGAAAGCAGCTGCTGAAAAGAAGCCAGCTGCTAAAAAGCCAGCTGCAAAGAAAGCCGCTCCCAAGAAGGACACGGATAAGGAATAGTTGAAGTTAAAAAGTCAAAAGATATAAGTTATGGCACATAAGAAAGGAGCCGGTAGTACAAGAAACGGTCGCGAATCAGAAAGTAAACGACTGGGTGTAAAGCTATATGGCGGACAGCTTGTTAGAGCTGGAAATATTCTCGTCAGACAACGCGGTACAGTTCACAATCCTGGCAACAATGTGGGACTTGGTAAAGACCATACTCTCTTCGCCTTAATCGACGGGACTGTCAAATTCACCAAGAAAAGGGACAACAAATCCTACGTTTCCATTGAACCGGTAGAAAACCAGTAGAAAAAAATAGAATCAATATATGATCCACCTGTAATGCACTATCTTTAATGTGTATTACAGGTTTTTTTATGCTTAGAAAATGCTGACCATCCAATTTATCCGTGATTCCCGCGAGGCTCTGCTCGAGGGACTGAAAATCAAAAATTTCAAACAATCCGAACTGATCGGCCAGATCATCTCCAAAGATGATGAAAGGCGATCGCTGCAGGTGAAAACAAATAATCTGCAGTCAGAAATGAACCAGCTGAGCAAGGAGATCGGGAAACTGTTTAAAAGTGGAGAAGCTGCAAAAGCAGGCGAGGTAAAAGCGCAGACTGTTGCCATAAAGAAGGAGCTTGAGACCCTTGAAAAAGAGCTCCAGGAGAGTGCTCAGCAACTGAATGATATGATCGTTCAGATCCCGAATATGCCCCACCCATCGGTCCCCCCGGGAAACAGTGAAGCAGATAATAAACTTGTCCGCGAGGGCGGTACCATCCCCCAACTGGATGAAAAGGCACTGCCACACTGGGAACTGGGATCGAAATACAAGCTGATTGATTTTGACCTGGGGGTCAAGATTACCGGAGCAGGCTTCCCTGTATTTAGGGGAAACGGAGCCCGGCTGCAAAGGGCGCTGATCTCCTACTTCCTGGAAGAGAATGCTGCCACAGGTTATGAAGAGATTCTCCCTCCCCTGATGGTAAACGAGGCATCTGGTTTCGGAACTGGACAACTGCCAGACAAAGAGGGGCAGATGTACCACGTTACAGAAGATAACCTGTACCTGATCCCCACTGCAGAGGTACCTGTGACAAACATCTACCGGGATGTAATCCTGGATGCAAGAGACCTTCCTGTTAAAAATACAGCCTACACTCCATGTTTCAGGCGAGAGGCGGGATCCTACGGAAAGGATGTCAGGGGCCTCAACCGCGTACACCAGTTCGATAAGGTGGAGATCGTACAGATCCAACACCCCTCAAACTCCTATACGGCTCTTGAAGAGATGGTAAATCATGTGGAAAAGCTGGTCATCAGCCTTGGGCTCCCCTACCGAATTGTCCAGCTCTGCGGAGGCGATCTGAGTTTCACCTCGGCACTTACTTATGATTTCGAGGTCTATTCAGCCGCCCAGAAACGATGGCTGGAAGTGAGCTCCGTCTCAAACTTTGAATCATACCAGGCTAACAGGTTAAAGCTAAGGTTCCGGGAGGCCGGCGAGAAGCGTCCCGTGCTGGCACATACGCTTAACGGGAGTGCTCTGGCACTGCCCAGGATTATGGCAGCCATCCTGGAGAACAACCAGACACCCGATGGTATTGTGATTCCTGAGGTGCTTCACAGGTATATGGGCCCGGGGAACGAGGTAATCAGGTAATTATCAGAGCTGATGAGAGAGAAATCAGTCAGGAAAGCACTTGTCTTCGCCATCCTGGCTGTGCTTTTCTGGAGTACATCTCCCACTGCGTTTAAACTTGGACTCAGATACCAGGATACTTTCCAGTTGCTCACCGGTGCCACCATCACCTCGGCACTGATACTTGGGCTCCTTCTACTGCCCGGGAAACGTTACAAAGAACTTGCAGGTTTCGGATGGAAAGATCTCTGGTTTTCGATGCTCATGGGCCTGATGAACCCTGTGGCTTACTACCTGATTCTCTTCAAAGCTTACAGTATTCTTCCGGCCCAGGTGGCACAACCCCTGAACATGATCTGGCCCATCGTACTGGTAATCATCTCCATCCCCCTATTGAAGCAGAAAATCGGCTGGAAAAGCATAGGTGCCATGCTCATCAGCTTCTCCGGAATTGTCCTTGTCTCCCTCCAGGGAGGAGGAGGAGGGAAGGACCCTGAAAACAGGCTGGGTATTTTACTGGCGCTCTCCACGTCAGTTGTCTGGGCCATCTACTTCATCTACAACACCCGTGATAAAAAAGATCCGGTGGCCAGGTTGTTCCTGAATTTCCTCTTTGCCGCGATCTTGCTTTTGGTAGTGGGCCTCCTGAGGGGAAAACTATTTGCCGGTACTCCACAGGCATGGGGAACAGCCATCTATGTGGGAATATTCGAAATGGGTATTACATTTGTTCTGTGGTTACTGGCCATGCAGTACGCTCCGACCACCGACCGGATCAGCAACCTGGTCTTCATGGCTCCCTTTTTAAACCTGTTGATTGTGAGAATGGTTCTTAAGGAAGAGATCTTTTTGACAACACTCTATGGTATCATCCTGCTGGTTACAGGCATTTTGATACAAAATATGATAAGCAGAGATGCAAAAAAACGGTGAAAGAGTCATCCTGGGCATTGATCCGGGAACAAACCTCATGGGATTCGGGGTTATAATGGGTGTCGGAAAGACACCCTCTTATCTGGACATGGGAGATATTGATCTGAAAAAGGTTCCGGATCCCTATATGAAGCTCCGGGTAATCCATGAGAAAACCATGGAACTTCTTAAAAAATACATGCCCGACGAAGTAGCCATCGAAGCACCATTCTACGGTAAAAATGTACAATCCATGCTGAAACTAGGAAGGGCCCAGGGAGTTGCCATCGCTGCTGTTCTCTCCAGGGATGTTCCGGTAACAGAATATGCCCCCAGGAAGATCAAAGTTGCCATTACCGGAGCGGGTGATGCTTCCAAGGAGCAGGTTGCAGGAATGCTTGCCCGTATGTTTAACCTGAAAGAGATCCCTAAAAACCTGGACGCAACGGACGGACTGGCCGTAGCGGTTTGTCATTTCTACCAGAAGGAGGGAATAGTAAAAAGCTCTGGTTCAAAGAGCTGGGAAGATTTTATCAGGAAAAATCCGGGGAGGATTAAATAGTCCGGCTATACGGCTGCTGAGATCTTCTCTGCAATTGCCGTAAATTCTTCCATTGACAACTGCAGCTTAGGCCTGCTGAACTCAATGTCGTGCAAGCCGTTAATGGGCACCAGATGGATATGCGCATGCGGAACTTCCAGCCCCAGGACAGCCACTCCAACCCTCTTACACTCCATGGTAAGGTCTATCGCTCTTGCCACTTCTTTTGCAAAAACCATCATATCCCCAAGCAGATCATCCTCCAGATCGAAGAGGTAATCGGTTTCCGCTTTGGGAACAACCAGTGTGTGACCTTTTGCCAGCGGATTGATATCCAGGAAGGCATAGAAACGTTCATTCTCATGAATCCGGTAAGAAGGGATTTCTCCTCCAATAATCTTTGAAAAAATTGTAGGCATGACAGATGGTTTAAAGAGATATCTCCATGATCTCGAAGGACATCACTCCGGAAGGGACCAGGATCTCCACAACATCTCCAACTTTCTTACCCAGTAATCCTTTGGCGATAGGTGTGGCAACAGAAATTTTTCCGCTCTTGATATCCGCCTCATTTTCAGACACAAGCATATACTCAACCTGTGTGTTATTCAGAGTGTTCTTAATCTTCACCTTATTCAGGATCTGAACAGAGGATGTATCAATCTTTGATTCATCAATAATCCGGGCTTTGGCAACCATATCTTCCATCCTGGAGATTCTCATCTCCAGCAATCCCTGTGCCTCCTTGGCAGCATCATATTCTGCATTCTCACTTAGGTCCCCTTTGTCCCTGGCTTCGGCAATCTGTTGCGAGATGGCGGGTCTTTCCACAGTGACAAGTTGGTCCAGCTCCTTTTTCAACTTGGCCAGTCCTTCCTCTGTCATATATGAAGTTGTTGCCATGACTTTTTTCCTCCGTTACTTTATTAAAAACAAAAAGAATTCCGGTTATCCGGAACTCTTCAGATGTAAAACTATAAAAAAAAAATTAAAAATCAATCCGATTGATGATAGCCGAATAGACCACGGCAGTCCCGGCATCAAAATCCTTTACAATCTCAAAATAGTCCGCCCCCTCTTCCTCATCCAATTGGATTACATTCATGGGTTCGGTGCTGCTCTCCTCTCCATATTCCATCACCTCCAAAAGAGATCCTCCCCGACTTTTCAGCAGACTTTCATACTCCTCCAGTAGTGAAGGCTCAGACATCATGGAAACCTCCGGGACAATCCCGGGTTCAGCCTCATCGGACTCCACCGCCAGATCCGGTTCATATTCACGAAGATTCGTAACCACCGGATCTTCCTGCCCCATCTTGAGCACTTTCTCAAGGTTCTCAAAAAATCCGGGCTTTGACTCTTTAGCTCCGGGCTTCTTCTTTTTCCCCAATAAACTAGCAATGATCGCCACCAGGGTGATCAACACATAGATTATATTTCCAACATCAAAGTCCATCCTAGGCAGGGGTCATTGCAATAATTATCGTTTATAAGAGTTAAAACTACAAAAAATAGGCGATTTTCTTACTTTTGACCTGAAATGAAACGAATAAGGCTGATCTCCCTTTCTCTTTTACTGCTGTTGACTGCAGGAATAACACTCCCTTCCTGCGAAAGCAACAAGGGTGAACTGATTCCTGTTATCAAGGTGGATATTTACCTTTTGCTCTATGCTGACCTGGGAGATGTGGGAATCGGCACCTCCAAACTGATCAGCGGTGGAGTCAACGGGATCGTACTATACCGGGAATCCGACCTGGTGTTCTTCGCCTACGACCGGACCTGTACCTTGTTCCCGGAGCATGATGAGGCGGTTGTTGAAGATCCCTCCTTCTATGGTGTATTCCAATGCCCTGAATGCGAATCTACCTACCTCCTGATGAACGGGGCAGAACCCAACTCCGGCCCGGCCCGATATCCCCTGGTGAAATACAAGACCTCAATCCAGTCAGACGTACTACATATCTATAATTAATAGCGGTAATGCTCGGCCTTATAGGGCCCTTCCACATTCACTCCCAGGTATTCAGACTGTTCGGGAGTAAGGATGGTCAGTTTGACGCCAAGTTGTTCAAGGTGCAGCCTGGCAACCTCCTCATCGAGGTGCTTGGGAAGCATATAAACGCCTACCTCATAGTCATTCTTCCACAGCTCAAGTTGAGCCAGTGTCTGGTTCGAGAATGAGTTACTCATTACGAATGAGGGGTGGCCAGTGGCACAACCCAGGTTCACGAGTCTGCCCTCTGCCAGAAGGAAGATAGCATGACCGTCCTGGTATACATATTTGTCCACCTGGGGCTTGATATTTACTTTGTTAATACCTTCCCAGTTTTCCAGCTTCTCAACCTGGATCTCGTTGTCGAAATGCCCAATGTTACAGACGATAGCCTGGTCTTTCATTCCAGCCATGTGCTCTGCGGTGATTACATCCTTGTTACCGGTAGTGGTCACATAGATGTTACCCTGCTTGACAGCCTCCTCCATGGTATTGACTTCAAAGCCTTCCATGGCAGCCTGAAGTGCGCAGATGGGATCGATCTCGGTCACGATTACCCTGGCACCATATGATTTCATGGAGTGTGCACATCCTTTGCCCACATCACCATAACCGGCAACCACAACAACTTTTCCTGCAACCATCACATCGGTGGCACGCTTGATCCCGTCGGCCAGTGACTCACGGCAACCATAAAGGTTATCGAATTTTGATTTGGTCACTGAATCGTTCACATTAATTGCGGGGAAAGGCAATTTTCCCTGCTCCATCATCTGGTATAGTCGGTGCACTCCGGTAGTAGTCTCTTCGGAAACACCCCTCATTTCAGGAACAACCCTGTGCCATCTTCCAGGATCCTCTTTCAGGATACCTTTCAGTGTGGCAAGTACCACTTCTTCTTCAAGGCTCGATGCTTTCACATCCAGTACTGAAGCATCATCTTCAGCTTCAAAACCATTAATGATCAGTAAGGTAGCATCGCCACCATCATCTACGATCATCTGTGGTCCTAAGCCTCCCGGGAAAGCAAGTGCCTGCGCGGTGCACCACCAGTACTCTTCCAGGGTCTCCCCTTTCCATGCAAAAACCGGGACTCCCGATGCGGCAATGGCAGCCGCTGCATGGTCCTGTGTACTGAATATATTACAACTGGCCCATCGGACATCTGCACCAAGTTCAACCAGGGTTTCGATCAATACGGCGGTTTGTATGGTCATGTGCAATGATCCCATGACCCTTGCACCCTTAAGCGGCTTCTCTGCAGACCACTTCCTCCTGATGGACATCAGTCCGGGCATCTCCTTTTCAGCAATTTCAATTTCTTTCCTGCCAAAGCCGGCCAGACTGATGTCTGCGACTTTATAGGGCAGTGTCTCCTTGTAGGTCATTGTATCCATAATTTTAATCATTTTAGAATGCAAAAATAGTGTTTTATCCCCATAATGAGGCATACCACGAGTATTACGCACGAAATCCAAAAAAGTTGCTGGAATCCAGCCAAAAGTTTGTCCATTATGCAAGCCCATTCATCCCACTGTGAGGTAATCGAAAGAACTCGGGATTCATTCGGACTACCGTTTCCTCCATTTACCTTTTCTGACAGGCCGTCTGTCAAAAAGAGGCTAAATACTAAAATGAGCCCCAACTTTTAACCGGACGGTGTTGTAATTCAGGGTATGTGCATGAATACCTCACCTATCTCAACCGGGAGGCCGATGGATGGAAAAAACAAAAGGATCTCCATATCAAAGTGAGAAAATTGTGATAAATCCTGCACAGAAAGCATGGACGAAATTGCAAGCAGGGCTATAGGAATCAGGATTGGCTTAAGGCTCAAAAAGTAGCTCTTGAATGACGATTTTATCCCTGGATAGTTGATTTTTCAGCTCCTCCAATCCCTTGAATCTCATCTCATCCCTAACTCTACTAATAAAATGAATCACAATATGTTCTCCGTAAAAATCTCCCGTAACATCAAACAGATGAGCCTCAATGGTCTTTACAGCCGAAGCACTATCGATGGTGGGCCTGAACCCGATATTGAGCATTCCGCCATACGCTTCTCCCTTCATTTCGGCCCTTATTGCGTAGACTCCGTTCATGGGGATCAGCTTATTCGGATTGTAGGGATGGATATTTGCAGTGGGAAATCCCATCTGCCTGCCGATGTGATTTCCCTCCACCACATGTCCCGACAGGTAGTAGTTATATCCCAACATCTTCCTTGCCCTCTTCAGCTCTCCTTTCAGCACAACATCCCTGATTGTGGTGGAGCTCACCTTCCCTACGCCCGGGTTAAATTCAGATATTTTCTCAATCCGGAAGCCATTTTTCTCTGCGCACAGTACCAGCCCGTCAGGATCACCCTTCCTGTCACGGCCAAAATGATTGTCATAACCAACCAGCAATACCTCAACACCCAGGAAATCAACCAGGTACTCCTGTGTAAATTCGTAGGCGGTGAGCGAAGCCATCTTTTTATCAAAGGGAACAATAAGCAGATGATCAATCCCGCACTGCTCAAGCTCCCTGATCTTCTCCTCCCGGGAGTGTAAGAGTTTGAACTGCTGCATATCCTTGTTCAACACGATCCGGGGATGGGGCCACAGGGTCACCACCACCGACTCGCCACCATGCTTTGCCGCCTCATCCTTCAATTGGTCCAGAATAAAGCGGTGCCCGGTATGGACTCCGTCAAAAATTCCGATGGTGGCCACCGGTTTCCTTATAGATAGCGGTTCATGAATGGTCCATACTTTCATATAAAAATCAAACTGATTTGACTGGATTCGATGTTTGCGTCCCCAAATTTAACAAATTTAAAGAGCAGTTATGAAAGAACCCGGACTGATCAGAAACGACCCGTGGCTTGAGCCCTATCGAGCAACCATCACCAGACGGATCGAGGAAGATGAAATCAACTAGAGGGAACTGGCGGGAGAAAAATCTCTGCAATCCTTTACCTTTTATTGGCATAGAGGTTGGTTTTACTCAGGAGATGATGGTTCCCGTTGTATCTGGAAACACATTTATCAAATTCAAATTCAGGGATTACAGACATCAGCTGTGCAAAAACTGTTTTTCCGCTATTCATGGTGAAAATCGTTATGACTTCACCAAAAATGCAGATTTCAAATCGTTGAATTTCTTTACCCTTGTAACTTATTTTATATTAACCAATTATAAGGCGTCTCAAGATTTTAAACGGGACACCAGTGATTGTAAACTACAAAAAAAGGACCGCAGTACTATATTTTACTCACAAATCAGGCCATATAAAAATATGAAGTTTGCAGTAGAAGAGGGTCAGTGTTGTAAAGCAAATTCAACAACTAAATACTACATTCAGCAATCTTGTTAATTTTACACCCGAAACAGAGCTGAATAATGAACAGATATTCCCTCATAATCCTTGTGTCTATTGCCCTGTCATCCGGTGGCTGCAAACAGGGAAAAGATAAGCCCCATGGGCCAGAAAACCTGAAAGAACAGACCCGGATCGAAGGAATTCTTCAGGGTGGAAAGGGTCGCCAGGTACTCCTTGAGGAGATGGCTGTCAGGGAATACATTCCAATTGACACTGTTATTTGCGACAGCGAGGGACGGTTTCAGATCAGCTTTGAACCCGAGCAAATAGCCTTCTACGTACTCAGGACCGGTCAAACGGGCTACATCACCCTGCTGATTGAACCCGGAGAAAAGATCAACTTCAGTGACAGTCCCGGACAGCACGGTCAATACAGGATTCAAGGTTCAGGGGGATCCGAGCAGCTTATGATGCTTGCAACAGAACATAAACGAACACTGAATGAACTTGGGGATATCTCCCGGCAAATCCGGGATTACCGTGACCACCGGGATTACCCGGAGATAAAAAGAAGACTGGATCAAAGATTTGACTCCATCACCACTTCATTCCGGGCTTTCTCCCTTGACTTCATTGAGAAAAACCAGGAGTCTCTTTCCATTCTGATAGCGCTCTACAATCTATACGGACAGGGCCTGCCTGTATTTCATCCGGGAAAGGATTTCCAAACCTACCGCTTTGTGGATTCTGTGATGCAATCCACGTATCCGGAATTTGAAGCTGCCCGCTCATTGCATGCACAGGTTCTTGAAGCAGATGCTACAAACGAGAAAAATGGACAGGATCATCGTCCGGAGGTAGGTGAGATCGCACCCGATTTTGTATCTTCACGCCCCGATGGATCACAGATGGCTCTGTCGGATCTTAAAGGTGACTATGTAATACTCTGTTTCTGGGCAGGATGGAGCAGCCTGAGCAGGGAGGAGAACCGGTATCTGAAGGAGGTGTGGGACATGAGGGGAGATTTTCCTATTAAAATCCTGCAGGTATCGTTCGACGGGGATGGAGAAACCTGGAACCAGGCCATTGAGCAGGATCATCTTACCTGGGATCATATGAGTGACCTGGTGAGATGGGAATCGCTGATTGCCGATCTTTACATGGTGGAAAAGATCCCATCCAACTATCTCATCGGCCCGGGAGGAAAAATTATTGCAAGGGATCTCTTTGGAGGAGAGCTGGTTGATAAATTAGAAAAATTGTATAGCAACTACTGATCATATGAGAATTCAATACGCTGTTTTTTTATTCCTGCTCACTGCAGGTATCGCCTGTAACAGGAACAATGTAAGTATACACGGATCTGTCGAGGAAGGTGAAGGCCAGGCCATCACACTGGAAAGGCTTGATGTAAACCGGACATCACTTATCGATTCAGCCGCTATTGGTAAAGAGGGTGCTTTTACACTGACTACAAACCTTGAAGAACCCGAACTGTTTGTGCTGAGATACAGCAACGGGGAGATTGTAAACCTACTGATCGCTCCCGGTGAAAAAATCACCCTCTCCACCAGAGCGGAATCTTTTGACAAGGGATACAGCGTTCATGGATCGGAAGAGTCGGAAAACATCAGGATCCTGGTTGAACAACTCAACCTCACCCGCTCAAAACTGGACTCCCTGGAGGAAGTCGCCCTGACGGCCGGGGACCCGGAATCACCTCATATGAAACTGGTTCGCGATGCATATACTCAAACCATCATAAGCCAGAAACGATTTACCATCAGTTACCTGGTGCAACACATGACCTCTCTTTCGAGTGTCTATGCCCTCTACCAGAAGTATGAAGAAGATGCCCTGGTCATGGGCCTGGAGTCCGATCTCCAGTACTTCAAGGTAATTGCCGATTCACTGGAAACAGCCCATCCCAACTCTTCACTCACCTTATCCCTGCGTGCTGATATCACGCGCCGGGAGGCAGAATTCAACAGGGCCAGTCATATGAACACCCTTTTGGAAATGGCCGAAGAGCCCAAGGGTTTTCTTGATCTCGCCATTCCTGACCGGGATGGTAAGGAGATCACCCTTTCCGATTACAAAGGGAAGGCAATCATGGTGGTCTTCTGGGCATCGGGAGATGAAACCAGCATAAATTCACTTCTGCAATTAAAGTCCACATATGACCTTTACCACAGCAAAGGATTTGAAATTTATGCCATCTCAATGGATAATGATAAATACAGATGGATGAATGCCATCGACTTCAATGAATTTAACTGGATCAATGTTTCGGAACTGACCTATCCCGATTCCAGGGCGAACATTTTGTACAATGTATCTTCTCTGCCCTCCGCTTTCCTGGTCAATAAGGAGGGCGATATTGTGGCGAAGAATATCTTCGGAAAAACCCTGGAGACCTGGCTTGACAACCTGCTTTAATAAATGATGCCTGAAAGGAACCGCATATATTTTGCATCGGACCTTCACCTGGGAATGTTTCCCCTGGATGACGGCAGGTTGCGGGAGAGCTATTTTGTCGATTGGCTTGAACAGATCCGCCATGATGCAAAGGAGATCTGGCTCCTGGGTGATGTCTTTGACTTCTGGTTCGAATACAGTAAGGTGGTTCCAAGAGGCTTCGTCCGCTTCCTGGGAAAACTTGCTTCCCTGGCTGACGAAGGTATTGAGATCCACATCTTCCCTGGAAATCATGATATCTGGCTTTTCAGCTACCTAACCGAAGAGATCGGGGTAAGCATTCACCGCGGAAACCTGGTAAAAACATGGAGCAACAAGAGTTTCCTGCTTGGGCATGGTGATGGACTGCTGGAATCTGACCACGCCTACCGGATGTTACAGGGCATTTTCAAAAACAGATTCATGCAATGGCTCTATGCCCGTCTCCACCCAAACGGTTCCGTAACATTTGCACAGTGGTGGTCAAAAAAAAGCCGCAGCAAAAAAGGCGCCTTTGTGCCCTTCATGGGGATTGAAAAGGAGCACCAGGTAATCTTTGCAAGAAAATACCTGGAGAAGCAGCCTGACATTGATTACTTCGTTTTCGGCCACCGTCATGTTCCATTCCTTATCCGGGTATCCCCCTCAAGCCAGGTCGTATGCCTGGGTGACTGGATCACCAACTTCACATATGCTGTTTTTGACGGCGAGAAACTGCAACTGAAAAAGCACTTCGGTGACCGCGGCACAATCATCACCCTTTAGTCTCTTTCGCTTTTACCATGATCTCGCTGCACCGTCTGCTTCGCATGCGCTAAGGCGTCGATCCGGGTACAAGCTTCAGATAAATGGCAATAATGATACCACCAGTAAAAATAAGGAATGCCAGGATAGGGATATAAAAAATACCGCCCCTGGAAATGGGAGCGGTATTTTTATGAATGTTTTTATTGTTTCTAGAACATTCCAAAGGCCACGGTAAGACCTGCCATTACAACAGAAACCATAGTCATCAGTTTGATCAGAATATTCAGTGAAGGTCCGGAAGTGTCCTTGAAAGGATCTCCAACTGTATCACCTACAACTGCAGCATGGTGAGCATCGCTGCCTTTTCCACCAAAATTTCCTTTTTCAATGTATTTCTTGGCGTTGTCCCATGCTCCACCTGCATTGTTAAGCATCACTGCAAGTGTGAATCCTGTGGTCAGACCGCCAACCAGCAATCCAATTACACCGGCTACTCCAAGAATCAGACCAATGGCGATAGGAACGGCGATGGCCAGTATTGAAGGAAGAAGCATCTCCTTCTGAGCACCCTTGGTGGAAATCTCCACACACTTGGCATATTCAGGAGTAGCTTTCCCATCCATGATACCGGGAATCTCTCGAAACTGCCTGCGCACTTCATCAACCATTGCACCAGCAGCGCGACCCACAGCCTTCATGGTCATGGCACAGAATACAAAGGCCATCATAGCACCCAGGAAAATCCCTCCCAGAACCATCGGATTAAAGATCGAGAGGTCATAAGCAGTTACAAAATCGTGGATGTTTGCATTGCTCAATTGAACGATATTCAATCCGTCGGCAGCTGCAGGAGCTTGATCTGTATAGAAAAGAGTATCACCAACCCTCTCGAATCCTTCAGCAGTCTTGTCTGCCAATCTTCCGAGCCAGAGCTTTA
>JAAEOI010000133.1 GCA_024244665.1 Bacteroidota bacterium | reverse complement strand
CATATCGGTGATGATGCGCCAGAAGAAAGAAAAGTATAAAAGGCAGGAACATCGGAGTTTTATCGAGTGGTTTATTTCGGTGCCCGCAAAGATAACCAAGAGCGGGCATCAGATAGAATCGAAGATCGCGAACACTTTTAAAATATACGATTTGGAGAGCAATTGAAAATGCATGAACACCATTTTTACAAAGAGGCCTGGGAGGAGCTTGACTGACTCATCGAAGCGGCGTAGTAACATAGAAAGGAGAAAAACATGAGGACAAACACGAGAGTATGGGAGAGGTACCTTCCGTTAGCTCAAAAAACTGAGATAAGTGGGGGAAATCCCCCATGAACAGAGGCATACAGAGCATTTGAGTGGCCGAATCAAGTCAATTTGGCCAAAATTGAATAACCTTTGTTCTCTTACCTGGAGAAACCCGGTTCGAAAAACTCAATTTAGATTTTTAAGTGGGATTCAATATAATAATAATAATAGTCCTGGTCGTAATAATTATACCGATATTGATCCTATGGGCATTGATCAAAAAGAAAGTACAACGGGGAAAATCGGTCTGTGGCTGAGCACCTCCCTGGTGGTGGGAAATATGACCGGATCGGGAATATTCCTTTTACCTGCAGCGCTCGCACTCTACGGGGGGATCTCCCTGTTTGGTTGGGTATTCACGGTTGCGGGCACCCTCTTCCTTGCCCTGGTTTTCTCCAGGCTCAGCAGGTTGATCACAAAGGCAGGCGGTCCATATACTTATGCAAAGGAGGGGTTTGGAGACTTTGCCGGTTTCCTGGTGGCATGGGGATACTGGATCTCTATCTGGTGCGGCAATGCTGCCATAGCAGTAGCAGGTGTGGGATATCTGTCATTCTTTATCCCGGCACTGAAGGAGAATCAAATTCTCTCGGCCGGAGTGGCCGTAGGGACCATCTGGCTCTTCACCTATATCAATACCAAGAGCATCAAAAAGGTGGGGATCGTACAGCTGGTTACCACCATCATCAAAATAGTACCGCTGATTGTTTTCGGCACTATTGGATTTCTCCATTTCGACCGGTCTCATTTCATCCCTTTCAACCTGAGTGGAGCATCAAACTTTGATGCAGTTACCGCAACTGCAGCATTAACCCTCTGGGCCTTCCTCGGATTGGAGTCAGCCACCATCCCTTCCAATCAGGTGAAAAATCCCACAAAAACGATCCCCAGAGCCACGATAATGGGAATCGCCATAGCAGCGCTGCTTTACATTTCAAGTACGGTAGGGGTTATGGGAATTATTTCACCGGGGGAACTACAGCATTCAGCCGCACCTTTTGCCGATGCCGCCCGGATGGCCTGGGGAGACTGGGCATCGGGTCTGGTTGCGGCAGGTGCGGCCATCGCATGTTTTGGTGCGCTGAATGGTTGGATCCTGCTCCAGGGTCAGCTACCCATGGCTGCGGCCCGGGACAGCCTCTTCCCACCTGTCTTTAAAAAAGCATCCTCAAAAGGAATTCCGGTCATCGGGATCATCATTGCCAGCCTGCTGGCCACACTGTTGGTGGGAATCAACTATACAAAGGGCTTGGTGAAGATGTTTGCGTTCATCATCATGCTCTCCACACTCAGTTGCCTGCTGCCCTACCTTTTCTCTTCCCTGACAGAAATTACGCTCTACCTGAAAAAAAAGAGAAGTTTCAGCAAAAGCAGATTGATCGCTGCCTCTGCAATATCAGTGCCTGCATTTCTCTACTCCCTCTGGGCCATCACGGGACTGGAATATGAGGTCCTTCTCTGGGGGGCAATTCTGTTAACTGCAGGGCTTCCCATATATGCCTATCTGAAGTACAAGCAGAATTAAAGCAGAATTAAAGCAGAATTAAACCAGATTTAAACCAGATTTAAACCAGAATTAAACCAGAATTAAACCAGTCTTGTACTCTTTATGTAATGAATATCCCGCTCTTCCAGGTAGCTGAAGAAATAATCAAAACAGCTTTTATGTTTACCTACCAGTTCCGGGGGAAATACTCCTTTTTCTGCAAATAATCCATCCAGGAAGAGGTTTGCAGCTGCTGTGGCTGTATATCCTGTGGTTCGGGCCATGGATGAGGTTCCGGTACCGGGATTATAGGCATCATACATATCATAGACCACCTCCTCTATCAGTCCATCAGCGTTCTCCCCCTTCAGGGTAACCCGTAATACAGTGATCTCTTCCTCGGTCTCTCCCAGTTTCCACTCATTGAAAAGCACTTTACTGGTGAATTTCAGCGGAGAAATCGGCCTTCCATCCACCTCAATTTCTTCAGTATCAAAAAAACCACTCTCCTTCAACACCTTCACATACTCCACATGACCTGGGTAGCGTAGCGTTTTCTCCTTCATATTGGGAATGTGTGGCATTGTGAAGATGATGGATCTCAGTCCGTCCGAGTTGAAAGCTTCAAGGGTCCCAACGCGATCGAATTCCACATACTCACAATCGGTCAGAGGCTCCCTGACAACCAGCTCGCCATGCTCCACATACCTTGCCGGGCGGGTGTACTCTTCGATGACATCGATTGGTGAAAAAGGTGCCTTGTAGCAGAATGGCCACTTCTTTATTTTGGGCAAACCTCCCACCAGGCACTCAAAATCGCTTAGCTTCATGGTTTCATTGTAATACCCCAGGATCACGTTGTCCATTCCGGGCGCCACACCGCAATCCACAATTGCAGTCACCCCGTGTTCCTTTGCCAGGGCATCCAGCTCCAGTGCGTTCTCCGGAAAGAACGCAATATCCACCACATTCATGCCTGCCTCAATAATGCTTTTCAGGGTCTCAAAGCCTAGAAATCCGGGCACCGCATTGATGACCAGGTCGTGTTTTCTGATTTGCTCCTTCAACTCCTTCTTGTTGCATACATCCAGCTGATGTATAGTAAGATCGGAACACCTTCCTTTAACTCCGATTAAAACATCCTTACTGATATCCGTAAGTGTCACATAGTGTTTAGTTGCCATATCGATGGCCATTGTGCTGCCCACCATGCCTGCGCCCAATACAATAATGTTGCTCATATGATTAGAATTTAATGGTTGTGAAATTGAGATTGCAATAGAATGGGTACGTAATTATAATCCGGGAATCAGGATCCAGGGCATTTCACTGGTGTGAAGTACGCGTTTCACTTGCATACACGAATATACAATGTATTTTTGAAGAATTAATGAAGCGGGATATTGAGTTACTGGCACCAGGTGGGGATGTGGATTCCATTAAGGCTGCAATTGCAGCAGGGGCAGATGCTGTCTACTGTGGGGTCAATAAATTCAATGCCAGGAACCGGGCCTTAAATATAAATTTCGATGAGCTATACGGGATTTTAAGGCTGGCTCACAGAAACAGTTGTGAAGTTTTCCTGACCCTTAATATCATCATTGTAGAGCAAGAAATTCCGGACCTTTTACGCCTGCTCAACAAGCTTTATAATACCAGCATAGACGGGATTATTATCCAGGATTTGGGCTTGTTTTACCTGATCTCCAAATACTTCCCGCGGTTCAATATTCATGCCTCCACCCAGCTCACAACCCACAATGAGGGTCAGATAAAATTTCTGAGCACGCTGAATGCCACCAGGGTGAATCTTTCCCGTGAGTTAAGCCTTGAAGAGATTAAAAGCTTAAGCCTGGTTGCTCATCAACACAATCTCCTGTCTGAAGTTTTTGTCCACGGCTCCTACTGTATCTCCTTTTCGGGCCTCTGTTACATGAGTTCGCTTCACGGTGGAAACTCGGGGAACCGCGGCAGGTGCAGTCAGCCGTGCCGCGATCGCTATCTTACTACTCCCACAGGCAGTCAATTCCCCCTCAATCTGAAAGACAACTCAGCCTGGTTCGATTTAAAAGAGATCGCTGAGGCGGGAGTCGACTCCATCAAAATCGAAGGAAGAATCAAGAAGTTTCACTATGTGCATACAGTGGTGGAAACCTTCAGAAAACAGCTTCAGCGCCTTTATGATGGGAAAAGCCTGAGCAGCGATAATGCGAGACTCTTCAAGGTTTTCAACCGGGATTTCTCCAATGGATATTTAAAAGGAGATATAAACAGAGACATGTATATTGATAATCCCCGGGACAATTCAGCCACACATTTAGCTGAACTAAGCGGCAGCACTTCTGACGAGGCCATTGAAGAAGCTGAATATGAGCTTTATGAAGAAAAGGGCGGGATCAGATTGCATGTGAAAAGCATTATTGACGGATTAAGTGTTGAAAAGGCTCCCCTGACGATGACCGTATGGGGGAAAGAGGGTATGCCCCTCAGGGTGCTCATTAAAACTCCTGACTCCTCACTGTCTCTCACTTCAGAGTTGAATCTCGAGAGCAGGGAGGAGATGTCATTAAATCATAAGGAGTTATTAAAAAGATTCAAAGCAATCAATGACACGGAGTATTACATCGAACAACTGGATCTGGTAAATCTACAACCCGGTCTCTTTCTCCCCTTCAGTGAACTCACCAGGCTGAAAAAACGGATCCTGTATTTCTTAAGGGAATCCCGTGAACATGTTGACCCCGTGAAGCTTCCGGTTTTGCCCAGGCTAGAGCCCAGAGCCACTCCCCCTTCCCTTTCGGTCCTGATCTCATCACCGGGAGATCTGCACCTTTGTGATGATACAGCTGCCACGATCTTCTTTCAGCTCCCTGATTCAATTGCTGATTCCACTGCTGATTTTAGATCTGATTCCACTGCTGATTCTAGATCTGATTCCATTGCTGATTCCACTGCTGATTCCACTGCTGATTCCACTGCTGATTCCACTGCTGATTCCACTGCTGATTCCATTGCTGATAAAAAGTCTGAATATTTAGATCTCTTCAAAGAATACAGGTGTATTACACCCTGGTTCCCCTCTGTATTAAGAGGTGAAGATTTCAGTGCCGCGGTAGAATTCCTCCAGAAGCTGAGACCAGAACTGCTCGTGACAGATAATACCGGAATCGCATATGAGGCGCATCAACTGGGGATTCCCTGGATTGCTGGTCCCCGCTTAAATCTTGTCAACTCATACAGTCTGCTCAGCCTGAAGGAGGATTTTGAGTGCTCGGGTGCATTTATTTCAAACGAACTGAACAGGCAGCAGATCAGGGGAATCAAGAAGCCTGATCATTTCAATCTCTACTACAGTATCTATCACCCCGTTGAACTGATGATAAGCAGGCAGTGCTTTTTTCACCAGGTTACCGGCTGTGAAAAAGACAGAATTGACAGGGAGTGCATCCAAAGCTGCCGTAAAACGACTTCAATCACAAACTTAAAAAATACCACCTTCTTCATTGATAAGAAAGCAGAAAACTATAACCGGATCTACAATGAGAGCAATTTCCTGAATACGGATATTGTTACAGAGATCCCTGACCTCTTTTCAGGATTCCTTATCGATTTGAGGGATATAAAGACCAGTACCATTGTGAAGACGGATAAATTAGAAACCCTTGAGCTGTTTGTAAACCACCTGAATGGTAATCCCGAATCAGTAGAGCAACTAAAACAGGTGATTACACCTTCAACTCACTCACAATATAAGGTTGGGATTTAGAATCTTGTAAATCTGGCGAGTTGCTTATCCTGTTCCATATAATAGCGTATTATGATTTTAGAGTGAAACAAACAGTGGTACCCTTTTTTGCGATTTCAGAAAGTCACACACGTGTGACTTTTACACAAAATGGTGAGTTATTATTAAATCTACCTTTGTTGCGCATGTTTCATATGTCTTTAATATTGAGGTTTTTAGAACGTCCTCGCGAGAACGTTAGAAGCGTAGGGAAGTCACATAATCTCGAAAAGTCACGACCCTGTGACTTCTTGTTTTCGAGAAACAGGACACCCGAAAAAAGGAAGACCTCCAGGCCAGAAATCTATCCAGCATCAAGTCAGGAATAAATCCAACACCAGGCCAGAAATCTATCCAGCATCAAGTCAGGAATCTATCCAGCACCAAGTCAGGAATCTATTCAGCACCAGACCAGGAATCTATTCAGCCTTAGGTACGACTGCAATATCAGTATTGATTGGTGTCGAGCAGAGCAACTAAAACAGGTGATTACACCTTCAACTCACTCACAATATAAGGTTGGGATTTAATCTCATTCTATAACATAACCATCAATGTTCCGGTGATATATGCAGCTACCCACCAGATGTATGCTACTCTTGAATAGAGGTGAACCGGACTGGCAACTTCCTCTTCATTCCCGTTTTTAAATCTGAATCTCCAGAGAAGAACCGAGTCGATAATCATCAGGGTCAGGGAGGAGTATCCCAGTATTCCGTGTATGGTAAAGGGACTGTTTTCTGAGACAATGATCATCATTGTAGTAGCGCCTATATCAAGAACCACGCCGAGCGATATAAATATTAATACGAGGTTAATCACCCTCCTTTTTCTCTGCTCAGTGATGATGGCAATGGAATAGGAGATTAAGGCAAGGGTGACAACTGTTGCTGCGATCATTGCAAGTGGTTTCATAATTTATGGAGATTTTTGAATGAATAGGAATAGATTTATTCCGGATTTAATGGGGCGTACTCAATGGAGGGATATCCCTTCAATCCTGATTTATTGAAAAAGCTTTTAAAACGGAATTTATATAGTTCGTCGTTTGCATCTCTGACAATGTATGTATATCCCGGCCTGACCTTGTATTCGGCTGAATTACTGGCTTCATCCACAATAACGGATTTCCAGTCATGGCCAATATAATCCTGCAGGATAGAGAAACTGTTTTGAAGGGCATTGTCGTAATTCACATCGAGGAAGTGGATGCTTGTATCCAGTGCAGCTTCAACACGATTCGGATTTAGCAGAACCCCTCTTACATAATAGGGAGCACGGATGCCATCGTCTGTAAACAGTATGGTAAAATATTGTGTGAAGAGGATATCCCAGGTATCCTTTTCCGGTTCAATCTGAATTGATTTATTGTTTTCGAAAGAGAATTGTTTGTAGTTAAAGCTACCATCTTTAATCACTTTGGCGGTATCCACTAAACTCACCCCGGGATCGCCTATGAGGAATGTATAGGTCTCCTCATTCAAAGATACAAATTGAACCTTCTTTGCAATATGGTAAGATATTCCGTCATATTTACCAAGAAGGTAGACTTCATTGGTATAGCTGGGGATTCCATTGTTAAAACTAACCCAATTGCCCACTGCAGTGGAATCGGGATTGCCATCAGATTTGTCCACATGCCAGACATAACCGGTATTTTCGGTGAAAGCGGAATCCATGTTTGTCGATCCGGTTCGCACCAGTCCCCAATAATCCGAAGCGTTGATCCTGATGTGGGTTCCCGAATCGGCACACTCAAAGGAGAGAACCCACTCTCCATTCCTGTTTTCTGATACAGTATTCCGGGTACTGAAATCAAAATAGACCTGGTAGTCGTAAATGGATTTTTGAAGGGAGAGGGTATCAATATTGGCTGGCAGCGCATAGGGAGGGACCGCCTGGTCATCCTCGAAACAGGATGCTGCAGAAAGAGTGAAGAATATCAATACACCATAAACTTTCAACTTCATCTGTTCCTACTTAAAGAATTTATTAAATGAATAGCTGGCTTTCAGAAACCAGGTCCGGCCCCAGTTCAGCAGAGTGCTACCGCCACCCCCTCCTGAATGTACTGCACCACCACCCGAAGATGTGATCGATTTATTGTTAAAGATATTTTTTACACCGGTGGTCAGCCGAAGCGTACTGTTGAACAGAGGAACACTTATGGTGGCATCCATGTTATGATAATCCTCAAGGTAGCTGAGAGAAACATCATAGATCTCACCGGTCTCCATATCCATAGAGCCAATGTACCTGCTATATTCATCTGTGTATTTATAGAAGAGAGATAGTTCGAACCTGTACTTCACATTCTTGTATTTCAGGTTGGAAGCAAAGTCGGTATTGTTTGTGAATTCACTTGTATTAATGATGCTGGATATGGCGTTGTGAAACACACCTGTGTTCAGGGTTAATCTTGGGTGAAGCCTGTAGTTTATATCCAATGAAAATCCTTTGGAGATCATAGCACCTGCAGGTACATTAAAATAGATAGCAGAAGTCGGATCATTCGGATCATACAACAACTCAATCTTGTTATCTATTTTATTGTAGTAAACATTGGTCGAGAAAGATACTTTATGGCTCATTTTACCAAGGTTCATATCCAGCCAGACATTAAAATTATTGCCAGTTTCGGCATCCAGATCAGGATTTCCCCGGATATTGTGATTGATATCCTGGAAATTCAAATACAGCTCCTTGATAGAAGGCGCACGGAATCCTTTTGCATATGATCCTCTGAGACTTATCACCTCCAGGAGGTCCCATTTTATATTCATGGAATAGATCAGTGGAGCTTTGTATTTGAAATTATAGATATACCTAACTCCGGGCTGCAGATTAATACGCTCCGATGGGATTATATTCGTAGTTAAAAACCCGGAGGCATCACCTATACTTTGAGAGGCTTCCAATCGTTTGCTGATGGCAGTCTCATAGTTAATCTCATAGCCTCCCTGGTAGGTGATCCAATCGGAATCCTCATTGCTGTAGGTTCCCCGGCTAAAATAGTTCCTGAAAGTGGTTGTATCATTGGCCGATGAGGACGGGACCACAGTTTTTTCAAGGTTCACCAGGTCATTCAGGTAGAGTATTTTGGATTTCCTGTAGTTGGACCAGGCCCCTGCCAACTGAACATTCTGCTTGCCTGAAAGCTTTCTGTTCAGATCAATTTTCGTGTCCCACCTATTGGTGAAATGATAGGTATCAAAGGCTCCTTCAAAATTGAGATCCGGATTCAGATTCCCATTGTCCCTGAGCTCTTCATCGAAGTAACTGGCAGACACTTTTCCTTTCCACTCTTTTAAATTTAATGCATAGTATCCATCAAGGGTATACTGAAGTTTAGGATTCCACTCCTTCGCCCTGGAGAAATCAACTTCAGAATAACCATCAAAAAAATAGCGACCAAAGGTCATGCCGAAAGAGTTGACACCTTTATTCACTGAGAAATTCCCGTCGATATCGTAAACACCTACAGTCTCATAATAGCCCTCCAATCCGGCTGACACACTCTGGCGCTTGTTCTCTTTAGTAATAATATTGATAACCCCGGCCATGGCATTACTGCCATAGACCACGGACATGGGACCCTCAACAATTTCAATGTGATCGATTGAAGAGACATTTATTTGCGAAAGGTCCAGTATTCCATTCTGTCTCCCCACCATGGGAACACCATCTACAAGGATCTTCACATGTTCACCCCCAAGTCCCTGGATCCGAACTGTAGATCCCAGTGCCGCATCCCTTACAGGACTGAAATTCAATTCATTTGAAATAAGCTCTGATAAATTAGTCGCTCCTTTCTTTTCCACAATACCATGGTCGATCACCTTCACCTTATAGATGGATTTATCGGCCATTTTTGGCGAAAACTGGGCAGTAACCACTACCTCATCAACAACAATCAGTGACGGCTGCAGGTATAATTTTCCCGATTTGGCAGGAGATATGGTATCCAGCAAGGTCTGGTATCCCATGAAAGAGACCGAAACAAGTGATCTCTTTTGGATGTTGTTAATAACGACACCCTTCTCATTTGAAAGCGCATAAGAGGTGTTCTCCCCATCCAGGCTTTCGAAACAAACATGAGCATTCGGAAGGGTGTTGCCCGTCTCCCTGTCGATGATCACAAGGATTGACTGAGCAAACATATCACAAGAAAAACACACAATGAGAAACAGCGTGGCAAAAATTGCTCTCTTCCACATACCCATTGAACGATTGAAATTAATCTAACTTCTCAATGTCAAAAACAACCTTGCCTGAAGCACTTCCATCAGTTCCGGTAAAGGTCAGTTTGAAAGTTTCCTCCCCGCTTCTCACGAAATAGCATAGATCAGGTTCGATATTGTAGGCAGATGAACCCCTGTCATATGATTTCCAGTCAGCCCCGATAATTGAGATATCACCGCTGAACACCCCATCTGTAGTATCAGCCAATGCGGGATCGATGTTTCTGATCTCAGCAGTCTCAACATTGGAGTTAGACAGAACCCCGGTAACGATATATGGAATAGATTCATCGTGATATTTTGTAAACAGAAGGTCCCAGGTGCTTTTGTCCGGCTCAAAATCCATTACCTCTCCACTTGAAAGTGATAGATAGATGAAGTTTTTGGCCGTATAGCCTCCGCAGGATATCTCCATGGATTCTCCTGCCTCATCAATATCTCCATACTTAACAGTAAAGGAGTTTGTCATGGCTCCCCTCTTCTCGATGAAAATCTTTTTTAACGAGCCATCACCTAATTTGATGATAAACAGGGAATCGCCGATCACATCATGGTTTTGTGAATTATAGACACCCCATCCGTAGTCGGGATGACCTGTGGCATTCCGATCGAATGCCCCGTTAAACCATGAGGTATCTGAATTGTACAGGGCAGGCCAATCAGCCAGGCTAGATGCGTCTACTGCATCCCACGCAGAAAGGTCTCCCAGAGGGTAGGCATATAACTCTACCCCATAGCCTTCATTTATTAATACCGTTGAACTCCTCGGGTCGGTCGAAAAGGCGATATCCCAGCCCGAACGAGAGGCTGTTGAAACAAAACCATTCTCAAGACTATAATATACTTCTTCTGCATATCCGGCACCCATACTGATGGAATCGGCAAAAGTAAGTGGCGGATCGGGTTCATTTGATTTTTCACAGGAGGAAAGAATGAACAGAGCAAGCAGCAGGTAAATCAGGTTCTTCATATTCTTAATGTATAAATTAAAGTCTCAGTTAAAGTTGGATTGAATACATATTATATTCACTATTGCAGTGAACTGTGAATAGTTAAACAGTAAACTGTGAACAATGATAATATTCAATTCTGAAGCAAATCTGTTGAGTTGTTAATCTGAGAGCTTATTCCTTTATGAATCGAAAATTTCAGTGGTATATCTTTTTAGATTAGTTTCCTTTCCTTGACACCTTCGTGGTGTTTCGATCCGTTTTTCTTCAGCCAATCCAGCAGGCATCGCCTGAGTTCCTCCGCACGCTCTTCATACAATTCCCGCTCCGGATTTTTGCCAAGCAGGTTATCCATTTCATATGGATCGTTGGTCAGATCATACAAGGCATTAATGAGCTCTGAACTCTTTGAGTAAGGAATCATTAACTTCCATCCACCCTTCACTACCATGTAATTGGGTGAGATATCACCCCTGTAGTTCCACTCGGTGACTACGTATTCTCCCTGATCTGTATCCCGCCCTTCAACTAAACCGCGAAGACTCTTCCCATCCGATTCATATTCACCGATTTCCAGATAGTCCAAAATGGTGGCAAATATATCCACGTGGGAGATATATCCATCCACCGTGGTGCCAGGCTCAATCTCACCCGGAAAACGCAATAAGAGGGGGATGTGTGCCGACTCCTCGTAGAACACATTCTTTTCACGTAGTCCGTGAGCCCCCAGCATCTCACCATGGTCGCTGGTGAAAATAACCAGGGTACTCTCCGTGAGTCCGGTTTCATCCAGCTTTTCAAGAATTTTGCCTACCCAGTCGTCAATCTCCTTTACAAGCCCGTAGTAGTTGGAAATCATGTATTTGATCTTCTCAGGGTCAGAATACTCCGGTAATCCTAATCGTCCGTTAGCATTTTTATAGGGCGAGTTTTCCATGGCATCATTCAGACTGACGGGAGGAACCATCTCGGCTGCCGGGTACATGCTGTAATAGGGTTCCGGAGGAAGCATGGGAGCGTGTGGGAAATGAAATGAACAGGTAATGCTAAAGGCCTGGTCTTTCAGGCGTTCGATAGCCTCTATAGTCTCTTTGGCCTGGAATGCAGTGAGGGTATGCTCTTTGGGAATTTGTAGTGCCCCGTGCATATCACATTGGGGAGATCTTTCATTCAGCGCCTGTAGTTCTGCATCGGTCATTCCATGGTGCCGATCCAGGGGATCGGTTTCATAGGGCCTTTTGGTCATGGAATCGAACAACTCTCCAGGTTTCAGTTCTCTTTTTGGAACATGTTCATCCAGGTAATCCAGGTGCACATACTTCTGTCCGCCATGCCCAAAAACTGAACTCCCATTCATGGAGTATAGTTTCGGGTTTTTATAGACAGTGGTATGGGAGGTATGACTGTGCCACTTGCCGTAATACTCACAGTGATATCCGTTCTCACTGAGGATCTCATCAAAGGTGGGCATGGTCATCACAGCCTCCCCCTCATAATAGTATGCCCTGTCGTTTGTGCGCATTCCCGTATTCTCAACTGTATGGCCTGTAAGAATGGAGGACCTTGCCGGCGCACAGACTGCACAGGCCGAGTAGGCATTCTCAAAATAAACTCCCTGCCTGGCCAGGCGATCCAGGTTTGGTGTCTGCAGCACCGAATTCCCGGCAATGCTCAATGCATCATAGCGCTGCTGGTCGGTCATGATAAACAACAGGTTCTGCCTATGCTGGGCGCTTGTCTGGATTGATATCAGCCCTGTCAGGCAGAACCCCAAAGCAACTATTATCCTTCGTGAATTCATATTCAATGATATAATTCTGATCATTACAGCCTCAAAATTTTTACATTTTTATACCATACTTGGCTTCCGTGGTTCTGGAAATCGATATGACCAAAGGGAGATTTTCCGTAAAATGGGTTGTCCTTCCATTTGGATGCCGCCACTTTATCGTCCCAGTCATCAGAATACAACTGGCAGTTCACCACAAGCTCACCATTGACCCAGTGGGTGATCATACCCTTGGAAAGACGTATTCTGCCGCTGTTCCATTCCAGGGCAGGATTCACTTTTTTATTGTGAGAGGGAGCATACACATCGTAGACGGAACCAACTGAATTAATGCTGAAATTATCCTCTTCATCATGCACCTGGTACTCCAGGCCGGTCAGATAGGGCCGATTCCATTGCCTTCCTTCCCGGGTCAGGTAAATCACACCACTGTTTCCTTCCGCCTCAATTTTCCATTCAAACTTCAGGTCAAAATCACCAAAGCATTCCACAGTCATAATGTCATCACCGCCACTGGATCCATCGCAGAATAATGCGTTTTCATCTACCTTCCAGGTTTGAGGTTCGTCCCCGTTGTATGCTTTCCACCCCCTGAGTGTTTCTCCGTCAAAAAGCAGGGACCACCCGGAAGCAAAATCGGCGGGTGAGAGGGTGTTGTCCCGTTCCTGTGCCATGAGGGTAACAGAAACCAGTATTATTGCCCATGATAAAATCTTTGTTTTCATCTTTTAGAGTTTATAACCGTTAAAATACTCGTGTTTAATCCATTCATTGCACATTTCCAGGGCATTCTGCTCCACCCATTTCCGGGACTGATCATCTACCCTTTTGCTTACAATGTCACTGGAATAGGGGAAGAGTTTTGAAGTCTTAATCTTCTCTTCCGCTCCAATATTGGTGACCTGCATCTTTTCGCTGTCCCACAGAAGTGTCTTTTTAAGAGATTGCAACCTGACAGCCAGGTTACCCATTACCACCATCTCATTGAAGGGTCCGGAGTAATCAAAACTGGATGAAGGAGATTCTCCATTCTTGCAGCATTCCACAAAATGCATTTCGTGTCTTCCTCCTCCAAGGGGATGATCGGGGACACGGCCTAAGTCCACCAGGGTCTCAGGTTGAAACTCCTGTCCGTTCTTATAGACCTTCCAATCACTTCCATAGGATCTGGAAATTAAGGTGGCTTCAGACCCGATAAACATAAAGCCACCCCCAGGATTCATTGGTGCATCGTTGGGCAAATCGAAAGGACGGGTAGGCATTAATCCTCCATCATACCAGGTTAATTCCAATTCCGGAAAAGCACAATAAGGAAGGTTTTTCCTGGCCGGGAATTGATAGCATACCCTGGAAGCTGCCGGCGCGCTCTCCGTATTCACCAGAGAAGAACTGCCCTGGAAGGCTACAGGTTGTCCAAGTTGCAGGGCAAAGTTGGGAACGTCCAGCAGGTGGCATCCCATATCACCCAGAGCTCCTGTACCATAATCCCACCAGCCACGCCAGATCCATGGATGATACTCAGGGCTGTAGGCACGCATTTTGGCCGGACCGATAAAAAGATCCCAATCCAGTGTTTTTGGAACGGCTACCTCCTTGAGGGGCTTTGGCATCCCCTGCCGCCAGATGGGCCGGTTGGTCCAGACATGAGCTTCCCTGATGGTTCCCAGGCACCCACTTTGGACAACTTCGGCTACTTCATATACAGTATCTTTTGAGTGACCCTCATTTCCCATCTGGGTAACGACTCCGGTTCTTCCGGCCAGTTCGGTGAGATAACGGGACTCCCAGATCGAATGGGTCAGGGGTTTTTGCAGATAAACATTTTTTCCAAGTTCCATGCCGGCAGCCGCAATAAGCGCATGTGTATGGTCAGGGGTGGCAATGACAAGCGCATCAATGTCTTTCTGCTTCTCAAGCATTTTGCGATAGTCCTTGTACTTTTTGGCTTTGGGATAGGTTTTAAAAACCGGGTCGGCATAGGCGTAATCACAATCACACAGGGCCACAATGTTCTGCCCCACCATATTCTTCAGGTTCACTTTTCCTTTTCCACCGGCCCCGACACCAATTCCGGCAATGTTCAGTTTATCGCTGGGAGCTGTATGACCCAGGCCTGAGACTGCAAAACTTGGAACTACTGAAAAGGCGAGGCTGGAAGCACTCACATTTCTGACAAAATCTCTTCGTTTCATAAGGAATATTTTTGGGTTAAGGAATATTTTTGGGTTATTGATCCATAAGTTGTTTTACCGTCTCCTCTTTCCCGGTAGCCGGGATATTCTCCGTATACTCATTATAATAGTGCCTCAGCAATTGGATCTGCTCCTGGTAGTCCGGATCGCTGATCCGGTTTTCAGTCTCCAGCGGATCCAATTTCATATCAAAGAACATATCTCCGAAATCACGAAAATCCATCTTGTTCTTGGCAGAGGTGGGATCCAGCATGATCCCAAGCTTAAAATCCCGGGTAATCACCGAGGCCTGTGACCAGCTCTCGGAAACAATATATTCCCGGTTCATGGACCCGTTATTGTACATCAAATCCACCATGGATTCACCCTGTATGGGGTATTTCAATTCAGGCACATCCAGGTCTAGCAGCTCAATCAGGGTGGGCAGCACATCGGAAAGTGTCACCAGTTCACCAATCCGTTTCCCATGCTCCTTTTTACCAGGATACTTAATGATCAGGGGGACATTCAGAATGTCTTCATAGACATTTTGTCCGAATGCACATTTCTCCACCATCCCGTGATTTCCCACAAAATCGCCGTGATCTGAGGTATAGATCACAATGGTTTCATTCTCCTGCCCGGTCTCCTCCAGGACACTGAGGATCTCACCCACATGGTGGTCGATTTCTGTAACCAGTGCATAGTAAGCTCCGATGTAGTTTCTCCATAGTTGTTCATCCTCAAAAGCTTTATCCATGTTCCAGACCTTATTGCCCCCATTTCGCTGGAGCTGCAACTGGGGAGGAAGATTTTCTGTGGGTTCATAAAAACTGGCAGGTCTCTTTATGCCACCCCCACTCTGCGTGCCTTCACCCCACCGGGAAACATCATACATATCCATATACCCGGGCAAGGGATTGTAGGGTTGATGGGGACGGTAAAAACTTGACCAGCAAAAAAAAGCACTGTCACTCTTTTCATGTGCCCTGATCATTTTTATGGTTTCCATGGCCGTGTAGGCCTCCATGGTAAACTCCTCCGGCAGTTTTGAGATACGTGTTCCCAGGTCGGCCGTTGGAATTTCAGACTCAAATTCTGAAGAGCCTCGCGGCCCTCTGCCAAATTCAGCCGCCCAATCCGAAGCAAATTCCTTCGCATAACCGTTCCGCTCAATCCAGCTCACATAATTATCATCGTCATCCGGTCTATAGGCATGATCCTTTTTTACATCCCAACCTTCATCAATGGCATGGGTAAGATGTCTCTTCCCAAAGGCATAGGTACGGTAACCGTTCAGCCTGAATATGGTGGCCATGGAGACCGCATCATCCATCACGGAGGTATGTCCCGAGTTATTGATGAATCCCAGGGTACGCACACTCAAACCGGTCATCATGGATGAGCGGGATGGAGTACAGATACCCTGGCTACAGTATGCCCGGTCAAAAATCACGGATTCACCGGCCAGCCGGTCCAGGCTGGGAGTGATCACATCGGGGTGACCTTCAAATCCCATCACCTTCTTTTGGTGCTGGTCGGAAAAGAGGATGATCACATTGGGTTTCCCGTTCTGTGAATCGGCAGGTGGCCGGTTCGAACAGGAGGCTACAAAAGCGAGCAGCCCCAATGCCACGATTGCCGGTTGAAAGATTCCAACTATTTTCATAGGAATGTACGATTAACGGGCTTCGTTCAACAGTGATTTCATCTCATGGACCACATCTGCATAGGTGGTATCGTCTGCCAGGTTCCGGTATTCCATGGGATCGTCGGCCTGGTCATATAATTCGGAGCCCCTCTCTCCACCGTCCCATTCCACATACCTCCACTCTGCAGTTTTCACGGTCTTCCCCGCCATCTCGCCCCTTCGGGTCATGGCGCGCACCTCATTTCTGAAAGGTAGTGAAGGGTCACCAATCACGCTGGCAAAACTCTCCCCTTCCAGGTGATCGGGGGCCTCCAGATTAAACAACTCGGCCAGTGTGGGATAGATATCGATGAATTCGAACATGGCATCCGATTCAACACCTTTTTTTCCGGCAGACTGACCGGCCACAATGAACGGGGCTTTTGTGCCCTTCTCAAAAACAGTCACCTTGTTCCACCAGTTATGCTCACCCAGGTGATAGCCATGGTCGCCAAGGAATACAATAAGCGTATTGTCCATCTGACCCGATTCCTCGAGTGCCAATATCACTTTCCCAACCTGTGCATCCATAAAAGTGCAGCAGGCATAGTAAGACCTCAGGAACTCTCTCCTTTCAAGGTCAGTGAATTTATTGAATTCACTGGTCTCCCCGGGAAGCGTGTGTTTATAGGGTGCTTCCCATCCTTCCGGTAGTTCCGGGGGAACACAATCTTCCAGCGGATAGAGGTCAAAGTATTTCTTCGGAGCCACAAAGGGATCGTGAGGTTTATGAAAACCAACTGCAAGAAAAAAGGGCTTTTCATGTTCCGCTTTAATAAATTCCACAGCCTTTTTAGCGATCTGCCCGTCGGCCTGATCCTCATCATCCCCCTCAGCTGCTCTCCAATGACACCATTTTAATACTCCATCAGTGAGGTTGCGCCCCTCCCCTTTTCTACCAGTTTCAGTAGCCTTGTAGCCATAGATCTCATCCCAGCCTTTCAGGTCGTTGTGCTCGGGTTTGGTGGTACCATGGAAAATCTTGCCAAGGCTCATGGTATAAAACCCATGCTGCTTAAAAAGGAACGGCATGCTTACCCACTCCCCGATGACCGATTGTAGTGGTACCCGGTTATCCTGTATGGTTGTGGTTTCAGGGGTCATCCCCGTAAGGAATGAGGAGCGGCTGGGGTTACAGACCGCAAAATTGCAGTATGCGTGGTTGAACCTGATGCCCATATCAGCCAATCGGTCAATGTGGGGAGTCTTGACCACCGGGTGGTCATAGCATCCCAGGGTAGTAGTGAGGTCATCCACAACGATAAACAGTAGATTTTTATCTGTATGTTCAACAGCACTTCCTGATTTGCCATTCTGCCCGGAACATCCAAACAGGGAAATCAATATGAATACTACAATCCAATTCGTTTTCATCATTACCAGATTATATTTAAAAGATTTCTAATTCCAACCGGCCCTCCTTTATGGAATCGAAGGGACCTATCCCCGGTTGATCCTCATCTCTGCTGTTTCCAAAATAGTCGGTGTTAATTCGATATGGCAAACCATCCCGGCTCTCAAACACCGCTTCGGAAACGATGGTAGATCCCAGTCTCAGGGTAGTCACCAGGCTGGTGCTGATATCCGTTACCGCTTTGTCAAATTTGATTTTCAGCAGCAAGCCTGCATCCGTCTCCACGATCTCCATGCCGGGTTTGAAACCGGGAACCTGGATGGAGTTCGATTCGTTCTTATACGGCTTTGCCCCGTTATAAAAGACATTCCCGTCGGAAAAACTTTCATATTCGGCATTGTCGTATCCGTTCAGTCCATACCCAATGGCAATTTGCTGCCCGGCCTGGTCAGTGAAAGCCTCTTCAGGGAAGTCCCCGGTGCGTACGAATATGTTATTGAAAAACCGGTTGTCTCCACCCCGGATATTTCGTAAACACACCACCTTCGTGGAGTGCGAATGGTGATAGGGAGTCACCCGGTTGGGCACGTTGAAGTTTTTGGTCCTGCCTGCAAACAGGTTGTGGACAAAGGCTCCCCCTTCCGACGCATCCTGGATGGATAGACCGGTCTCTGTAAGGAACAGGTTGTTGTCAACCAGGTATGGACCATGGTTTACCTCGGAGAAGAAGTCGTGGTGCGAGTTATCATACAGCAGGTTCCTGGTGACACGGGTTCCCTGGGCCATCCAGTCGAGCCAGATCCCGATAAAGGCATCGTGGATCCTGTTGTGCTCGATTAGCATATCAATGGATGCATGGATCTTGATCCCGCCCATCTCTGCTCCGGAGTAGGTCCGCTTGGTGTAGATATCATAAATATGGTTGTCGTGAATCGTGCTGAAGGCGGCTCCAAGGCTCCCTACGATCCCGGCCTGCCCACAATCGGAAATAATGTTGTGCCTTACAGTGTGTGAGCCTATCTTCTCCCTGGACCATCCGGTTTCAAGGGCCCGGAATATCACCTCGTTATAGTGGGTGGCACCATCCTTCAGCTTATTGTGCATCCAAACATTCTGACCTGTCGCCCTGTCCTTTCCAAGAGTGATCCCCACGCTCTTTGAATTGCTCACCAGGTTATGCTCAATGATCCAACCCCTGCTCCAGTGGGTTCCGATGAGACCGATCTGTTCGGCCGTCGGAGCGGCCCACTGGGTGGCTGCCTGGGACATTTCAAATCCGCTTACAGTAATGTAATTAATCCCGGTCTTACCCGGATAGAAGCAGGCCTCTCTCATGTTGATCTCCACCAGTTCCCGGTTGGGATCCATATCCTGAAAATTGGCCCAAAGTGTGGTATTCTCCTCACCCACCTCACTGTACCATGTATATAGCGAGGCTGAAGAATCAACCGCCTTTTTATGGGCTTTAGGATGCCGGACTCCTTCCTGTGAATTCTGTTCAAACAGGGCTTTCCCGTTGATAAACACCTCCCCGGTATGGTGCCGGATCCCCTCCGGGTTAAACCAGTCACCTTCCACCAGGTCATCAAAGGGATTGTACTCCCCGAACAGGCTGTTGGGCACCACTGCTTTCCACACCGATTTACCGTCCTTCTCCCAACCGGAAACGATTTCGGAACCCTTGATGACCACCTTTTCTTCTTCGGCGGCCCGGTAGGTGATCCGGCAAATATCATTCAACCCGCTGTGGATGGGATCGACCCGTTCCCGGTAAACTCCTTCGTGAACGGTGACCACATCCCCGGCTATTGCAACATTTGCCGCAGCCTGGATCGTCAGGAATGGTAGCTCCCTGCTTCCTTGATTGTGATCATCCCCGTTTTTGGACACATGGTATTCGACGGCCGACACATTGAAGCCGGCCACCACCCATACCAGCAGTATGATTAGCTTTTTCATGGCACGATAAGTTTCCAGGTTAAGGAATCCTATTTTGAACGCTCCGGCATCTCCTTAATGACCGGGATCTCTTTTCTTAGCATCTTAGCTCCCATTCCTGTTACCCAGAGGTACTGATCCGAAGGCATCCCGTCATTATCAAGAAAATGCGCCTCATCACTGTTGGGCGGGTTGTCAGAAACCTTAAAAATAGCTGTCCCCTCGTCTATCTCATCATACATGGCCACGTAGATCATTTCAGCCCCGGCATTGATCATGGTCACCATCTGGTCCCACAGGAACCTGCCCCCCATTCGGGGAATGGCATCATACAAAATGGATGGGTCCTTCTTTCTCATGTTTTTCCAGCTAAAGCCCGGGTAAGCAATGGGAACATAGTCCACACCCCGCTCCTGTGTCCATTTTATGTCGGCCATCACATGATCCCGAATGTGGTCCATGGGAAAGTGCACCAGCGGAGTGAATCGCTGAACCATCCATGGCAGCACAATATCGGCCGACTCGATCAGCTCGTGCAGGTAGGGATCAGGCAGACAGTCTTTGTTCAGCTCACGGAAATAGGTAGGAACTCCCAGCATGACTGAGCATCCTCCGTAAACCGGGTCATTCTTCAGAAAATCGATCAGGCGGTTTAAACCAATATCCCTGATGTTGTATGAACGATCGGGAAAACCAACACCCCAGATGGTAACCAGCGGTTTGCCCCGATGGTGCAGATAGGTTTGCTTATCTCCATAATCCTTCACCTTCAGGTCATCCACCAGATGCTTCCAGTCCTCGATCACGCTGGAGCAATCGTCTTTCCCGGGCTTCAGTCCCGAAAGATCATACATAACAGCAATGGCCCTGTCATATTTCTGGGAAGCCTTAAAAGCGTTATTCAGAATCTGGTCGGAGTGCTTGCGATGCTCACCACCCCTGGTGACCCCATAGAAACGCTGCATAAATACTCCGTCAAGGCCATACTCTTTCATCCATTTGAAGTGCAGATCTGTGGTGCTCTCATCCAGCGAACTGAAGACCCTGGCTTTCGTACCATTGGCATGTTTGAATTTTGTCTCGTAGGTCTTTTCGTACTCGCTTACATCGGGCCAGACGTCGATGGTGTTGTTATCAGCATCAAATTTTCCGCCCCGGCCAAAATGTCCCCAGCCCCTGTCAGCCGCGTCGCCGTCTGCCCGGAACCAGCCCTGGTAACCGGCCATAACAAGTCCCTTATACGAGGGATACATAGGTTCCTTATTCTTCGCCTGCTGTGAAAACCCGGTCAGGGTACAGGTCAGTAATAACAATGAAATTATTTTTTTCATGATGGGAATACTGTTATAAATTAGTTATTTATTGAGTTCTTAAATGATTCGATTTCCTTCAACAATTTACTGACAATTTCAGGATTTGCAACGGACAGATCCTCAGACTCGGTGGGATCTGTTTTCAGGTTGAAAAGTTGAATGTCATTTTCAGGATTTTCGGGGATAAGTCCAGGATATAATGCTGGTGTGGCCTGTCCTTCCATTCGGGCAAGGATGGTGGTTCCATCCGGGGCACGCCGGTCTTTCCAGGTACTCAGATCAAACTCTCTATACCCTCTCGGTTTTTTAACAAACAATTTCCAGTCCCCCTTCCTTACAGACATGATGTGTTCGTTGTGCAGACTAAATACGGGCGCATGGTCCTTTTGATTTCCTTTAAGTATTTCTGTGATATCCTCTCCGTCGATTATGTTCTCCTCTGATAGTTCTACCCCGGTTAATGCCAACAGGGTCGGAAATATATCCGGTGACCAGCATGGAATGTCTGTCTCAGAACCTGCCGGGAATACCTCTTTGTAATGAACAATGAATGGCACCCGAATCCCCCCTTCCCAGGTGGTGGCTTTCATTCCTTTCAGTCCCCCCGTACTCCCACCGTACCAGGGACCGTTGTCGGACATGAAAATGACGATGGTTTGATCCAGTATATCCAGCTCCTTCAGAGTGTTAAAAATCTCGCCGGTGGACCAGTCCAGCTCACGGATCACATCCGCATAAAGGTCATCCGGAGTATCAGGGGTATAGAACTCATCCCGTACTGCCAGTGGCTTATGGGGCATGGCATGACACAGGTGCAGGAAAAACGATTCGTTTTTGTTTCGCCTGATAAAATCGATGGCCTGGTCCGTATATCTTTTCGTCAGAAAGTTCTGGTCAACCGGATATTCAAGGGTATCCATATTCTCCACCAGCTGCACGGGACGCATATCGTTGGAATAGAGAATTCCGAAGTACTCATCGAAACCATGCTTCACGGGGAAAAACTCCTCGGTGTGTCCCATGTGCCATTTCCCGATGCATTTTGTTTTGTACCCGGCCTCCTGGAAAGCCTCCCCAAGGGTGATCTCTCCGGGTAAGATACCCACATCGTTTATTCCTGCATCGGGTGTCGGGTTTCGGATCAAACCATGCCGAAGGGGAAATCTGCCTGTAAGCAAAGTCTCTCTTGAAGGGGCGCAATACGGGGTGGGAACATAAAAGTCGGTACAGCTTACACCGTTTGAGGCCAGGTAATCAATGTTTGGTGTTTCATAGCCTGGCTGACCATAACAGGAGATATCCCCATAACCCAGATCATCTGTAAGAATGATCAGCACATTGGGTTTTTGCTTTACGCCCCTTTCTCCCGCGGAGGGTGAACAGGCGTTGAAGCATATCATGGATAAAATGAGCAGAAATTGGAGTTTATACTGGCTTAACTTACATAATTGACTCATTTTTCAGGATAATTTATTTGAATGTGTACAACTGAACAGCCATGCCCTTCAGGTGACTGAAAGATCAGGGTCTCACAGGAGTCCCGTCGGGCTTCCGGACCTGGGTCCAGTTGTAGTTATAATCCCGAAGCGGATACTTGGCGGCCTTCTCCTCGTCAATATCAATCCCAAGGCCAGGGGCCTCATTGACAAACATGTAGCCATCTTTAACCGTAGGTGTGCCCGGGAATACTTCAAATGCCTCCTCTCTGAAATGCTGGCATTCCTGAACACCGAAATTCCATATGGCCAGATCGATGTGTGCGTTGGCTGCATGTCCTACCGGAGAGGTATCGCCCGGACCGTGCCAGGCTGTTCTCACATTGAACCACTCTCCCAGCCTGGCTACCTTCATAGCCGGGGTTATACCACCAATCTGGGAAATATGGCTGCGGATAAAATCGTACCAGCGATTGGCTATGGGATCTACCCACTCATGGGGATTATTCATTAATTCGCCCATGGCAATAGGTACGGCACATTGTTCCCTCAACTTGGGGAACCAACGCATATTTTCAGGCGAAAATGGATCTTCTATAAAATAGGGCCTGTATTCCTCTAACCTCTTGATCATGTCGATGGCATCCATGGGTTCGAGCCGTTCATGCATGTCATGCAGGAATTCGATCTCGTCCCCAAATCTTTTCCTGGCCTGCTTGAATATTTCGATCACTCCATTTTTGTATGCCTGTGCATTCAGGGTGTTATCCGTCTCTTTCCCGAACCCGTACCGTTTATAATCAGGCTCCTTCGACAGGTGGGTGGATCCATACCCTCCCAGCTGAATCCGGATGTTTCGGAATCCCTCCTCCCTCAGTTTCTCCACATGGTCCATAACCTTCCCCGGAGTGGGACCGGAAGCATGGCTGTAACAATCGACAGCGAAACGGGCCTTACCCCCAAGCAACTGGTAAACAGGCATCCCTGCCAGCTTTCCTTTGATATCCCACAGGGCCTGGTCGAGTCCGCTGAGTGCATTGTTCAGCACCGGACCATTCCGCCAGTAAGAGCTCACATAGGCCGTTTGCCAGATGTCTTCAATTTGAGTGGCATCCTTATCCCTGCAAAACGGATCCAGGAAATCGTTCACGGCTGCCACAACCGGACTGATTCTCTGAGTAAAGGTAGCACACCCTATACCATAAAGTCCGGGTTGATCGGTCTCGACCTTTACAATGACCAGCCCTGTTCCATAGGGAGCAGTGGTAATGGCCCTTACCTTTTTGATCTTTACTTTTTGAAGATTCAGTTCACCTCCGGGAGGCTTCCATCCTATCGGTACAGGGGAGGCTTTTTGAACTTCTCCTCCACCCATTTTATTCAGATCAGAGGTACAGGCCGCCAGGGGAAGCAAGGCCATGGTTTTTAATAAATCCCTCCTGTTTCCCATCGATTTGTTATTAAGAGAATACTCTTTTGTAATTTTCAACCACCATCCCGGCATAGGGCTTGGCAATGGCTACCAGCTTCTCCTTATCCGACTCCGAAAGCTTTTTCAGATTATTCAGAACGGCCACATTTTCGTCCAGTTCATATAAGAATCTGCAACCACTGCAAAGGGATGATACCGGCAGGGAATAGACATACTGGTGAAGGTTGGCCAGGGTCAGATCACTCAGTCCCACTACATCAGGAATATCCTTGGTGGCAATATCCTGGGGAGTAGTGTCGATTCGTCCCCCCATCATACTTCCACCGGCCATGGTTTTCATGGCAATTACACCGTATTCCCTTTCAAGAAGAGCCGGAAGAGCGTTCTTCTCGAAGGACTCGAAGCTTGGGTCACACACATTCAATGGCATCTGACATGTATCCAGTTCCAGACCCCTCTTTTCAAGGAAGTCAAGAAAATGGGTGACCATGACGGGGTTCTGATGTCCTGTGAAACCAATGTATTTGGCTTTGCCCTTTTCCTTTGCTTCAAGGAAAGCATCCAGGACGCCCGCGTTGATTCTGTCATCCACATCCTTGGGACTACCCAGGGCATGAATCTGCCACAGATCGACATAATCTGTTTTCAGGGCCTTCAAGGACTCATCCAGCATTTTTCTCACTCCGTCACCGGTTTTTGCAGGTGCCTTTGTCATCAGGAAAATATCCTCGCGGTATTTGGGAGTAAGGAATTGCCCCATATACTCTTCCGACCTTCCGTTATTGTACCCCCGTGCATTGTCAAAAAAGCGGATACCCAGTTCCAGGGACCTTTCAATCATCTGCTGGGCTTCTGAAGGAACGTCAGTCAGACCAAGGTGATAACCACCCAGGCTAAATGCAGTCACCTTCTCCCCATTTCGAATCAATTGCCTTTGTGGCAAAATATCACCCAGCCTGTCCGATTCGGCCTTTGCCATAGCCCAATCCATCATAAAAGTCAATGCTGCTGCAGCGCTTGCTTTCCTTAAAAACTCCCTTCTTGTATCCATAGGTATCTGATTTAATTATAAGTAGAAGATAATACGCTTAGATTAAGAGATGGTTAATAATCCATTAATTCCTATTTTTTCAGCCTGTTTAATCATCCCAATGCCGGGCAATAATTTCGAGTATTTCGCTGTTACCCACATCGGTATCTCCCAATAACTCACGCTGCCTGAGAATCTCAAGTTTTAAGTCTGAAATTATCTCCTGGTATTGTGGATCCTTATAGGCATTATTCACCTCATGGGGGTCTTCCTGAAGATCAAAAAAATCCCAGTATCCACCATCATATTCCGATTTACCATTTTCATCCTTAAAGCCGTTCCCGTAAAAGAAGGCCAGCTTATACCGTTGTCCGCGAATGCCGAAATGGCCCGGACGATCGGGCTGATGCTGCCAGTAGCGGTAGTAGCCATATTCTCTCCAGTCGGATGGCGTATTGCCTTTCAGGTTATCACGAAAACTTCGCCCCTGCATGCTCGCCGGATACTCCAGCCCGGCATAATCGGCAAAGAGGGCAGAGAAGTCCACATTCTCTATGATATCCGCATTGCGCGTCCCCGCAGTAATCTCACCGGGATAACGAATCACAAAAGGCATGTGAATGGACTCTTCGTAGATCAGGCGTTTATCAAACCAGCCATGCTCCCCCAGGAAATAGCCCTGGTCGGCCGTGTAGATCACGACGGTATTTTCTGCCAGTCCCGCCTCTTCCAGGTAGGCCATCAGCTTACCAATATTATCATCAATGGCAGCACCACAACGCATAAAATCCTTCACAAATTTCTGATAAGTAGACATCCTTGCCTCCTTATGACTCATTCCTTCCACCGAGAAGGGCAGGTCCGGATAGTGCTGAAAATCCCTTTTTTGATCCGGATTTTCACTGGCATCCAGGTAACGTTCCTTCAGATTATCGATGGATTGCCCCCTGAATGATCTTCCGGTGCTTTCTGCTCCATGATCCCAGAAGGACTCCGGATGTGGAATCACCTCATCAACGTAGAGCTTGCTGAAACGATCCGGGTAATCGAAGGGTTCGTGAGTGGCCTTGAAGTGACACATGGCCATAAAGGGTTTGGACGGATCGCGCTTCCCGATCCAGTCAATGCACATATCAGCAATAACATCCGTACTGAATCCCTTATACTCAATCCCGCCTTCCAGGTAGTGGCCCCAATTCTCTCTGGTTTTCAGTACGGGATTCCAGTACCTGCCCTGACCCGGAAGTACACAGTAATAATCAAAACCCGTGGGTTCGGTCTGCAAATGCCACTTCCCAATGATGGAAGTCTGGTATCCACCGGCCGACATCAGCCTGGCAATGTGCATATGCCCGGGCGTAAAACCTGCCCCGAGGGTCTTTACCCCATTCACATGGCTGTACTGCCCGGTGAGAATGGTGGCACGAGAGGGTGTGCAGATGGAATTTGAAACCAGACAGTTCTCCAGCACGCATCCTTCTTCGGCCAGTTGCCTGATATGCGGGGTATGCACATGATCTTCCAGTATCCCTCCATAAATCCCCCAGGCCTGGGCAGTATGATCGTCGGACATGATGAATAAGATGTTCGGTGGGGACATTTCACTCTCTGCACCACTTCCACATCCCGTAAGGGTTAAAGCAGAAAGAATCAGAATTGATATTTGAAACTGTTTCACTATTTTTTTATCAATTTATAAACTCCCGTGCCTTTGCTGGTAGTAATTTCAATCATATACACCCCGGCCTCCAGGTCGCTGACAGCCATTGTAGTTTCACTGCTGCCAAGGGAAACAAATTTTACCACTCTTCCGGTTAAATCAAACATGCGGACCGAAAGCCCATATTCCACATGTATATGAAGCTGTTCATCCACAGGATTCGGATAGATGATTGCTCCCACATCACTCATGGTGTAAACTGAAGTTGCAGCAATGGGTGTCGCCGATACCTCCAGGCTGCCCTCACTTTCATTTCCACCCTTGTCCACGGCCCTCACCGTATAATAATAGGTCGTCCCATTATTCAGATTTTCATCATCATAACTGGAAGATGTAATTGGAGTATCGTTTATTTTGGTACCGGCCGAACCTGAAAAGAAGGTCCGATAAATATTATAACCAGCAATGCCCGATTCGGGATTATCATCCCAACCCAGGGAAACTGAACCATCTCCGGCTGAGGCGCTTAAGTTTGACGGGGCCGATAATAGCTCATAGACAAGGCCGGAAAACCTGATAAAATCAATTCTTGCGATCACTTCTGCACTAACATGTTGATAGAGGCGAAAGAAGTTTATTGCACCTAAATGGGGATTGCCCATTTTGTTAGCACTGCTAATTTGAAGGTGAAGCTCGTTCCAGCCATCACTCAGATTAAGCTCGCTCACCGACCAGTTATACTCATCAGAATCCGGTCCCCCGGAACTGCTGATCTCAAGTTGACCCCCACCGTTAAATTTAGTTACATCCGAAACATAAATCCACAGATCGAGGTAGCCGGTCGAATCGCAAAAACTATTCACCGGTGTGCTATAACTCCTTTTAAACCAATCTGTACCAGCCCCCTGACTGATCAGGCTGGCATATCCTTCTTGTTTTTCCTCGGTGTCAATGTTTACTCCATTGCTGGAGTTCCAGCCTGCATAGGAATCACAATAATCAAGCACAAGCTCATCACCTGAATTTTCAGAACCGGTGGTAAAGCTCCATTCAGTTCCCTCGGCGCTGCCAAAAGCATTCACCTCATCAATCTGCCAATAATAGGTGGTATTAGGCTCAAGTTCTCCGGGATTATAAGTAGCAGAGGCCTGGCTGGTAACAGAGTCAGGAGCAGTGCTTTTACCAAGATATATGGTGTGCGACTGCACATGCTCTCCCTCTTTCCATCCCAGGGTGAGCTCGGTTCGAACACCCACTTCGCCGTCAGCCGGATAGGGCTCACTTGCCGCGGTGGGTGGAAGTTCAACGGAGTTACCAATATACACCTCTCCCATATAAACCTCCGCAGCACCTGCTCCATGCCTTACAAATACCTGATAGTGCCCCTCTGTCAACGGCGATATGGAGAAGCTACCTGCATCATCCGGGGTTGTATAAGCATAGGTTGCCCCGCTGTCAATGCTGATCTCAATGCTGGTTTCATCGGGGAAATCGGGGAAAATAAATTCCATTCCACCGAGGTCATTGCCATTCACTTCATTGATTATCCGGATGGTCATAATTCCTTCAGGAGGGGTGACAAATGACGCATGGTTATCTTCATAACCCCTGACTACCTCCGTGGCCAATCCTGCAGCCCGCAGGTACCAGTCGCTGGGCAGTGCATGTCCATCTGCATTCAGAGGCAGCCAATAGCCTTCTCTGGGGATCATCGTGTTGTTTTCCGCAAGTTTAAACATGGCTGTTGCCTCATCCACCTCATCGAACATGGCAATGTAGACACTTTTCGCATTCTTGGAGACCACCTCATTTACTTCATTCCAGAAGTAAGAGCCTCCCTCCCTGGGGCTGGCATTCTTCGCACCCTGATGCAGATTATACCATGAAAAACCGGGATGTACAACAGGTAGAAAGTCCACATTGTGCTCATCGCACCAGGCTTGCCCGCGGTTGTAGTCTGTATTCCCTGAAAACCATGGACTGATCACTTCCACATCCTCAAAGGCACTCCTCCAGCCGGAACTCTGGTCATACCAGTCCCACGCAACTCCAAGGAGGAGGGAAGCCCTGTATTTTGGTTCAGGATTATTCTTGAACCAATCGATGAGATCCACAAGCTGATCAAGGGTAGCTTCCTCTCTTACCGTATATCCCCATAATGCTACAAGGGGTAATTCGCGGTGGTTCAGGTAACGATCACTCCCGGTGACCCCAATGTCATCCACCAGGTGCATCCAGTCTGCCTTAATCTCTTCCACCCGCTCACCGATCCCATCATACATGATGGCAAATACCCTCCCGTAATCCTCACAACCCTTCATCACATGTCGGGTAACAGTATCTTTATGGTCCATTTTGGGCCGCTGGTTTGCTGCGGAAATGAATCGTTGCACAAAAACGCCATCAAGGTTATAATCCCGCACCCATTTCATATGCCGTACCACGGTACTTTTGTGATAAGAGGAGAAGACCGGAGCCATTTTCCCGTTGGGGAAAGTCAGGTCTGCATCGTATAGCTCGTCCAGTCCATATTCCCGCATATCGGGGTACATATCCACCGTGGATCTGATGGGTTCGTAAAAGTTACCCCAGTGAACCCAGCCCAGGTCCGCATCATCATCAGGATGGTTGAACCAGCCCTGGTAGCCAAACATCACTTTACCATCCAGAGAAGCATTGTCCACTTTCTTTACCTCAAGATTGGGCCAGATAGGTTCTGCCGTCTCCGGAGTAAACCTGATAAAATCGAGTTTCACAGTGATTGGGCCCAACAGGTTCTGGGTGATACGAAAAAAATTAATGCTGTCCAGACTTGCACCACCACCTACTTCAATAGACTGGCTGACAGGTAATAACAGGTTATTCCAACCATCCGATACCTGGCTGTTGTCCAGGGGCCAGGTGGACTCCCTGGTATCAGGACCACCAGAACTTGAAATCCCGATCAATCCCCCGTTCAATTGCGAGGCATCAGAAACATAGAGCCACAAAGAGAGGTAGCCTGAAGGATCAATGCCGGTCCGGGTCTGTGAAAAAGATTTGGAAAACCAGGTAAAATCTCCGGCTACAGCTTCTGTCACCAGGGACCCTCTCCCCTCCATCTTATCGCTGGCATCGATGCTTAAAACTTCGCTTCCCGCCCACCCTGTGTTAAGATCACAGCGCTGAATTACCACCTGGGCAAACAGAGATGGTGCGGAAAAAAATGCCACCATTATAAGGGCGAAAATGGTTTTGGTTCTTGTTTCTATTCGTTTCATAATTATAAAATTGGCGTTTCAATAATCATATTATGTAGCTAAATTCTCCACCCATATGGGACTTGACCAGGCAATATCCCTGGTCGTCAGTCATAATTAAAATAATGTTCGGTTTCTCAGACTGACAGGAACTCAGGGAAAGTGTAAGAATGCCCAAAATGACCCTGACAGATGTTCGGATATTTGAGATTCGGAGAAAACTGAAAGGTGACTTCATAAAGAATAATTCAGGATTGAGTGCCTTTAATATAGGAATCCGGAATTAAGAAATCCTTAATTAAATATAAATGACAAAAAAAGAGAGTGCCTGTGAAAGACACTCTCTTAATTCAAAAACTACGAAAGAAAATTACTTCTTAATAAGCTTGCTGGCAGAGGTAGAACCATTTTCCATTTCAACCTGAATAAGGTAAAGACCATTATTCAATGATGAAATATCCAGGGCATTGTTAAATGCACCTTCCAGTTCAATAAGCATAACCAATCTGCCTGTTACATCATAGAATGAGGCGCTGCTCAGGGCAGTCTCACTATCAAGATGAATCATATTTCCAGCAGGATTCGGATAGATAGAAACCAGAGATTTCTCAGAGAGAGTATTCTCATCCACACCCAGGGTACCAGCCCACATCTGCTTGGCCCAAGCCAGCTGTTGTTCGCTGTCCCAGTCTGAAATATCTCCGTACCATTCCTGTGCTCCTAGTTTAAGCCCATCGATGGTCGATACAAGAGCGTCATTATAGGTGAAGTCTTCGGGCATATCCATCACATTTGTCATACCAGGACTATCTTCCACTCCGTCTCCGGGGATTGTGTTGGGATTATAGTCACCGATGGTGAAACCGGATGCTACCTTTTCTGGCACCTCAACATCAACAGGGGCTCCATTTTTCGTCTGCCAGGAATAATTTGCCTGGGCCCAGGTACCATATAAATCACCTTCGGCCTGAGATTCGATCATCTTGGTTGTCATGTCAGGATCCATCTGTGGATAGTTATCATTGGCTACTACTCCATCGTAGAGCCCAATCAGTGAATCCAGGCTCGGGCCGAACATCATAGCGGGAATATTTGAAACCCTTTGTGGTGGTCCATCCCAGCCCAGGCCAGTTGCGGCATCCCAGTTCGTATAGGAAATAGGCACATCCAGTGAATCATTTAATCCACCCTCGTAATAGTTATTCAGGAAAGGACTGGTGAAGGTCAGGTTATTGGAAGCCAAAAACTTCACATCGTCAATGGTAGGAGCATCTTGCCCCGGGAAACCAATCTCCCAGTCCGTCTTGCTGGGTTCGGGTCTCATCAGGTTAATAATACCCACAGGAACGCCGTTGGTTTCCTCGTGGGCTGATCCGTACTCTGACTGGCTCTGTAGCTGCGTCAGCTTCGTCTCTGTCATCTCACCCATCCAGAGGCAGTTGATAAACAGGTTGTTGGTGAAATAGGCCTCTTTCCACTGCTCCATGAAATTCCAGTACCTTGGAATGTTCTGTATGGTGTTGTGGTTGAAGAATGCAAAATTAACCACGCAATACTTGTTCATCACTAGCAGTCCGCCGTTTGCAACGGTTACGTTCTCCATCCACAGCGTATCGATGGCATTGTGATCACCACGGGTGAAAATAGCATAGTTCCAGGGATTGGTGAATTTGGTCATATCACGGAAGTAGCAATTCTTTATGATGATATCCATCTCTCCCTTTACTCCACCCAGGGAGAATACGTCTCCACTCCTTTGATTCTCGTGGATAAAATCCTCAAGTTCAAGGCGTGTGTCGGTACCCTGCAGTCTGAATAATACAGTGGCCTTTTCATCGGTAGTCAGTGTCGGCCAGTAGACATTCTTCAGCTTCAGCGAACCGATCACAATGTGAGTAAATGCATCTCCACCTGCTGCTGGAGTGGTGAGAACTGAAGGCTTTAACCCTCCTTCTTCACCAACAATGGTCAGTGTGGAAGTGGTGTCCTGTCCTCCACCGAAAAGGATTTGCGCAGTAACAATGTACGGCGCACCTGGTTTTAACATGTAAATCCGGTTAGGATTGACCCTGACTCCACCTGTCAGAGTATCCCCGTTGATGGTTTCTTCAATGATGCCGTCCTTCGTGTTTTCAATCTCTACCACTGCCTGTTCGGCAGGAATCTGGCCAAAGGCAGCAACACTTGTAAATAAGATCACGGCAACAGCACATGAAATCAATCTGGTAAATTTTCTCATAATAATTAGAAATTTAGTGAAACAATAATAATATATCAGTAATTAAAAATCGTAGCGTACGCCAAGAATTATGTTCATGCCATAATATTCCGATCTCCTTGGAAAAGTTTGCCCGCCGGGATCCACAATCCGGTCGTCTATGTAATTATTCAGGTTGGCGATGTCAAGTGATAGAGCCAGTCTTTGGGTAATCTGCTGTCTTGCGTTGAAATCAATGCGGAACATCGCTTGATTTCTCTCATCCAGGAGACTGAAAAGAGGATCTACCCTTGTAATGGTGGAACCCTGGTATCGGAAGGAGAGGCGTGTGGAAAACCCTTTATAATCCCATCCAATCCGTGCGTTAAATATACTGGCAGGCTGATCAAGCATGCGGGATTCCCGGGTTGCATATTCAGCCAGCCAGACGGTACGTGGCCAAAATCCGGAAGAATCAATGCCCTCCACCATATTCATGTAAGGAAGCTCCGTGGATGACCAGATCATGGTGTAATTAAGGTCAAGCACCAGGCCGCTCAGAACCCCCGGCAGGTACCAGAAATTGCTCTGCCAGGAGACCTCAAATCCATAATATGATGAACCGTTCGGGTTATTGATGGGCTTGTCATCATTGGTTGCAATGGGATCATATATGACAGAATCATACAGCGCATCGGGCGCGGTCAGCGATTCAATCAGTGCCGGGGGTGCTCCTGTTGCCACAAGATTCTCAACATAACCGGGCTGGTACTCCGGAATGCGGTAGATCAGGTCGCTGATCTCCTTATAGAAACCATTGATGGTAAAAAGCCCCACTTTGTTGGTATAGAAAGAGACACCAATGTCATAATTATGAGCCAGTGCTGGTTTCAGGTAAGGATTATAAGAGACCAAGTCGTCAAAATCATCCCATGTCCTTGTCAGAGCGGGGGACAACATCGAAAAATCGGGTCGGGAAGCGCTCTTGTAATAGGCCCCTCTCACATCCATCCAATCTGTTATATTGATTTTCAGATTCAGGCTGGGAAACCAGTGAGAATTTTCCCGGTTTGCAGTCACCTGCGTTGGTGGCGCATTTAGTCCCTCGGGATCAAAACCGTTGGTAAGCGTAAAATAGCTGGAATACTCGGTCTGTATATTCTCAAAGCGGATTCCCGGCAAAAGCATGATCCTCTTCCCAATGTTGATCTCCGCCATCACGTATCCTGCCATCAGCTGTTCCTCGGTTTCATAATCATCCTCGTAGGTCTCCGCCCCTCTCAGGGTATGGAAAGACCTCATACTCAATGTGGTGGTATCACTATCCGCATAGTCGTACAGGTGGTTAAAATCTCTCTTTAAGTCTTCAAGACTGGTTGTATATGCAAAATTATACCTGCCATCGAGAAAGTTGCCAAAATCATAATCAGGATCCTTCCAGTTTGCCGCCGGCACACCCGATCCGTGTGTGGTCCCCACATCAGTTTCAGTGAGGTAATCCGGATAAACACCTTCGAAAGTATCCATTCTTCCATCACCAATCCCCCCGTGAAAATAGGTCCACCGGGTCTGCTGATCACTGCTGCGGATTTTCTTTTTATACCTGAATCCCGTTTTCAGAAAACCGGACACACCTCCTAAACGATAGGGTATTTTCCAGTTTGCATTTAATGTTTTTGTATTGTCATCCCGGATCTCCGTCTCTCTTTCGTTCCACCTTACAACCGCCCGTTCCGGGGTTAGTTCCTCCTGGTAATAATCCCGGATCAAATCTGCAGGTTGCGCGTACCTCAATTGAGTGGGATTAATCAAAGTAGACAGGGCTTCCCTGTCCTCATGGAGGTAGCGGTCCCTGTAGCGATCTGACTTTGACCTGCTGTAGGAAGCATCCACATCCAGCACGGTACTCCCGATATTAAACTCACCGCTCAGTGAGTGCAGCTGGAAGCTCTCTTCCGGAAACTCCTCCATGATAAAAAAATCATAGTTGTTATCCTCAAACCTGTATATGGCACGTCGCCTCTCTATATTGTCCTTTCTTTTACTGTAGATATTGTTGAATTTCAAATTCATAAAATCAGTCTTGTAGTCCAGTACAAAACTTCCGTTTACGCGTTCCCTGAGCCGCTTTGTCTCCGTGAGTTGGGCACGCTGGGTTTCCACATAATTTTCTGTCGGGGAGATAATTCTATCATAGGTTGCAGAAAACTCATCGGCCGACCGATCCACCTGTTCAATGCCTCCACTTGCAAGTACTCCCAGCCTGTTTTTGAAAAAACGGTTCCCCACACTTCCGGACAATTTATAATTGTTGTAGCTGTTATGCAGGTTGTTATAGGTACCCGTACCATAAACGTTAAAATGAAAGCCCTCATCGGCCACACGGGTTCTCAGGTTCACAATACCACCGATGGCATCTGCATCCTTGTCGGCCGTCAGACTTTTTGACAATTCAATCCCGTCAAGCATTTCGGATGAGACTGTGCTCAGACCTACACTCCTGTCCCCTGAAGAACCGGGCATCCTGACCCCATCCACCTCAATGACGCTGTACTTTGGTGACAGTCCCCGAATCACAACCTTGTTACCTTCGCCACCTGACCTCAGAAGAGAAACTCCCGGCAAACGGCCGATGGATTCGGCTGCATTCACATCCGGTACATCCCTGATCTTATCTGACGAGACAATATTGGTGATGGCATTGGAAGCCAATTGCTGGTTTATTGCAGCCCTCTGCCCCTTGGCCTGAATGGTAATCACCACTTCTTCTCCCATAATGGCTTCCGCATTCATTGCCATATCCAGTTGCAGGGTTTCTCCTGCCACAAGTTGAACATCGGTTCTCTCAACAGTTTTGTACCCTATATACCTGAAAACAACTGTTTGTTGCCCTGCGGGAATATTGCTAATGGTGAATTCGCCGTTAAGATCGGAAGAGGCCCCAAGGCTCGAACCAGAAATAGCAATGTTGGTTCCGATGAGAACTTCTCCTGATAATGCATCTGTAATGGTTCCCTTGATTGTTGCATTACCACCGCTCTGCGCATGCAGATTCAGACTTCCCACGATAGTCACGGTAAAAATCATAAGAGAGAGTAGAATTTTATTCATATGGTTAGTTTTAGTTGTCTGAAATTACCCCGCCTAATTAGATCCAGTATAAAATTCGAAGTGCAAATTATATTAATGGTCTTAAAAAATGATTAAAAACCCATTAACACAGCGTTAATTTAAGAATTATGTTTGAATTTTCCAATACTGACAGAATTCCTCACAGGTCTGTAATTGCTTATCTGGCAAGGGCTTTCCTCAGGTTTGACATTTCGGGATGCTGTGGTGAAATCGCTGACAATTCTTGAAAAATTTCGTTTGCCTTAACTTTATCCTGATTGAATATATGAGTGACACAGTATCGAACCAGGAAATCGGGATCAAATGCAAAACCGCTATAGGCTTTGTTGTAGAATTGCAAAGCTGATAAATCCTGCTGCTGATAAAGTACATCACCAATACGAAAATTCACCAGCGGGCAATCATTGATTTCGAGACAAATCAGGAGATAGTGTTTTGCTGAGTCAAGATTTGAGTCTGAGAATGAAAGGGCCCTGTTGTAATTTTGTTCAATATTGTAGGGTATATACTTCAGATAACTAAAATTCCGTGAATGCCCGGCCTGGCCTGACAGGCTCTTTACTTCTGAAATCTTTCTCCGAATATCACTTATTAAAACGCTGAGCTCTGCATCACCTGAATTATCCCGTTCAGCCAATTCCAGGGCATCATTGAAAAGTTGCATAGCACCCCTGTAATTGCTTTTGACTACTTCCAATTCTCCTAAAAGAGAGAAGGCGAAATAGTTTTCGCCATAGAGAACAGATTTCCGAAGATAGGCTTCAGCTGCATGCAGATCATTAAGTCTGAGCAGGCAGTTTGCAGCCCTGTTATAGTATTCGGAGAAATATAGATTCATACAAATCAGGGCCTCGTATTCACTTAATGCCAACTCCAAATTTCCTCTATCCTCCAAATACTCAGCAAGCTGCATATGAATAGTTCGAATGTTCGCATCGGGATTTGTCAGGATTGAGAATGCAAGAGAATCTATCAACCCGGATACCTGAAATGTATCCCGGAATGTAATTTCATTGCCAATCGGGGAAAAAGGCCAATCGGATTTCAGTTGTTCGATCTTATATATACCCATCAGACTATCCAGAGTCGTATAGGACCAATTCTGCCTGTAAAATGCCGAACTTCGTGTAGTATTAGGATCTGGCCTCATGTCAATAAGCCCCGACGAAACGATGCTTGAATAAAAAGCATCTGCAAGAGTAAACTGCCCCTCTATATTCGGGTGTACATGTTCTGTAAGCAAATTATCACCTATCAATCCCCCGACCGATGCATTTGAAAACCAATCTTTGGCTGGAATGAGGGTCACTCCATATTCTTCAACCAGATCGTAGATGATCTCATTGATCCGTTCAGGAGCCCGAAAACGGACGGGGTCCAGATCCTTGGCCCTGTAAAACAAATTTCTTGCCTTCAGGGTATCTCCCCGGGCGAGTTCATCCAGAGCCTCCTGGTACGTTTTCCCAGCGCTGAAACCGGATGACTCCACATCGCCAAAGGGAGGAAGATCTCTGACATTACTGATCAGGTCACTTATGAAAACCGGCACATCCTGTTTCTCCGATTTCTCTAGAATGTAGCTAAGGTTTGTTTCATATTGCTTAATACCATGCTCATATTTCTCGCCTTCATAAACAATTTCTTCATCCTGAACAATCCGTTTCATTAATGTGCCCCTCTCCTCCTGATTCTTCGGACCACCTGCAAGGAGTTTTGACATTCCTCCAATCGCTGATCTCATTAATTGGTATATCCTGAGATTCATAAGCTTGAAATGCGCCGATATTATCCCGGAATGTTTACTCATTGTCTCATTGGATCCTGCCCCGAAAGCTCCGTAATACTCATTATGGCCGGCATAGATCAATATAGCATCAGGCTCATATTTAAGCACTTGACTAATATAGTCTTTCAGCGTGATGCTATTAATAGCGGAAATTGAGGTATTCACCACCTCGATGCTCTTCTCTGGGTATGCATCATCAAGCCTCCTGTGTAATATACGGGAAGCCATCAGGTTCGTACCGTATGGGTATCCATAGAGGGTTGAACTCCCCAGTAGAAAAATCCTGAAACTATTTTCAGGCTTTTGCCTGAGAAACATGTCATTGGTACCTGAAGTGGCCTCAAAACGGGTAAAATATTTTTCTCCTACATTCGGATTAACCTTCATGTAATTCTCTTTCGAATCTGAAAGTGGTTTGACGAACAGGTGCATATCGGTACCGTATGAGAACAGCCTCAAAAAGATCTCAATCAAAGCAAATATCATGAACACCAGAAACCAGGAGATTATCCTGAAATAGATTTTGTTCCTGTTGCCAGTATCCTTCTCCTGTTTTCCCATTATAAAAACTTTCCCAAATATATATGATTTCCTTTATCCTTGCTCTACCCGGATTGGGCTCGACCATGCTATCTAACCATTTAGTTTCCGGTATACATGGAATAAGCCAGCATGGCAGGAAGAGTGGTCTCCTATTCAACACCCCAATTTTTATTGGCTCTGGGTCCCATCTCTACTACCAGTTTTCCGCCACTGGCAACTGCTTCATGAGAGATCCAGGGCAGATCAAGGCTCTCACCATTGAGTGTTGCCGACTGGATATACTTATTTTCGTCAGACGCATCATTGGCTTCAACTTCAAAAATATTTCCATTGCTCAGCTGGACGGCCACATGATCAAATATAGGACTCCCGATGGAATATACAGGTTCTCCGGGTGTTACAGGGTAAAAACCCATCTGGCTGAAGACCACAAAAGCGGTCACTCCTCCTCCGTCCTCATCTCCCGGCACACCCATCAGGTCGCTTCTAAACCACTCCTTAAGCAGCTGACGAATGCATTTTTGTGTTTTCCAGGGCTGACCTGCGTAATTATAGAGGTAGGGAATATGCAGGGAGGGTTCGTTGGCCATGGAGAACTGACCCACATTACCAGTGTGGTCGGGAAGCTGTGCAAAAAATGCATATTTACTACGGCCAAGGGGCTCGTTAAACATGGCATCCAGGTTATTCACAAAAGCTTCATCTCCACCCATCAGATCGATCAGGTCGGGGATATTATGCTGCACATCCCAGCGATATACCCATCCATTATTTTCATCGTAGTAGGCTCTGGCACCCATCCCTCCCCCAAACACATAGTCAAAGGGTTCTATGAAATCCCCTCGATCATCCTTTGGATGAAAGAAAGCCGTTTCTCCGTTAAACAGGTTCCGGTAGTTAAAGGAGGCTTTCTTAAAATATTCGGCTTCGGCAGTCTTTCCCAATTCTTCAGCAATTTGAGATAAGCACCATTGATCATAGGCAGTCCCAAGCGTGACAGCCACAGGCTGGCGACGTTCAAAAATATGCACCTCTGGGGCAGTTTCAATCTGACCTTCGCGCAGGGCAGGAAAATAGCCGTGCTCCACATAAAATTCATCAAGAACACCGGCAGGCACACCCGACCAGGGAGCCAGTGTTTTTTCAGTGATTGCGGCTTTGGAAGCAAGGTATGCCTTCTCAAGGTCAAAATTACCAAGTCCTTTACGATGCGCATCAAGCACAACGGCAACACCATGGTTGGAATTCATTCCTCTGCTGTCTCCTGTGATTTTAGGAAAAGTGGGCATCCAGGGATCCTCCATCTGTTCTGTCATCACAATAAAAGAGTGCAGAATATCCTCTTCCATTTCTGCATCAATCAGAATGCGCAGAGGGTGATGGGCCCTGTAAGAATCCCAGATCCAATCGTCGATGTAAAACTTCCTGCCCAGGTCTTCATGAACCGATTTATCAAATGGACTCCAATAGCGGCCATCTTCCGAAATAGAAACCTGCCGCTCATAGGTACGATAGAAGGAGGTATAAAAAACATACTTATCATCTTCTGTTCCCCCGGCAACTTTAATCTTTCCAAGCGCTTCGTTCCAGATGTCGCGTCCCGCAGCTTGCAGTTGGGCCACTGATTTTCCATCCACTTCACGCTCCAGGTTCTTTTGTGCCTGGGCTTCATCCACAAAGGAGACTCCGTATCTGATCCCGAGCGCTTTGGTTCCCTGGGGATATTCCAATACAAGGCAGGCATCCTTGCCCTCTGTTGAATTTGACTCTGTCAATACACCTTCATTTAAGGCACTTACAAGTTGCGGGCTTTTTTCTGGAAGCAGGTATAGATAGACCCGAGTATCGTTCTCCAGCTCCTGGTATCCGCTGATGGCAGTGCCATCCCAGTTCATCTCTCCATTTGAGGAATTCAGAAGCAGATGGACAGGTGCTTCCTTCTCAAATTTCAATTCATAGGCCGCTGACTGGTGCGAGAGTCCATAATCCACCTCAATTTCCTGATCATCCAGGTAGACTGCATAGGAATAGGGGGTTATCTTTTCCTGGTCGTAGCTGTAGTCAACAACCGGCTTTAGTTCACTTCCTACACCCTGAAATGGGCTCATATTGAAGGCCTGACTCCCACGATGGGTAGTAAGGATCAAGGGCAAACCATGTATTTTTCTCCCTGTGAAATCACCTCGTTGCGGAACAAGCCTCAACATGGAGTTGGGCAGATGAACGGTTGGAAAAGTGGGCACCAGAAGATGACTGATATTTCCCATATAGGGATTTACATAATCGACGGGTTGTTTTTCATCAGCCACACTCTTATCTCCGGGTGTGGAACAGGCCACAGAGAAAAGTACTGTCACACCCAGAGCAAACTTTACGCAACTATTCATATCGAGAGTTTCAATATTTTTAACCAATTGTATCAATTAACGTTTTATGACGATTTTCCCACTGAATCTGGCTCCATTTTGATCATCAACAACAGAGTAGAGATATACCCCGTTGGGTAATGGAATACCGCTGGCATCTGAACCATCCCAAATGATCTGGTTCCTTTTAGCAAAATTGAATAGTGCTACCTGCTCCCCGCTGAGGGTGTAAATTGCAATGGTCGAAGATTCAGAAATCTGCCCGGGTCTGCTAAAGAGTGTTGTGACTGAAAAAGGGTTGGGAGCAGCAATCTGAATCTCCTGAACCATGGTCCCCGGAACACTTGTAAGACCTGTATTAATATATTTTAAATCAATCCCGTCACCCGTGCCCAGGTTCCGCGAATACTGTCTGTCACCTGCATTGTTCCAATGCTCATGTACACCCAGACTTGAGATGGAAGTCCCATCATCCTCGGGATCATATGTAAACCCTTCAGGCCACCAGTCGCTGGAAGCAGCCTGATGCAGGTAGTCATCCACTGCACTGAATCTCACATGGACCCACCTGGGCGGGACAGCATCAAGATCTTCAACCTGGAACTCCTCCTGGTAGATATCCAGCGCAACGGATGAAATCGCCACAGGGTCCATTGAAACCAGAATAGACGATGTCCAGTCGTTGTTGAATGGAGGGGTGTAAAACTTCACCGGTGGGTCATGCTCCATGGAGGTTCCCCATAAGAGGTCTCCTATGAAAATAAGGGTCTTTCCCCCAAGGTGCTCATAGGCCATCAGATCAACCATCACCCTGTAACTATTATAATCTCCACGCAGGGGTGCACTGGTACCTTTGTGCAGACCCTTGTGAAGATGGCTTGCCCCATCCCGGGCATTGGATCCAAAATGATTCTTTGCAAAAAAGGTAACACCACCTCCCCTATGCCCTTTCATGGCCGGTATATTCAATAAATAATCTGCATTGATGAGGCAATCGTAATACTGATCGTTTTCCTCGTCAAGAATGGTTCCCCTGTCTGAGTATTTTAGCCGGGCGTCATTGGTGAGTTGTAGTGTCTCCCTGAGCTCATGATCTCCCCTGGACATATAATGAACTCCGGGAAAGTCAGCACTGAGCTTTTCAAAGAGGTGCTTAAAGACGTTGGTGTAGGGATCGCCGATATATATTGCATCCTCAGGCACCCCGGCCTTGTTAATCAACTGTCTTAATACAGCCAGTATGACCTGGGGAGAAGTATCCACATTCCCGTAATTACTATCATCTATGATGGAGAGGTCGCTATTGGTTTTCCATGCGTGCACCGCATTGATCTTGATGAAAATCTTCTCCCCTGCCTTGTAACCCGTCTCGCCCTTGCCGTGATTCAGGTTAAAATAGTTGAACACAGAAGACCAGGCCTCCTCTTCGGAAACTGTGCCAGTTACTTCCAGAATGGCATTAGACAACATCTTATCCACCACCTCCTGGTTTGCATTTTTATCCAGGAAATAACCATCTCCATACTCCCAGGGTATACAATCTTCATTTGTAGCATCCGGATTATGCATCCATACCACACGACCTGGTATAATACCTTGCGCTTCCCCTATGGGGACATTGGTGCCAAGTGGATCCTCATAATCCGGAGGAATAGATCCTGCAGCCACCACCTCATTCTCACTGACCCTCAGTGTGGTGATAACAAATCCCAGCCCTATGACTAAAAGAGAGGCTGCCAGGGCATACCGGGACTGGGAAATCTTTCTGAATGCCTTTTTGAAGATTAGAATTGAAGCCAGCAGGCCAGAAAGATAAATAAGCAGGGATGAAGCAAAAGGGATTGCCACTTTCATACACGGATAGGCTGCCCTCTGGGGCTTTGGTATCACCCTGATCAAAACCCAGATCAGCGAGACTATACTTAAAAACGGAATCATCCATTTTCTTAAAGCCTTTACCGGGCGACCCGTCTTTGGACAATACTTGATCACACTCGAAAACAACTTCATATTACTAACATTATTTCACGCAATAGTAATCGCGGATACTTAAAGGAATATTAATTAAATCTTAATCATGCCCATGGTACAGATACATTGCCCAGTAGTCCAGTTGCTGCCCGGGCATCATAGATGCATTGAGGATCTTCATAGTTTCGATCAAAAAAAATATTAGAAGCCAGGTCATTTTTAAAAAAAGTTGAACCATCCTCGTAGGTCACAACCCGCATATCGGCCTGGCCAATCCCGGGAGATAAATAAGCCGCAGCCTCACCAATTTGTACCGAAGATTCAGATTCGATCTCGGCATGAAGGCAGAATTCAAAGCGCCGCATCACACCGGGAGATGTGAGTTGTATTCGGGGGTATTTTGATTCATTTAACAGATCCTGCGAGAAATCCAGTTTGCTTAAGGTAACCGATGTGTTATAAAAATTGCGAATCTGGTAATCTTTCTCAAAATGGAGGGAAAGGGGATCCAGAGGTTGAGCGAGAGAATTTATCCTCAGACAAATAAGGACAAGAAGAAAGATAGCTGATTTGAATTTTTTCATTCTAGTCATTCCCCTTTATTTCAAAAAACTCTGTTTTAAGCGTTTCAGCGACTTCAATCTCCTGATCGATCAGGTTATTCGATTCTGAGAGGTCACTTTCAAGATCATAAAGTTGAAATGGTTCCTGAAAAGGGACTCCAACAGGTTTGGTCCGTGCGCCTGATCCATCACCAAGAATCATTTTCCAATGACCTTTTCGTATGGCATACATCCCCTTACCTCCTGAATGATGAATGACAGGAGGTCTATCTGAATGCTCTTTTTCTCCAGAAATAATTTGAAAAAAGCTGTAGCTGTCTTCAGCACTTCCTTCAGGTTTCTCACCGCCGGTTACCTCCACAAGGGTTTCAAATATGTCGGTCAGACAAATGGTTTCATTCACCTTTATACCTCCGGAAAATTTTGCAGGCCATCGTACAATAAAAGGTACCCTGTGCCCTCCTTCATATGTGTCACCCTTTATTCCCCTGAGCAGACCATTTGCCTGATGGTTATCTACGTTATAAAATTTCAGCGTTTCATCTGTTACATGATCCGGGGTAGTGGTTGAATCAATTCTACGCATGGCGGAACCATTGTCGCTGGTAAAAATCACCAGGGTATTGTCATCTATATTTAGCTCTTCCAGTGTTTTAAATATTTCTCCTGCTGTCCAGTCAACCTGAGATATAAAATCTCCATAGGGCCCTTTCCCGGAAACTCCTCTGAATTCTTCTTTCGGAATAACCGGCATATGCGGTGCTGTCAATGGAAAATAGAGGAAAAATGGCTCTCTTGACTTTGATTCCCTATTTATAAATCCTTTTGCTTCCACCAATAGATCATCTAAGACCTGGTCGAATTCCAGGCTCCTGGATTTGATACCTTTTCTCCAAAAATGCGGAAACTTTGTAGTTGAAACTGAATCAAATTCCGTATCAACCACCTCGTAATTCCGGACATACACATAAGGCTCAAAGTCCAGGGATGCAGGCAGCACATACGAATAATCAAATCCATTGTTATTTGGGGAGCTAAACAATGGTTTTGTGATGTCAAAATTGACTCCAGCTGCATCAATCCCTGCTGAATCCTGAAGAAAACCTAAGCCAAGATGCCACTTGCCGACAATCCCGGTTCTGTAACCCTTCCCTTTCAAATAGTCAGCTATGGTAATCCTGTCTTCCTCAATCAATGGGGAACTATAACCCTTCAATACGCCTCTTTTTAATGAACTGCGCCAGCAATATCTGCCGGTCAGCAAGCCATACCTTGTGGGAGTACAGATGGACGATGGCGTATGGGCATCCATGAACATCATTCCCTCTTCAGAGAGCCTGTTTAAATTTGGCGTTGGGACCTCAGATTCCGGGTTAAACGACTGCACATCACCATATCCCATATCATCAGCCAGGATGACAATAATGTTTGGGGGATT
>JAAEOI010000132.1 GCA_024244665.1 Bacteroidota bacterium | reverse complement strand
TCACATATAGCAACAATAAAGGGACGTATTCACTTGCAATTGACCCCGCAAAAAACCAGTTCAGCTGGTATTTCGAAACAACATTCCCATCAATTTGGAAGGGTATTGACCTGAATGTAATGCTTGCTGCCGATATTGGACAAATGTATGGCAATAATCTGGGGGTGAATATTCTATTTAGAAAAACTTTCATGCCATTTCCCTAAACAAAAGGGAAAGGACTAAGGCTCCTGGTAAAATCCAACCAAATCGAAGGGTTCAAACATTCCGTAATCCATGTGAAAATATTCAGATACCGATGGTATTTTTTCAGGTGCTTCGTTCCAGGACCGATACCATTGAGGAGGATGCTGTTTCGGTGGTGGTCCCCAGCATCAGATATAAGACCGAGTTATTATCCAGTTCTATATTATACCTGCTTCTGTATTCTTTTACCCAGGTAAAAGTTGTCGAAAGTACGTGATTAAAAACAGGTATATTCGATATCAATTCAGGGAAAAATACTCTTTCATATTTATTGTAAACATATCATATTTGTATTAGAACTAATTAGTGAGGAAATGAATCATAGTAGTAGTAAATCTGTAATCATTGTAGACGATCATAAGTTATTCAGAGAGGGATTGACTTTCTTTCTGGAAAATAGTCTCGGATATGAAGTAATTGCAGAAGCCTCAAATGGTAAGGAATTTCTTTCTCTTCCCAATCTGGGGGAGGCCAATATTATTCTAATGGATATGAAGATGCCTGAAATGGGAGGAGTTGAAGCGGCTGAAAGAGCACTTTCTGATTTTAGTTACCTGCATATAATTGCAATTACTATGTTCAAGGAGGAAGCCTACCTGAGGCAACTTGTGGAGGCCGGGATCAAGGGATGTGTTTTTAAAGGGGACACTTATTCAGAGATTGGCGACGCTCTTGATACTATTCAGCAATCAGGACGGTATTTCCCGGAAAGCATTAAAATTGAATAATTCTAATCAAAATTACTCATACCGCAATGCCTCTATGGGATTCCTTGTGGAGGCCCTCCAGGATTGGACTGATACAGTCACAAATGCTATAAACATTGCAGTCAATCCGGCCAGTGCAAAGATCCACCAGCTGAGCGGGGTTTTGTAAGCAAAGTTTTCAAGCCATTTATTCATGGCGAAGTAGGCGAAGGGAACGGCCAGGATAAAGGATAATACAATCCACTTTAAAAAATCCCAATTGAGCATGGTCATTATTTGATTGGTTCCGGCACCATTTACTTTTCTGATCCCAATCTCCCTGATTCGGCGTTGGGTGGTTAAGAGTGACATTCCAAGGAGACCCATTGAGCAGATAAACAATGCAATAAACGTGAAGATGAAAAGCAGTCTGGCCTGTAGTAGCTCCGTTGAGTAAATATTCCTGTACATGGTACTCACATAATCAAATTCAAGTGGATATTCGGGGAACATTTCTGTCCAGACACTCTCCAAGTCAGCCACTGCTTGCCTTTGCATTCCGGATTGGGAGGAAATCACGATATTTGATATCCACAGCTCCTTCCGCTTAAACATTACCAGGGCTTCAATCTCTTTCTTCAGACTTGAATGGTGAAAATCCTCCACTACCCCGATAATTGTTCCCCTGGGAATGCTTATTCCTTCGAATCCAATAATCAGACCGAACTCCTTTCCAACGATCTCATGGGGCTCGGTGAAGTTGAGTCGCCTCATGGCAGATTCGTTGATGATGTACTCTCCTGAACCTTCATGGTCCATGCTTCGCTCGGAAAAATTACTTCCCGCCAGGAATTTCAGGTTAAATATGCTGGCAAAAGAGTAGTCGCAGGGAAAAACCCCAATCATATCATTGGTCGCATTGTCATCATCGGTCACGTAGCCTTCCATCTCGAAGCGGAACATGTCATTGGCATCTCCCCCGGGAGGTTCAAACATGGCTGAAACAGATGCAATGGAGTGATACTTCAACAGCTCTTCCTTAAATTCCACAAATTTTCCCTGCACTAGGGAATGTACATCTTCCATACAAATCAGCTCTTCATCCTCCACCCCCATGCTGCTGTTCAGGGCATAGCTGGTCTGGCGCTGTATCACAAAAACTGCTACAATCAGCGCAATTGAAATAGTGTATTGCAAAACAATGAGGCCTTTGCTTATCCTTTTACTTTTATAGCGCCTGAGCAGGGGAATGCTGCCTGCCATGCTACCCATCAGGCTAAATAGCAAGGCCACAGTCAACAGGATTGGCACGTTGCCTTTGATAAGGTTCAGGGCAAGTTGTTTTTGAAGGAAATTAAGCACACCGAATGCAATGATTCCGCTAAATACAATTGATGCGATGGCAATAATCACTCCTTCAGTCAGGAAAAACCTCAGATTCCTACCATGGGAGGAACCAAACACCTTACTCACAAACAGGTACCTGTCACTGAAACCTGCCATGCCCATGTTCAGGTTGGCATAGTTTATAAGGGCAATGAAGAGCAGGATCAATGCAGCAATGGAGAAGGAATAGATCACAGACATGTTGCTGTTGGCCTCTATTTCCCGTGTTTTAGCAGATTGCAGATGGATGTCCCGGATGTTTTGCAGATGGGCAGTGGTCGTTAAGTCCTCGGCGGCAGTTCCTGTAGATGAGGCAAAGAATTCCTTAAATCCGGAGGAAATATGGCCGGGATCGGCATTTTCGTGTAACAATAAGTAGGTAAATGCCCAGCCTTCAAAGCTTGTTTTGCTTAATGGGCTTGTTACAAAATCGGGATGGAAATGACTGTTCCGGGGGAAATCTTTCATAATCCCTTTCACAACATATTCTGTATCCTCCCCGTAATACTGTCCTGCCGGAAGGGTCAAAGTCTGACCTATGGGATTGAGCTTACCGAACACTCTTTTTGCCAGGCTTTCAGATATAACCAATGATCCGGGATCATTCAGGATGGTCTCAGGCTTACCCACCAGTAGTTCAGCATCAAACACCTCAAAGAAGGTGCTGTCACATTCAAAGGCCTGGTTAACGATGAAGAATTCTTCCTGGTGTTTCATCACACCGCCCATGCCAGGCACCAGCCTGACATATTTTGCAATCTCAGGAAAATACTCAGACATAGCAGGAATGTAAGTGGGATTTACAATTCTGGCGAAGTGCTTCCCTGAGAAAAAGGTCGGGCTTGTGGTGGTAAATCTGTAAATCCGGTCGGAGTTTTCATGAAATTTATCAAATCTCAACTCATATCTCAGGAACAGGACGATTAGCAATATGCAGCTCAGCGCCAGACTTAAGCCTGCGACTTTTATGATATTGAGAAAAGGTCTTTTCTGAAGATTTCTGAGAACAAAGCGAAGTGTCATAGGAATCAAAAATACTAAAGCACTGCTTATTATCCAGTTAAGAAAAGTTAAATGTGTTATTCCTCAAGATAAACTTTTGGAATGAAGTAATAGAATGGTTAAAGTGATAGTCGTGGGGCGGATCTGATGGAGTTGCAGCTTGTCTTTATAAAGTGTTTTTACCCATCAGGAAGTTGAAAGAAAAGGGGTGCCCAATGTGATAATCGTTAGCTAGTAGTTATTGCATTTTCAATAGGTCTCAACCTTGTGAGTAACTGTTTTCGCAAAATGGGACACCAGAAAACAATGTTGGCAATTATTACAGCTCCGGGTTCAGCCTCCAACCGGGTTCAGAATATGAAATCAGGGTGAATGTGGATGGTATGCCCAAGGCCAGTGCTGTGGTTACTATTTCAGACCCGCGAGATACGGTCAATCATTATATGTTGGGGGTCTATTACTTTGAAAATGATCAGTATAATGCGCTCCAGGCGGAAACTGAAGACCCGGATTGCTGTACGAACCTGTACAGGTATCCACAAATGTAGCCGGAGGATATGGTATTGTTTCGGCAGTTGCCACCTCAATCACCTTAATTGATTATACATTTTAGGAGTCCGAGACAATTATGTAGGGAATGTAAGTGCGGATGCCCGGTAGATTGCCACACGAAGAGGCTTACCTCCCGTTTGGCTTTCCATATATTTAAAATAGCTCTCAGAGGAATCGAAAAGCCTGTAGGGCAATCGATTCAAATTTTTTTTACTTGCACCGCTGGCACTGTGTAAATAGCATACATCGGAGCCGGGCAGCCCGAAACTGATTTTCCGTTCCCCTTGTGGGCGATCCTTATTGCTGCTATTAGACCGGTTATTATTCCGGCCTCTGACCTTTTTCAGCATCTTATTGATCCTCGAACTCAATGAGTGGGCGAAAAAATAGCGTATCCCAAAACTATCCAGTTCGACATAGAGTCTGACCAGTTTATTGATCCTTTTGCTATTTGGGATTGGATATATCAGGTGCCCGCCAACCCCCTTGGGCATGGCAGAGAGAATGAGCTTATGGCAATCCTGTGATACGTTCATCACTGGCCACCATCCTTTTCTTGTAAAGGCAAATGAGGCATCGAATGGATAAACATCTGCGATCACAAGGTCAAATTCTGCAGAGTCGGGATGAGGTACACCGAAAAGCTTTCTGGCAACAGCAACACCACGATTAAAGGCCTCTTCCAAATCACCTGAAAACAAATCTATTATTTCCCTCTCCCGGTTGACAAGCGTATTCACAATGAAGTTTAGTCCGGCCATTCGGGCTGCTTCATGGATATCATGCCGAAATTCATTATCAATATCACCACCTGTCCCGGCACCCTTCCGAAACCGGTGAAAATGCATGATCGTTTTGATTCCGCATACACCCAGGATAAGTTTTGCCCCACCGCCAAACCCGGCCGGATTGTGGGGGACAATTCCACCGACTCCGATGATATGATCATGCTTTAGCAAAAGCCTGTCGATATATACTGGGGTGCCGCGAGATGTTTTGCCAACGAATTTATTCCCCCGGTTGCTATGATGCTGATGGATGCTATACTCTTCGGCGATCCTTTTACCAAGCTTCAGGCTGATATCCTCTTTATTCATCAGGTCATGGGTTCCGGATGAAATAAGGATGGAGACATTGTCCTTTTCAATCCCTAGTTCCAACAGCATTTTAAGCAATTGAGGAAGGATCAGGTCTGTCCGGGTGGGTCGTGATATATCATCACAGATTATCAGCACACTTGCATTGGGTGCAACTATTGTTTTCAGGCTTTCGGAATCCACTGGAGATTCGAGTTTGGATTGAATCTCAGTTTCGTTCAGTGCATCAGTTTCATCCGGTGAGAATAAATGAATATCCCAGTTTTCCGGAAAATCGATGGTCACCCGGTCATCACCAAACCATGCACATTGCATAAATTCAATGCTGTTTTTCATAGTTCCTAAATTACTTTTTAGTTTTAATCAATCACCAGCCTTGATGTCTTCACAAAGCAGCCCGAAGTGAGGGTTCTTACAAGGTAAAGGCCAGGCTGAATAGAACTCCTCCACTAATGAAGTAATCAATGAATGATTTTATGTCAATATAATTTTAATAATAGTCTGCAAAATGCGTCGTATATGAGGGATTGTGGTAGGGGGAGTAGTCGGATCGCCAGGTATTATGACTGCTATAATACTCCGTTTTGAAGATATACCCCCCTTTAGTATTCATCCCCCTGTGTTGCAAACAGAGGCTTGTTTTTGATCCAATTGCCCCGGGTGAAATCAGGGAAATACTGTAGAGAATTTCCTTCTGCCAGTGACTGCTCCGAAAGTGGTGTTATGGCACTCCAGGCCGCTGCATCATATACGTCCAGAGGTGGAGTTACTTTTCTTTTGACAGACTCCACAAATGCATGATCTACGAAAAAATCCATTCCGCCATGTCCCGAACCGGCTGCATATTCACCATAACGTTTCCACAGGGGGTGGTCATATTTTTCAAGCCACCCTTTTTCCATATCGTCCCAGGTGTGGGGTTTGCTGGTGCCTTCAATGTATATTCTCCTGGTATGAAAATCGAAGTCTGTGATTCCTTTCTCACCCTGCACCTCGAAGTTGAGCGAATAGGGCCTGGGCAGATTGGTATCGTGAGTTACCAGGATGGTTTCCCCTTTTGCAGTATTGATTTGTGTGGTGACCACATCACCCAGTTCCCACCTGATTTTTGCATTTGGGTGCTCTTGACCGCCCTCCTTATGATTCACAATATAATTGTGTAATCCCCTGGATTTTGTACTATGTGAGGTCAGGGACTCAAACCTGTTGCCCCTGTTTATATCCATCATGGTAGCGATGGGACCCACACCATGTGTGGGATAAAGATCGCCGTTTCTGTGCATTGAATGCTGGGTTCTCCACCTGGCTTCACCATGGGATCCTTCTCCAAAAGAGACTCCGGGATTGAATTTCACCCCTCTCAGGTCGTGCCTGTACCCGCACCTTGCATGAATCAATTCACCGAAGACATCCTGACGAACCATATTCAGTACAGCCATGACATCTCTCCTGTAGCAAACATTTTCCAGAATCATGGCAGGGATACCGGTGGCTTCATGCGTATTGACCATATCCCAGCACTCTTCCATTGTATTTGCAGCTGACACCTCAACACCCGCATAAATTCCGGCTTTCATGGCATCTACAGTCATCCTGGTATGCCAGAGCCAGGGGGTAGAAATGATCACCCCATCCAGGTCGTTGCGATCCAACAGTTTTAAATATGAAAAATCATTATCACTGTAGGATTCAGGTTTGTCATGGCCCGAATCATGGATCATCTTTAAGGTTCTGCTGATGGCTTCAGGATCAATGTCACATATGGCTGGAACAATCACATCACTCCGGTTCAGCAGATTTTTCAGGTGACTTCGCCCTCTTCCTCCAACACCAATAAATCCAATTTTCACCTTCTCATCCTGAAGGGGATGACCAAGAGCACTCATTGAACCCAGAGTCAGGCCCGCACCGGCGGCGATGGATGTTTTAACGAAGCTCCTTCTGTTAACATGAACAGGCTGTTTGTTTTTCATTTTGCAAATATTTTCTGGTTTGATCTTCTTGTTTCAAAACAGATGGAAAGACCTACTCATTTTCATTCTCCCTGTTTTCCAATCTGTATTCATCTTTTTCTTTGCTCTCGCGAATCATGTCCTCCGTATTATCCATCACCGGTGATTCATCCAATGCTTTCCAATCAAAATTTTCATCAAAGGGATCGAGTGCTTTTTGAGGTTCAAAAACCCTTGGATCCGCCGGAATTGCTGAGTAGGGTCTAAAACTTGGTGTGTCGGTAAAGAAGTCTGCTAAATCAGTTGCACCTGCATCGTACTGGTTTAAATAGGGCATCCCCAGAATATTCCAGAATGTTTTAAAAATACTTCCGAAACTATAATGACCATGACTCACATAATTTTCTTTTACCCAGGGTGATACCAGCATTAAAACACTGCGGTGGGCGTCAATATGGTCAACGCCGTTCTGAGCATCGTCCTCGGTAATTACAATTAACATATTATCCCAGTATGGCGTATGCGAAAGGTATTCTACAATTCGCCCCACAGCAAGATCGTTGTCGGCCATGTAGCTTTCGCGGAAGGGATAACCCGCTTCCGGGCGCTCGCCGGCACCATGGTCGTTGGGGATAATAACGGTAATAAAGGCGGGCATTGTGTCCTGCCCACTTATCCATTTTTCTTCAAACTCCTTTTGAAACTGGTCAATCCTGAACTGATCGGGAATTGCCATGTTGTAGGTTGGAAATTGTTTTGAAGTGCGATCCCAGATTGGTTTTGGCAGGGGATAGTTTATGTAGTGCCTTATCCCTTCGTACTTGTACTTTTCATCGTAAATTCCCGGTTCAAACATAATGCTGAATCCAAAATTGAAGAAGTCGATATTATGGCGTTCCAGGTGATCCCACATTGAACCTGCTTCGTTGTAATCTTCAGGATAAATAGCTCCGGCTGCGCCATTCATGGCAAAAACCCCTGGTGCTTTAGAACTGAAATCAAACGAACGGTTTCCTCCATAGCTGGCTGCCGTGCAAGTTTCGCACCACTCGTTCGGGTAGGTGTTTACCAGCCACCGGTGACCATCGGCTGAAACATCCGAATCAACATAGAAATTATCTGCCATTGCAAATTCCTTTGCAATTTTCAGATGATTCGACATGATATCCGCATTTTGAACCGAAGCCGTTCCTTGTGAATTTCTAAATGAAACACCCGAACCATACCGGGCCAAACCGGCTTCACCATCTCCTTTTTCAACTTGTCCGAATACTTCATCATAGGTGCGGTTTTCCTTCGAAATAAAAACAATGTGTTTTATGGGACTCTCTTTTTCTCCCGGATAAAGGGGTACCGGGTTATTTTTCCGCCATTTAAATTCTCCTGAGGAGGCTTTCCTGAAGTCGAAATTATTTGTAATTACTTTGTTGGTATAAATTTCTAACTCTTCATCCGAAGGAATATCCAGAATCTGAACAGTTCCTTTCATTAATGAGCCTATGTAGCTCCCCGATTGAGTGAGCTTAAAATTCGCTCCTCCGTTTGGGCCACTTCCAAAACCTTTTGCATTTGCAACAATCAACTTTTTACCGTCCCTGCTTACTTTAACTTTCGAGGGAAACCATCCGGTGGGAATGTGTCCTAATACCTCCAGTGCTTCCACATCGATTACAGCCACCGCATTGATTCCGGACTCGGCTACATAGAGCCGTTTATTGTCGGGTGAAAGTGCGAGACCAAAAGGTATTACACCGCGAAATTGTTTTACACGTTCGTCGGGTTTCAGATAAATGGTATTTACAACAGTGTCTTTTTCAATTGAAATCACAGATATATTGTCGTTTGTCCCGTTGCTTACAAACACATATTTGTCAGTCGCCACTAATGAATTTGGGCTGGCACCACCAACAGCAGGAATATCTTCTACTTTTGCGCCCACCAGATGGCCTGTTTTTGTTTTGGCGATAACTTCCGGATTGTCAGGATTTTTCAGACTGATGGTGAATACAGAAAACGCTTCGGGTGCATTCATCTCGCCCAGAGCCGGAATTGAGACACTGTCGTTTTCAATTCCTTTAATCATCTCCTCGCTGCCGTATGCAAAAGCAGGAAATTTAAGTGCTTTTTCTCCCACATTTTCCGCAGTAATACCATTCATTATACTGTATTCGAACATGCCCACATTGGCCACATAAATCTTCTGTTCATCTGGTGATAAACAAATTCCAAATGGGTATCTTCCTACAGGAATACTGTGCTCCAGCTTTCCTGTTTCTGTGTCGATAATTACTATTCGAAATCCAATCTGATCAACTGCATAAAGCTTTTCTCCGTCCTTTGAAAGGGTCAAATCACCAATATAACCGTGACTGTAATCCTGCTCACCAGAAACATAGGAGCAATCAATTGAGGCTCTTTTTTCACCGGTATTTAAGTCGAAAATGAATATTTTGTTTTCCTGTCCGCCAGCAACATATACGGATGTGTTATCAGTAGAAACAGCCAGTCCCATAAAAACTGAAGCCAAAACTCCTGCATCGGTGGATGGTCCGGGAGGAACCTGTTGTACTTCTGGTGTGGCGGATAAAATGTTTCGAATAATTGTAATGGAGAGTGGCCCGGTTCCTGAGTTGGCAGTAACTGCCGTATTTCCGTCGGGACTTAAGGTTAGACCGTACGGGTGTGGTGCAACAACAATACTATTTCCTGCCGGTGCAACAATTCTTCCGTTGGGAATGATAGTTTCCCCGGTATCATCAATCGTTACGAATCGATTACCTGCCGGGACATTAATGATCCACGGATCGGATTTCTTGTTCTGAGAACAGGAACTCAACAGAAACAGCACGTAAAAGGCAATTTTCAGTTTCATGATGAAATCTTTTATTGTTTTGCTTCCCAGCCATAGTCAATATACCTCCAACGATCATTTGTCTCAAACATACATAAAATAATGTTTATTGCGTAAGCCTTCAGTTTGGAGTTTTTTTCATAATTTGCATCGACAGTTGTGCATATAATTGTCATTAACAGTTCTTTGGCATGGATATAAAAAAATTGTTATACCTGCTGCTTGTTGCCAAAATCTGTTTATAGGAAGGGACTGATGCCCTGCTTGTTCTTGAGAACACGGACCTTGCTCTTGAGTGGGCTAAAAAGTCGTATGAATATCATAATGATAAACTGGGCAGAAGCTATTCAAAAATCCTGCTTAGAAGAAGGAGTGTTGAAACAGATTAAGCGAATCCCGGGAATTTAGTGAAGGTGTTTCTGTGAGGGTTGTCCTTCGATCAGGCCCTCTTTCTTAAGCTCATTCAGCAGGTCATAGGAATATTTGTCAAACCAGCTGTCAATGCTCGAGGGATTGTAGGCTTCGGACTGGATTGACCACAGGAGCTGGTCCTGCTCGAGGTCATAGAAGTTAGTCTCGATGTAATAGGTTTTGTCGCTGGTGTAGTAACCGGAAGAATATACCTGCGGTTAGTAGTGGTTATAGTATCGGTAATAGCTGCCATACATGCCATAATTCATGGGATAGTAGGCTCTTCCGGGTTGATAGTACTCTTTGGTTTGAACATCCAGCAGGGCGATGACAAATACGGCATCGCACCCGGTTCTTTTAATGGCCTCCGCCATTTGCTCACGGTTGAAATTTTCGGAGATTGAAAGGTTTGGCGGAAATACGGCACTGGCCAGTACAACCTTCTGGCCCCTGGAAGCTATGGCTGCAGCCATCCGGTCTTCCACCGAAAAACTGGTCTCCTTGCTTGGCGACAGCACAATCACAAAAATAGATTCATACGGACTCCCATGTGGTCTCCATGATCAGTAGGAAATGGATTTGAGAGCTATCTGATATTCGACAGATCTGTGAATTACACAAATGCTGACCTGTATATCTGCTTCCATTCTTGAAGCTTACAAATAAAACTTAGATCTACTTCACATAGTCTGCCTCGAGCAGGTATTCCAGGCTCTTCTGAACACTCTCGATTGGAGTATAGTTGTAATCTTCCACTTCAACGATGATGTGTTTCACGCCGGCTTTCTTCTTCGCTGCAAAAATCGGTTCAAAATCCATCATACCGCTCTCGCCAACTTCTTTTTTGTCTTTGATGTGCCACATCTCGAAACGTTTGGGATATTTCTTGAAATAGGACACGGCATCCTGTCCTCCAACCATGATCCAGTACAGATCAAGCTGGAACATTACCTTTTTGGGATCGGTATTCTGGAGCATGTAGTCGTAACGGATTATTCCGTCAACCTTCTCAAATTCCTTTTGGTGGTTGTGGTAGCCAAAACGAATGCCTTTTGCATTGCACTTCTCCCCGACAGCATTGAAATAGTCACAGTAGCGTTGGAGGTCTTCAATGGAACCATAGCCTTTTTGATCCATGAAAGGCTGAACAATGTATTTAACACCCGCCTTCACGTGGGCATCAATACAGGCATCCCACCAAAGCATGGTTTCATCCCATTTGGTCTCATCGGGAAGAGCCTGTCCGGTATGCGAGCCTAAGAAATCCAATCTGTTTTCATTCAGCAGAGTTTTAAATTTCAGTGGTTCAATTCCATAGAATTTTCCATCTCCGTAGCCTGCGGTTTCAACAAAGGTGTAGCCCATCTCGCCAACCTGGGCAATGGTTCCGGCTGCATCTTTTTTCATGTCCTCTCTTACCGACCATAACTGTAAGCCGATCTCTTTTTCAGCCGGCTGTGCTATTAATGCAAATGCCATGAATCCACAAATTGCCATAAGCATACTTCTCTTTGCTACTTTTCTCATAATTTCTATTCAGTTTTTTATACTTAGCAAATCTAAGAAAATTGTTTTTTGCATAAACAGAAGTTTCCAATCGTTTTTAGTACATCTGGTTAATTACCAGCTCGAATTGTTTTTCCAGGATGTTGCCGTCGGAATCGACCAGGGTGAGGGTGTGCCATCCTCCCGGTGCCAGGAATTCAACCTGGTGGATCAGGGAAGTCTCCCCCAGGTAATGCTCATCGAGATGCCAGTGAATAACTGCTTCTGCGTTGCGATGGGCTGCTTCAAAAACCACCCGGCTTAATTGCCCGTCCAGACCGCGTGGAATAAAGATCTGCCTGGTCTCCCTGGGATAAATCAACTCCATGGCCTGTTCATCTGCCTCCTCACATCCGGGGGCAAATGGCGGCAGGGTTTGATAATGGGGATCTCTCCTTTTATAATACCACTCCATCACCGGGGGTAATACAAACCACGGAGTGCTTACCATTCGATCGATGTCGTAACAATCGCTGTGGACCCGGAATTGCTCATGCTGGTCGAGATGGATGGTCCGGTGATATGGGCAGGCTTCAACTCTTTCACCGGCTGCAGGAACCATCCTGATCTCCACCTCTTTGCAATCGGGACCTGCCCGGAAACCGCTACTGGTGCATATGTCGATTTCAGTCATCTCATCATATGCAGGTTCGAACCACGCAGAGGAGTTGAGTAGTCCAAAGGCCTCAAACATAAGCGGGGCTGCAGCATTTACCCCTGTGAGTCCGGGACGGCCCTCTCCATCGGCATTCCCCACCCATACACCCACCAGGTAATCGGGATTCAGGCCGATGGCCCATGCATCCCTGTAGCCAAAACTGGTGCCGGTTTTCCATGCGATGGTTTTTGAGGAGGAGAATCTCTCCCAGGACCCCTCCTGTGTGGGTCGTTCAAGTTCGGTGAGGGTTTCAAAACATTGCCAGATGGCACCCGCACTCATCATTCCACTGCGTGCAAGATCCGGCTGATCCTCCTTCTGGTACTCCCGGTCCTCCCACAAGTATGAAGGATTGAGGTATTCCCCGGGGTCGTACCTGTACTCATATTCCCTGATGTGGTTGAGGCTGTTGGCCATTCCCATATAGACTTGGCCCAGTTCCCAGAGAGAGACCTCAGCTCCGCCCAGGATCAGGGTTAGCCCGTAATGTCCGGGCCCCTGGTTAATGGAGTTAAACCCGAGGGTCTGCAGCTTTGAATGAAACTTATCCAGTCCGTACGCACGCAACATTCTTACTGCCGGAACATTCAGGGACCTTACCAGTGCGGTGCTGGCCGGAACAGCACCACTGTAGGTGCGGTCGAAGTTCAGGGGCGAGTAGCCCGAAATATGGGTGGGAATGTCGGGCACCAGGTTGTCGGGGAGGATCTCGCCTTCATCGAGCATCAGGGTGAATAGCAGGGGTTTCAGGATACTTCCCGAGCTCCTGGGCGCCCCGATGATATCCACATAGCGTCCGCTGCCTTCATCGTCCGACCGGGTATTTCCAACGTAGGCGATGACCTTTCTTTCAGGAATATTGAGAATCAGGACCGCCGCATTGTGAATCTCATTTTGCTTCAAATGCTGGTGATGCCGCTCAACCAGGCTGGTGATCCTCTCCTGGAGCCCCTTATCGATGGAAGTTACAATGCGTTCTCCCCTGTGACCCTCTTTTTCAGCCCGGTCAAGCAGATGCGGACTAATCTGGGGCAGCGGATGTGGTTTACCCGGAAGGGGTTCCGATTTGGCCAGATCACACCCGGTGGGATCGAGGACTCCCTTCTCTTCAAGTTTCTCAAGCAGCCGGTTCCTTTTAGCCAGAAGTTTCTCCCTGTTTTTCCCGGGATAAATAAGTGAGGGAGCATTGGGAAGAACCGCCAGGGTGGCTGCCTCTCCCCAGGATAGTCTGAAAGCGGGTCTCCCATAGTACCTCCAGGATGCCGCATCCATTCCCACCACGTTTCCCCCAAAGGGAGCATGGGAGGCATAAAGGCGGAAAATCTTTTCCTTGTCCAGGCTGAATTCAAGGCGAAGGGCCAGAGCCATCTCAATGCTCTTCTGGGTCACTGTGCGAGGTCTCCCCTTTCTGGATAGCCTCACTACCTGCATGGTAATGGTGCTTCCCCCGCTTACAACTCTTCTCTCCTTAATATTCCTGAATAGTGCTTTTGTAAGGGAGACCGGGTTGATCCCGGGATGGGACCTGAAATGCTGGTCTTCATAATAACGAATCGACTGGTACAGCTTAAAAGGAACAGAGTCACATTCGGGGAATCTCCACTGTCCGTCAGCAGTTATTCTGGCAGAAAGCAGCTCCCCCCGGGAATCCTCCAGCACCGTGTTGGTGGGATCACTAAAGCTGACCACCGGCAGTGAAAGAAAGCCGATGCTGATCACAATTGTTGTGATCAGCAGGTATTTATGCCTGGCAATCCATTGGACCATTCTCACAAGCGGACTCTATTTCTGCCTGACCACCTTAACCCATTTTCCTGCCTTCGTGGCGTGGATATCGTTGTCGTACATTGCCTCGCAGTAGACTGCAGGCATGAAAAACTCTCCCAGGTAGGCAGCGTTCAACATCACAATAAAAGTTGTAGTCTGTCTCTTATTAAGTCCAAAATAGCTGTAGACCCTGTCGTCCCGGATATCCTGGTAATCGGGTTTATCCCTGCTGCCGGATGACTCCATGTTATCCAGCCTCAGGTTCCTGATTTCCCATCCCGAAGGGAACATCTGGGTCAGGGCAAGCTCTTTGTAATTGACCCGGACTCCCGGATGAGTAAGCCGCACTTCCGCCATAAAATCGCTTCCCTGGTTCAATCGAGATGGATCTATCTCCTTTCCTTCCATATTGAGGTAGCGAACAGCCATTTTGATATCCTTTTCTTCATTCTCCACCGGGTTATCCAGGGGAATTCCATCCAGCTGGACATTGATAAACAGGTTTCGCTCTCCGGCGTTCCTGACTTCTATATTTCCCCCCTTCTCTCCCTCAAAGGGCAGTTCAATCCTGGCCACAGGAGCACTGGAGGAGATATTCTGGTTCTTTCCGTTGAGAGTGTATTCAAATTTCATTGCCTGCGAAGCATCCGTCTCCCCGATAAATTTCCCAATCGACAGCAATACATAGGCCGTTGTCTGGGTACTGTACCACTGCTGCGAAACCATCTTTCCGGCAATTTCATCTACCAGTTTCTTTGCTTTCACCTGGTCCCCCATCAGGGTGATCACCTCAAGGATCATGGCCTGGTCGCGCAGGGAGCTACCATAGGTATAGGATAGCTCTCTGTAAAATTTCAAAGAGGTGGTCAGTCTTGCCACCAGCTGCTCGGCCACCTCCTTTTTCCCGATCAGCAGATAGGCCCCTGCAAGAGTCCACCTGGCAGTAATGGAGAGCTCCTTCATCTCCCTCATCCGGTTCATGGCACCAAGCGCAGGTTTTTTAGCCAGTGCAAGGGTGTAGAGCCGGTAGGCCTGGTTGATCTCATTGCTTCTGCGATACCCGAAGTAATCGGTTTCCCGGTCCCAGCTGTTGGCCATCCTTGTCTGGTATTTCACCCAGTTATTGATAAACCCGATGGGCAGTTTGTAACCAAGGGCCTCTGCTTCGAGCATGAAATGCCCTGCATAACTGCTTCCCCACTCACTTACCCTGCCATATGATCCGGGCCAGTAGGTGAGTCCGCCGCTTGAAACCTGGAATGACTTGAGTCTATTAATTCCGTCTGAAACGTGATCCTGGATCTCGCTCTTCTGCCGAGAATCAAGTTCAATAAGCCTGTGAAGAAAAAGCTGCGGGAAGACCGCCGAGGTGGTTTGTTCTACACATCCGTGCGGATACCGCATCAGGTATTTCAGTCTTTTATCCAGGTTCATGGGAGGAATGACGGAAACCTCAATGACACCCTTATTGGTTCCGGCGAGTCCCACGGCTTCATAGGCTGTTTCCCAGTTTTTCCCGGACTCCACCATATCGCTGCTGGTCCGAGTGATTCGCGGATTGGGCATTCTCACCTGCAGGTTGATCAGATCGGAGGCCTTCTGATTTCCACTCCTGGCAAAGACCTCCACCTTTCCGGCACCGATGTTTTTCGCCACCTTCAGAGTAAAGTCCACGATCTGGTCTCCTTCCCGGTCAAAGGTGATCTTCTGTGTTGAGGGGCCCTCCACCGAAAACAGCTCATTGGTAAGCACCTCCACAGTTACATTTTTCACTTTTGGATCCATTGAGAATACTGTGACCGGCAGGGTGACTGTCTCGGTCGGACTAACCATCCTGGGAAGGGTGGCAAGAACCATCAGCGGCTTTTTAACCGGGATGGCCTTTTCAGTCTTTCCGTATGCCCCTTTGTGGCTTGCCACCACCATGGTCTTCACCGAACCCACGTAATTGGGCATGGTAAAAGTGTGACTGTTGTTTTTCCCTGCTTTAAGCTCAAAGGGTCCGAAGTATTTTACCACCGGTTTAAAACGGTTGTTATTCTTCTTATCGTCCTGCTTGACAAATTCATCTCCCCCTATGGAAAGCAGTCCGGCCATCTCTCCCTTAAGAGCACCAAGGACATACTTATAGAGGTCCCAGGTGCGAACCCCCAGTGCTTCTTTGGAATAGAACTGCTTCCAGAGGTCGGGTGTCCTGAACCGGGTTAAGTCGAGCAGTCCTTCATCCACCACAGCCACGGTATAGGTCATCTCCCTTCCATCCTGCTCCGAGACACTGAATTCCACCTGCTGCTCGGGTTCAAGAACATCGGGTATTTGCAGTACCGGATTCAGGATGGTATTCCGGTCTGTTACGTTGACCGACTGGATTCCGTACAGGCGGATTGGCCCGTCGTTGGTGGTGCTTTTATGAGGTTGTATCAGGGAAACATTGATAAAGATGTTGGGAGCCATCTCACCTGTAGCCTCGATAGTAACAGCTTCATTCACCGGCGATTCAACCCAGAATGTCTGAATGATCCTCGATCCGTTTTCAATACTGACCAGGACTCTTCCTTCACTGATTTCGGGAAGGTTCACCGCAATCTCCTCCCCAACCTCATACTCCTTTTTATCGCATGTGAAGGTGAGCATCTCTGCTCCCCCCGGACCCTCCTGGGTGGCAGTTTCCCAGTAGCCGCGATAGTCGAGATAGAAGGCCTCACCGGTACTGTGCCCCCCATGGGGGTCGGTAATTCTGATCAGTTTCCTGCCCCAGAGATTTTTATTAAAATTCAACTCGTACATGGCCTTGCCATTTACGGTACTGATTTTATCGCTTTTAATCAGGTTCCTGCTCCTGTTGCGCACATAGGAAGCCAGGTTGTCGTAATCATCCCTGGCCCACCACCATCTCCACTTCACTTCGTAGATTTCAATGGAGAGGTTTTTAATATCCACCGGATTTCCCGATTCATCCACGGTTACGATTGGGATCAGGTTGGTTTCATTGGAGTAGATGGCACCATTCCAGCCCGGTCCCTCGGGTATTTTCACTCCCACATAGTTTGTGAAAGGGGAGTACAATACTGGAAAGCGGTCGATACTGAAATCTCCGGAGTTTTCAAAAACCCGGGTTTTGAAAAATGCCTGTAGCATCCCCGGCGACTCCTTGCCAACCTTGACCCCGGGCGCAAATCTTGCATTTCCCAGGCTGTCCAGCTTTCCTTCAAAAATCATCTCCGCTTCAGAGTCGAAACTTTTTACCGGATCATCGAATACATAATCTTGATACCCCTTGAACCTGGTAGTTGTGGATCGCAGGTCCATCTCTATGTCTGCCTTCAGATTTCTGGCAACAGCGCCATGAAGCCATTTTGCATTCAGCGATCCCATGACCGGACCACTTCTCAGTATTTCGGTCCCAAAATCGATGTTAATTTTCAGGCGGTTGGGTTTAACAGTCTCAATCTTCACGGTTTTCGTGAAGCTGGATCCTCCCACAGTGACCTTTGCAAGCCAGTTTCCTGTGGGTGCATCACCTTCGGTGGCGGTTCTGAAATCATAAACCCCGTTTAGTCCGGCCGTCCTGGTTTTGTTCAGGTAGAGCTGACTTTCGGGAGTGTGTAATTCAAACCTGACCGGGTGGTTGTCGGGAAGGACCTTGTATTTATCCTCCAGAACAAAAGTGATGTATATCGAATCGCCCGGTCTCCACACCCCGCGTTCACCATACAGGTATCCCTTAATACCCTGTGAGTTTTTGCTCCCCCCCACATCGAACATGCTTGTGGAGAGTGCAGAACCATCGTCCAGCCTCAGGTAGCCCCGCTGTGATCCGTTTTTGGCGATCAATAGGTAAGGTTTTTGTTCCAGGGGGATGGTCACCATCCCTTTCTGACCGGTCTGCGAAAGCTCCATCAGCTGGTTCTGGTAGTTGTAAATTTCAACCTGCACACCCTGGATGGGTTCTGTGCTTACCAGGCTGGTAACTGCCACAAACAGATCGGTGCCGTTACCCCCTTTTGCGATAATGCCCAGATCGGAGGCAAGCACATTTCTGGAGGCTTCATTTATTCTTTTCTTATAAGTGTAGTAGGAGTCTGTACAGGGATCATCTCTTTCGCTCCAGTTGTAGTCTTCGTAGTATCCGTAGTCCCAGTAATAGTCACCCGAGGGTGGATTGTTGAAGATCTCAAGCTCTTTGTCTTTCTTGAAGGGTAAGAGTTTTTCATCTTTATCGCCTGCTGCACAAGGAAGGAGAGACTGGGAGCGGTCGAAGGTGATAGAGACATTGTAAATGGCACCGGGCTCGGTTTCCATAAGTTCTGTAAGATCCAGGGAGAAAGTGTTCCAGACCCCGTAGTCGATTGGATTGTCAGAGCTAAGTGTAATCTCCTTCTTCAGGATAATCCGGCCTACCCGTTTCATCTGGTTATCACCATCATACTGGTTCTGCTGGAAAAACTGACCGATGTTGTCTTCAAAAACCTTTATGATCCTTACATTCACGGCCTTCAGGTTGACTGCTTTGAAAGGAAAGATCAATCCATCTGTTCCAGGCAGGATCACACCATCCCCGATCAGGGCAACCTCGGGTTTGATGCTGGTAAAGGTCAACTCCCGTTTGTAGGATTCAATGAGGTTGTAGTCCAGACTGTTTTTGACGCCATCGCTGACAATCAGTGTTTTGCTGCCCTGAAGTCTGTAATTCGGATAGACCTTTACCTGGCTACCGCTGAGTTCAAGTTTTACAGGCTCTCCCGATTCCAGGTATATCAGTCCGCGTAAATCCTGGGATTTGCTGATGGGATCGGAGAAGAAGAGGCTGATGTACTGATCGGGTTGCTGTCTGACAAAGGATTTCATAAGCTTGAAGTCCCCCAGGGGAGGTATTTCCACGATCTCTTCTCCCTGGTCTTCGCTCAGGATCCCCTTGCCGTCCCACTTCACCACTACCTGCTCTTTCCCTTTGGTGCGGGAGATGCTGTCAATGATGAACCCGTGCTGTGTTCCTTCACTGTTATGCGTCCATTGGATCCTGAGGGTTTTTCCATTCTGCGATCCGGTCATGGCCTGTTCCACCATTTCCATATCAGCACCATCTGCTGTCTTAAGTGTGCCCTTCAGCTGTTGCCACTTCAGATCCTCATCATCAAGGCTGTTCAGCCCTTTCAGTTCCACGTAGATCGACTGCTGAATGGTCTGAAACTGGAACTCAAGGCTTTTCAGCTGATCCGGAATCTCCATGATTTTATGAAGATGGAATTTGCAGTGGTAAACCGTGCCGGGTTCCAACCTCTCTTCAGGCCGGAACTCCAGTGTTCTGCTGTCGAGCCACAAATAGCTGCCCTTTACAGCCGGCTTACACTCAAGCAGGCTCTTTTCCAGGGTCTCTTCCCTGACAGCCTGGGAGATGTCTGAGACCAATTGGATGGTCAGGTTTGAACTGGCGGATATAACACCGCTGGTAAATCCGGAAATGTAGTTGGTGAATGCCGGATCTATGTGGGGGATGTCGGTTTTCTTACTCGTGCAAGCAGCCAGTGCTGATATAACGAGAAGGATGCAGATGGTTTTTTTCATTGGAGAGTTTGTTTGGACTATTTAAAGTTAAGGATTTTTCATCTTGATCCATTGGGCGAAAAATTTATCCTGGAGGCACAGGCTGCCCGAATCATCCTGGAGGAATTCTTTTCCCGCCAGGCTGTCTACTGCCTGGGAAACTGTACTTGCTGCTCCAAGGGCATGACGGGCAATAAAACTCCCCGAATTGGGCTTTGTTATATTACCTTCAATGGCGATAGCCCTTAACACCCTGAACTGGGTCTGGGTCATCAGATTCAGGTAACTGGCATAAATGGGTTCGTTTTCATTAATGATCAGGCGGACGGTTTGATCTACCTCCTTGCTACCAACCTTTTTGAAAGAACTGAAAAGGCGGTTGCACAGGAATTGAACATAGAAGGTATGAAGGTCGGTATACCCGGCGATGGTGTCCAACGCCTTTCCCAAAATACTTTTGCCGTTTTTTGAGAAATGATCCCGGATAAATGAAAAATATTCTTCCCTGCCGATGGCTTCCAGGAACATGATTTCCGTTGAGTTGAAAAAGGATCTTGAGGGCTGGGAGAACATGGCTGAAAGCATGTGTTTTTTGCTCCCGGAGAAAATTAGGCTAATGTTGGAGGTATGCTGGATATGGGTTCTCAGGAGTGCCTCGACATTTTTCTCCGGGTAATTTAGAATTTGCTGAAACTCATCAATGGCTACTACGAAAAAACGTTTGTTTTGAGCAACCAGCTTGAACATCAGTTCCAGCGAAATCTCTGTTTCGCCTGTGACATGGTCGAAGCTAACGCCGGGTCTGAGGGCAGCCAGTTTTTTCATAAATCCTTTTGGGACACTTTCCGTTTTGGACATTGACCTGATGATTGCATTGCTGAATACACCCACGAACTCTCTCAAATCTGTTGTTCCCATGATATCAAGATAGACAGGAGTGAGGGCTTTATTATCGGAAATCTGATGGAACGCATGCATCAGGAGACCCGTTTTCCCCATTCTTCTTGAGGAAATCAGGGTAAGATTGCGTTGGTTTTCAATGGCATCTATCAATCGGGAAGTTTCTAAAACCCTATCACAGAAATATTTACGGGATTTATAGCCAGACAGGATGAATGGATTTGATTTCATAATATAAGTTACATATAATATGTAACGTAAAGTATGAAATATTGTAATGCAAGTCAAGTTCCCCGGATCCTGAACCCAGTTTGAAACTCAATGAAATCGCAGGGAATTTATTTTAAAACTACTGTACTTCTCTGGCCGAAAAATGAATTCATGCTGGTTTGATTGATCCCATACTTTGGAGGGATGTTCCTTGCCATGAGCCATTAATCAGATTATGGTATTCCAATTAGTCATTCTTTAAAGTCTCAGCAGGTTTTGTCTGGGCCGCTTTGAAGGTCTGGGAGCTGATGGTCAGAAGCCCGGTGAAAACAACAATAAATACTCCGGCCAGGATGGTGCCAATACCGAATTCCACGCTCCTGGAGAGATACTGAAGCCAGAGATTATTAACGAGGTAGGCGATGATGCCGCCTATTACTGCAGCAATTGCCATCAGCCACAGGTAGGATCTTGAAACCAGGAGGACGATGTGATTTGCCTCCGCACCGAAAACTTTCCGGATGCCAATCTCCTTCAGGCGTGTCTGTGTACTGTAGGTGGCCATCCCAAGCAGGCCAAAGGCAGCAATAATGATTGCCAGCAGTGTTGCAAAACCAACGGTATACATGATATCCTCGAAAAAGGTATAGTAGTAACGTATCCTGCCGTCCAGGAAATCTCCATTAAGATTGTGGTCAGGATCAATTTTATCCCATGTTCTCTCCAGCTTCCCAACAGTGGCAGTCATGTCGGGAGATTCAAGGCGAAGGAAAGCATGATTATGTGAGCCTGGAACATATCTTAACAGCATCGGTCTCAGCGGAAGAAACAGTGCGGCGTACTGGTGGTTTTTTATGATGCCAATAATTTCCACCAGGGTTGAATCCTCCAGGATCAGGGTGGTCCCCAGAGCTTCCTGTGCACTACCCAGTTGGAAATGTTCCACGGTCATTTCGCTGGCGATGACAAATTTCTCATTCTCAGAACTCATATTCTCAGGAAAGTTTCTCCCCGCAATCAACTCCAGGCCCATGGTTTCGATATAATGCTCATCCACCGAGAAATAGTTGGATTCATACTTTTCATCTTCCATTTTCAGCCTCACATTCACACCCCAGATATTTCCTTCAGCCGGGACATGAGAGGCTGCTGCGATATTCAGCACTTCGGGCAGCTGGCTGTATTCCTGTTTTACCTTGTTGAAATCCTTTCCCTGCAGATTGATGTCGTATACGACCTCGGAATCAAATCCAAGGTCAGCATTGATCATGAAGTTCATCTGTTTGAAAATCAACAGGATCGAAATGATGAATACCATTGAGAAAACAAATTGTGTTACCAGCAGGACCTTCCTGAGGGTGAGGCGGCTGAAGAACTTCACATTGGTGATCCCCTTCAGCACAAAAATGGGTCTGAAGGCAGAGATGAATACAGCCGGTAAGGCACCTGAGATCAGTCCGGTGGTAAGGGCAAAAAGCAGGAACCAGAGATATAGTGTAGTGTTCTGTTCCGGCCTGATTTCAAGCATAGACATCATCTGCATGCCCGAGAATGCCGGCAACAGGAATTGTAAGAGGGCGATTGCCAGGAACAGCGAGATGATCGCAATTAGCACTGCTTCGAGCAGGAATTGAATGATCACCTGCCGCCTGCTGGCCCCAAAAGTCTTCCTGACACCTACCTCCCGTGCCCTCAGTGTGGAACGGGCCACGGACAGACTGGTATAATTGAAGGCTGCAGAGATGATAATCACCAGGGCCAGTCCGCCGAGGAATATAATGAACACCTTAGGAAGAAACATGCCTATTTCATTGCCCAGCAGAGGGCCCGGAACGATTTTGTCAAGGGGCTGAAGATAGAAAGAGTAATTGGTCTCCTCGTTGTCCTTGTACTTTTCTGTACTTATTTGATCCAGTATCTGCTGTATACTACCCAGGTCCGCTTTTTCATCGAGTAGAAGATAGATCCAGCTTCCCCAGCCGGTTTCCCAGTTGTTTACAAATCTTGGCACCTCCCTGAGCTGATCATGGAGCTCAAGGGTGGATATGGATATAAGTGCTTCAAACTGGATGTGGGATTTTTTATTTGTTTTGGCCACCACACCCTTCACCTCATAGGCTCCGAGGGTATCGATCTCTATAAATTTTCCGATTGGGTCCTCATCGCCAAAAAACTTGCTGGCAGTCTCCCTGCTCAGCACCATGGTGTATGGTTCGTCCAGGATTTGCTCCACTGTACCAAGCTTTAACTGAAAATCAAAAACATCAAAGAATTCAGTTCCGGCGTATAGGCCGCTAATCCCCAAGCGTGTATCATTATACAGTCCTTCTCCCTTGAAAGTGTTATTCAGGATGGCCACCTGATCAGCAATGGCATAGTTATCCCTCAGCTCTACCCCTAAAGCATAGGGGTTGGAAGCTATATTCAGGGAAATATTGGACAGGCTATCCACCTGCTGAACCCTGTAGATTCTATGCTTCTTTATGTGCATCTCATCATAGGAAAGCTGATCCTGGATGACCACAATGATCAGCATACAGACCGACATACTTAATGAGAGTCCAAGAATATTTATCAATGAAAATCCTTTGTGCCGGAGGACATTCCGGAAGGCGGTGCGAAGGTAGTTCTTTATCATTACGGAGCGCTGTTAGATCTTTCAAGTTATAATTAGGACGCTCAAATCTTACCGAGGTTACAATATGGGGGAAAGTAATTTTTCAACAGTTGTAAGGAGTCAGGGACTAAGAGGAAAAAGTTATCTTTGCGGAAATTTGAGGAGCGGGGATGAACTATTTTTCAGCAGAGAATTTATCGAAATCATTCGGGGAACAGTTGCTTTTTGAGGGCTTGACCTTTGGACTGGCGCGTGGTGACAAGACAGCTTTTGTGGCCAGGAACGGGACCGGGAAAACCACCCTGCTGAGAATCCTCACAGGGAAGATGGGTTCCGACACGGGCGAGTTTACCTTCCGCAACGGGATCAAGATCGCTTTCCTGGAACAATCCCCGGAACTGGATGGTTCCCTTTCCATTGACCAGTTGATCCTTACGGCAAATACTCCTGTTATTGATGTGATCCAGCGATATGAGAGGGCACTGGAGACCCATTCCCGGGTTCAGACCGACGAAACCACCAGCATCCTGGAGGATGTTACCAATGAGATGGACCATGCAAAAGCGTGGGATTACGAGCGGAGGTTGAAGCAATTACTGGACCTTTTCCGGATTACCAACACAACACAGATGGTTGCAAACCTTTCCGGTGGGGAAAAGAAGCGGCTGGCACTGGCGCTTGTATTGCTGGATGAACCCGAGCTGCTGATCCTTGATGAGCCAACCAACCACCTGGATATCGATATGATCGAATGGCTGGAGCGCTATCTCTCCACCACGAATCTGACTCTGTTAATGGTGACGCACGACCGCTACTTCCTGGACCGGGTCTGCAACCGCATCATGGAGCTGAGCCAGGGCCAGCTCTACCAGTACCAGGGAAACTATGAGCTGTTCCTTCAGAAGAGGGCCGAACGGGAGGAGAACCGGAGGGTGGAATCGGAGAAGGCCACTCAGTTGATGAAAAAGGAGCTGGAATGGCTCAGGCGGATGCCCAAGGCCAGGACCACCAAATCTAAATCGCGCATCGATGCCTTTGATGGCATCCGGGAGAAGGCCAGGCTGGATGCCGGTCCCGGGGAGCTGAGGCTGCAGGTGAAGTCGCCCCGTCTTGGAGGGAAGATACTTGAACTGGAGGGGATCAGTAAAGCATATGATTCTCTGAAAATCATTGATAAATTCAGTTATAAGTTTTTTAAGGGCGACCGGGTTGGGGTGATTGGCCGGAACGGAACGGGCAAAACCACCTTTCTGAATGTGATCTCTGACCTGGAGCAGCAGGATGCAGGGAGCATCGACCTTGGAGCGACTGTCGTGATGGGCTACTACCGGCAGATGGGCCAGGAGTGGAACCAGCAGATGCGTGTCATAGACGCGGTGAAAGAGATAGCAGAGGTGGTGCAAATGGAGGATGGCCGGACCATCTCGGCATCACAATTCCTGGAGCACTTCCTGTTTCCCCCGGAATCGCAATACAAGAGAATTGCCAAGCTGAGCGGGGGAGAACTTCGCAGGCTGCACCTTCTGACGGTACTGATCAAAAATCCAAATTTCCTGATCCTGGATGAACCCACAAACGACCTGGACCTCTTTGCCCTCAATAAGCTGGAAGAGTTCCTTTTCCATTTTAAAGGTGTGCTTGTGATTGTCTCTCACGACCGCTATTTCCTGGACAAACTCACCGATCACATCTTCATATTTGAGAGTGACGGAAAGATCAAGGACCACTATGGGAGCTATCAGTCTTACCGGCAGCAGCAAGCAGCTCTGGCGCCAAAAGCCATTGAAACCGCTGGCAAGGTAAACGGGCCTCCAGCCGGGGAACGCGGCAGACCAAAAGGCGGGGATTCAAAAACCAAACTCACCTACAAGGAGCAGCAGGAGTATAATAAACTTGAGCCCGAGATTGATGAACTGGAGCAGGAGAAGGATGCCCTGGAGGCGGAAATGAATGCCGGCACGCTCGACTATTCATTGCTTGAAGAGAAGTCGAAGCGGGTGTCGGAGATCATTGAAGTGCTCGATACCAAAATGGAGCGTTGGATGGAGCTGGGTCAGTATGTTCAGTAATGAAAATCCCCCCTGCCAACCATGAAGTGACAGGAGGGAGCAGGGTTTACGCAACGAGCTTCAAAGTGAAGCGGCCCGCGTCTGGGACTATCCCTTCTTCTCTTTCTTGTCTTCCTTTTTCTCTTCAGTCTGACCCTCTTTTTTGTTTTTCATCTCAGCCACTTTCTCTACGAGGTCGGGGACCTTTTCAAGGAGGGTGGAGAGCCCGGCTTTCCTGTCGGAAGGGATAAAAGAGATCTCATCTCCTTTGGCAACCAGGAATCCAACAGGGGTAACCCCGATTCCGGCAGCGGCGCCTCCGCCTGTGCCACTGGTCTTTCTTTTCGGATCATCGCCCGTCCCGGTTCCGCTACCGAATCCGGTACCCACCTTAATGACGGGCCTGCAGGTGTATTCGCCCATTGTAAACTCATCCCCGAGGATGGTGTCGGTACTGGCAATGCTTTTTACATGTCCGGATACCTTGTCTAATAATTCATCTACTCTGATTTCCATTTTGTTGTTGTTTTATTGATTTAACATTGAATTGTATTTGGTTTTAAGGAAGGCCCATAATAGTGCACCTAACCTGGTCCTCAGATCAAGCAGCAGTGAGGCGTTTCCTTCGAAATTTGCCTGTAAGCTGATGTTTTCAGAATTAAGCGCTGAAAAAGCCGGGATCAACCAGGCATTCAGGGCATAGTCATCTGTGTCGATATCGAGATGCAGTTTCCGGATACGGAATGAGTGCATGATATTCTTTCCCATGCTCATACCATTTGAGAGTTTGAAGGATCTCTTTTTCCGGGGAGGCTTCTCAGGTTTTTCTTTCTTTTTCTTTGGCTTTCTGTGAAAGGGATCGAAGCGGTAGGGAATGAAAAATACCGAACCCCTGATCATAAACAGTTCTGCTGTGGGTACCACTTTTGCTCTAAATATTCCAGGAAGGGACAGGGAGTACCTCTTGCTTTCGGTATTAAGGAAAATGATGACCGGACCGAACAGTATCCAGAGAAGGGTAATCAGTATAAGAGCTATGAAAATGTACCAAAACATGGTGTAAAACTATGGTGTTATCCTGGGCTAATCCAGGGAAAATCGATGTACGCCGGAAAATTATCGGTGAGCTGCATTTTTGGGATGTTGACCTGTAACCAGTCCTGAAATCGGGGGACTTTGGCATATGGGATAAAAAGCCGATATTTAAGTAGCTGAACCAAAATCAACTGCCAGGAATAGTATTTTCCAGGCACTGCTGTGACAGTGATTCAGGTGAAGAGAGGTGACCAGGTCATCACGAAAAAGTCGATTATCAACCCATTGTTGTAGATGAAGCAACTTGTTCCCATTATCATGATGTTCCTTTTCCTGGGGGTAGTGGTTGGAGCCAATATCTATCTCTCCATGAGGTTCTCATGGTATTTCGGAATGAAGAGTACACGTTCGATGTACTTCCTGTTTGTTGCTGCAACAATATTAATGATAGGAGGGGTAGCCGGGTTTACAAATTCAACCAGTTTCCCGGGCCACGTGCTTTATAGTGTGGGGGCCTTTCTTATGGGATTCCTGCTATACCTGCTCCTCTCACTGCTGGTAGTTGAACTGGCCCGTCTGGTGGTGAAAGTGCAGCCCTTTTATTATGGAGTTGCTGTGCTGGTCATGGCCCTGACAGTTTCCGCCTATGCCACCTGGAATGCCTTCCAGGTAAGGACCACTGAGATAGAGGTGGGCGTTAAAGGTTTGCAGCAGGAGGTGAGGGCCATGCACCTTAGCGATATCCACCTGGGCCATTTCAGGGGAGAGAAGTTTCTGCACCGGATCGTTGATCGGTGCAATAGCCGGGATGTGGATATGGTGCTGATTACTGGCGATCTGTTTGACGGGAAAATCAGGTTTTGTGATGCGTGCCTGGACCCATTGAAGCAACTGAATGCCCCTGTCTATTTTGTAGAGGGGAACCATGACGGATACAGCGGAATTGAGCGAGTCAAGAGTAGCTTAAAGGCGATAGGAGTAAAGGTGCTCTCCAATGATGTTGCCAGCCAGGGTGAGATTCAGATCATTGGGCTGAACCATATGCTGGCCGATGAAAACAGTGTCAACATGCATACTGCCGGCGAACTGGCTACCCTCAGATCCATCCTTCCCGGAATCCCCTCAGATCCGGATAAACCGACCATCCTGCTCCACCACAGTCCCGATGGCATTCAGTATGCCAGGGAAAAGGGTGTGGATCTTTACCTGGCAGGTCACACCCATGCCGGTCAGCTCTTCCCGGTGAATTTTATCGGGGAGTTGATCTATCAATTCAACAAAGGGCTGCACGACTACCAGGGAACGAAAATTTATGTCTCCTCCGGAGCGGGAACCTTCGGTCCGCCCATGCGGTTTGGAACTCACAGTGAGATCACCGTTGTAAAGCTAATACCGAAAAAACAATAGTATATTTGTCGGCAATTTGAGAAGGAGATGATGAGAATTTTAAGAGTGTCTATTACAGCCACGCTGGTTTTGATCCAGGTGGCTTTTTTCAATGTGAATGCCCAATCTACCACCCAGTGGAGGGGAGTGGGCCGATCCGGGGAATTTCCATCAGAGGGCCTGTTTGGACAATGGCCCGAGGGTGGTCCGAAACTATTGTTGCATGTGGATGAGCTCCCGGAGTCGTATTCCTCGGTTGTGGTGAAAGATGAAGTGATTTATACCACCGGGATTGAGGAAGGAGATGAAATCCTCACAGCTTTAAATCCAGATGGAAGTACCCTTTGGATCACCCGCTATGGCGATGCCTGGGGTAAATCCTTCAGAGCTGCCAGGTGTACACCTACCATCGAAGATGGATATGCATACCTGATCAGTGGTGCAGGCGACCTGGCCTGCGTGGACCTGGGCAGTGGAAAACTATCATGGACGGTAGATGGTTATACGGCTTTTGGAGCGGTATACGGAAGCTGGGGAACCGCCGAGTCTCCCCTTATCGTGGATGATATGATGATCTATACACCCTGCGGGGAGACGACGACCATGGTGGCAGTGGACAAAAGCAATGGAAATACAATATGGACAAGCGAGAGTATCCAGGACCAGAGTAGCTATACCTCGCCTCTTTTGATAGAGAGGGAGGGGTATAAACTAATCGTAAGCGTAACAGGGAACAATGTCATCTGTGTCAATGCCGCTGATGGTGAGATATTCTGGCAACTAGAATATACAGCCATTGACAAGCCCATGATGGGCGGGGACATCAACCCGGTGACTCCACTGTCCATTGGGAACGAGATCTTCATTACCAGCGGTTATAACCATACGGGAGTAATGCTGGAAATGGCCGATGACTACAGGTCAGTATCTGTTAAGTGGAAGTCAGGAAAGCTGGATGTGCATCATGGAGGCGTGGTGGTGGTTGAGGGATACCTCTACGGCTCAAATTACACCACCATCAGAAGTGGCAACTGGGTCTGCCTTGACTGGGAAACGGGAGAGCTGATGTATGAGGAGGATTGGTACACCAAGGGCCAGGTGATCACCTCCGGCGGTATGCTGATCTGTTATGATGAGCGTAAGGGGAACATGGCACTGGTTGAGGCAACTCCGGAACGCTTTTCCATCAAGTCGGAATTCAGGATAGATCAGGGATCCGGACCCCACTGGTCACATCCTTCCATTTATGAAGGAAAGCTTTACCTGCGGCACGGAAAGTCCTTGCTGGTCTACCGGGTCGGGCAATGATCCCGGCTGGCTCAATACTTCTTCTTATAAGGCTTTTTGTTCCCCTGTTTTTTGCCGTGATAGCTGCTGCCACTCCTGCTTTTTCCTCTGTAGTTTCTTACAGTGTAGCTACCCCCGCCATCCTGATCCTTTGAGAGGGCTACATTGTATGATTTTCCTTCGTAGGTTCCTTGACCAATTTTAGGAAGTACTACATTCGAGACCGATTCATCCACCTCGAAGTATGAGAAGCGGGAGTGAATTTCGATGCGGCCAATGTGGTTGCTGTCGACCCCGGTCTCGGAACAAACCAGCCTCACCAGGGCACCCTTGTTCATGTTCTGGTTTTCCCCCAAATCGAGGGTAAAGCGCTTCTTGGGTCCGCTCACATTCCGGTTAAATTCGCCCTTCTCCCTGCGCGCACTTTGGGTCCGGCCGCCCTTTTCCTGGTCAGCATTCAGATCTCCGGCTCCCTTGTAATAATCAAGGTGAGCATTGAGCTCAGTGGAGATAAACTTCAGAACAATCTCTTCGGTGGGCAGATCTTTGAGTTTCTCATAGAAAACAGGCCAGTAGCGGTCGATGGCCTCATCATCGATGGGTGTTTGCACCACCCGGTCCATCAATGCATACATCTGTTTTTCGCAGATATCCTCGGCTTCCGGAATCCTCCTGTATGTGATGTTGGCACCGATCATTTTTTCTATCTGCTTGATCCTGTGCAACTCCCGGGTATTGATCAGAACCAGTGATTTCCCGGCTTTCCCCGCCCTGGCAGTCCGGCCGCTCCGGTGGGTATAGTTTTCAATATCGTCGGGCAGGTTGTAATGGATAACGTGACTGATGTCGTGCACATCGAGCCCCCTGGCAGCTACATCTGTTGCAACCAGTACCTTTACGGTTCGTTCCCTGAATTTTTTCATGGCGGCATCCCGCTGTGCCTGTGACAGGTCACCATGCAGCGACACCACATCGTAACCCTCCTTCTCCAGTTTATCGGAGATTTGAGCTGTCTCTCTCCGGGTTCTGCAGAAGATCAGTCCAAAGATATCGGGGTAGTAGTCCAGGATCCTTTTTATCGCATAATAGCGGTCCCTCTCCTTCATCATGTAGTATCGGTGATCGATGTTTGCAGCCACACTGTTCTGCTTTCCCACTACGATCTCCTCGGGTTCGACCATGTAGTTGTTGGCAATACGCCTCACTGCCTTTGGCATGGTGGCAGAGAAGAGCCATACCCTTTTCATGGCAGGAGTTTGTTCCAGGATACCATCGATATCCTCCTTGAAACCCATGTTCAGCATCTCGTCGGCTTCATCAAGGATAACCCGCTGTACGGTTTGTAGTTTGATGGCCTTGCGGTTTATAAGGTCCAGCAGTCGACCCGGAGTGGCAACTACGATGTGGGCACCTCTTTTGATAAGGCGGATCTGGTCCGATATACTCGATCCCCCATATACCGGAACGATATTGGGTTTGGTCTGGTAATATGCAAAGGAGACCAGGTCTTTGGTAATCTGCATGCAGAGTTCCCTGGTGGGGCAGATTATGAGCCCCTGGGTATCTTTTGACTTAAAATCGACGTGTTGAATTAGCGGTAGTCCGAACGCGGCAGTTTTTCCAGTCCCGGTCTGGGCCAGACCCACGAAATCGCGCTCACCTGCTGAAAGGATCGGGATGGCCTTTTCCTGGATCTCTGAAGGGGTAACGAACCCCAATTTTGTGATTGCTTTCAGTATCTCATCAGGCAATCCTAACTCCTTAAATTCCATATCTTTATATTAGTTCGCGAAGGTACGACAATAAAAACATTTTGCGACAATAAATTTCAATTATCGCAGTTAAGGTCTGAAAAGCATATATTTATTAAATTCTAAAACCCTGACAAAAATATACTCCAGCATGAATAAGAGAACAAGCAAAGGGGATGAAAGTTGTGCCCGGCGTGAATTTTTAAAAGTCGGAGGGGCAGTTTCCGCCGGAGCTGTCCGATTTTAAGATCGGTCCACAGTGGCCAATCGGGGATCCCATGCCTATCAAGAGCCCGGAACTTGTTGCTAAGCTGATTAAAAAGGTGGCCCATCATTTTGGAGCCAGCATGGTGGGGATTACCACCATTGAACCTGACTGGTGTTATGATTATGATCTGAGGGGTTCCAGGAAATCGGGTACACTTGAGGTGCCGGCGCATTGGAAATGAAACAGATGGTTTGCTCCGCGTTCTGGTTTCATGATGGTGCAAGTCTTGATGACTGGAGAAAGGCTGCACAGGAGCTCAACGAAATCGGACAGATGGTGAAGGCAGCACTTTTGCCTGCATACGATTCACCTGTTTTCCACATATGAAAGAGGAGGAATATCCATAATCTCCTGGCAATAAATTCGATAGTGAAGAGGAATTCCTTGATCCATACTCGAGTATTCCCGATTTGTAAACTGAAGTAGTACATGATCTTAAGGGCAGTGAGCTCAACTTTGTGCTTTTTTATTAAACACAAAGGAGCCTGATCTGTTATTGATAAGTATACTAATAAGCATGAGAGTAGCAGTAAGCGCTGTAAGCGGACAACTTGGAGGAGCCATCGCTCAAAAACTGATCCACGAGATTGGAAGAGAGAATGTGGTGGGGACCGCACGAAACCCTTCCAAAGCCGAACACCTTGGGATAAAGGTTAAACCTGGGGATTACAACAGCAGGTCTGATTTCGAGGAGGCCTACCTTGAATTTCATCCGATTTTGAAGCTGCTGCAGGCAGAGCACATACGGGATGGGACCAATATTTCAATTCTATAACATAATCCAAAAACAGAATATGGGCTTTCAGAATATCTCCACGGCGGACCTGCAACAGCTTTTAAACGATTCGCAAACTTCCATTATTGATACCAGGCCTGTTGAGGCCTACAACGGTTGGCGATTGAAGGATGAAGCCAGGGGTGGCCACATTATGGGAGCCAGGAGCCTCCCTATGAAGTGGGCCAACTATATCGACTGGATCGAGATTGTCAGGTCCAAGGAAATCCTTCCCGGTCATACCCTGGTCATTTACGGGTACCAGCGTGCCGAATCAGAAAAGCTTGCTGAGCGCTTTTCAAAATCGGGATACGAGAAAATCAGGATATACAACGAATTTGTTGAGCAATGGAGCACAGATGAAGCTTTGCCCATGGACCGACTGGAACGCTATAATATGCTGGTATACCCACAATGGCTGAAGATCCTTCTGGATGGAGGTACTCCCCCTGAGTATGAAGGAGATAATTTTGTGGTTTGTCACGGGCATTACCGCAACCGCGGGGCTTACGAGCAGGGTCATATCCCGGGAGCCGTGGATGTGGATACCAATAGCCTGGAGTCGCCCGAAACCTGGAACCGCAGAAGTCCCGAAGAGCTCAAAGCAAGCCTGGAAAAGTTGGGAATCACAGAAGATACCACCGTGATCCTTTACGGCAGGTTCTCTTTTCCTGACAATAATGATCCATTCCCTGGCAGCAGCGCAGGGCACCTGGGATCGATCCGTGCAGCATTCATCATGTTGTACGCGGGAGTGAAGGATGTGAGGATCCTGAACGGCGGACTCAAAGCGTGGGAAGATGCCAGTTATCAGATTACCACCGAAGAGAGCAAGCCTGTTTACCGGGGCGGGTTTAAAACTACTATCCCCGGAAGGCCTGAACTGGCAGTGGATGTGCCTGAGGCCAAAGAGATTATCGCTTCCGGCGAGGCCAACCTGGTCAGTGTGCGAAGCTGGCCCGAGTATATCGGTGAAGTAAGCGGATACAACTATATCGAAAAAAAGGGAAGAATTCCGGGTTCAGTCTTTGGGAATTGCGGTACTGACGCCTACCACATGGAGAACTATCGCAACCTGGATCATACGACCCGGGAATTCAATGAGATTGCAGAGATATGGAAAGAGGTGGGGGTAGTCCCGGAAAATCACAACGCCTTCTATTGCGGTACAGGATGGCGGGGAAGTGAGGCGTGGTTTAATGCATATTTAATGGGATGGCCAAGGGTTTCGGTGTTCGACGGGGGGTGGTTCGAGTGGAGCAACGATCCCGATAATCCCACCGAGACAGGGATGCCGGAAAGAAACTATAATATCAGCGCATGAATTTTGTAAACGAAGATGTTTTCACCCTGAACAGGGTTTCGATCACCAACCTGCTCCAGGAGATTGGTCCGGATGAGGTAAGAAATGAGATTCTTGCCGGCCTTACCCCAAAGCAAAAATCGATCTCCAGTAAGTATTTCTATAATCCCGCCGGCTCCCGGCTGTTTGAAGAGATTACCCGGCTGGAAGAGTATTACCCTACACGGACCGAGAAAGGCATTCTGAAAAGGATTGCTCCGGGATTAATGAAGCAATACAAGGGATATGATGTGATTGAACTGGGTCCGGGAGACAATTCTAAAATTTCAATCCTTCTCTCTGCAGTGGAGCAAATGAACATGGGAACCATTTCTTATCTGCCAATGGATATCAGCCAGTCGGCCATCAGGGATTCGGCGGAGGGTTTGGTCGATCTGTTCCCATATGTTTCAGTGGAAGGGTTTGCGGTTGACTTTACTTCCCAGTTTGATTTGATTCAAAGAAACAGGCCGGCACTGATCTGTTTTTTTGGCAGTACAATCGGGAATTTCGAGTGGGACGATTCCCTTGAGCTTCTCAGGAACATCAGCGGCCAGATGAAACCGGGAGATGTGCTTTTACTGGGGATGGACCTGGTCAAGCCCGAATCGGTACTTTATGCAGCATATAATGATTCCATGGGGCTTACTGAAGCGTTCAATAAAAACATTCTGGATACGGTTAATGAAATGATCAAGTCCGATTTTCGAAAGGAGGATTTCGATCATCTCGCCTTTTTCAATAAGGAGATGTCGCGCATTGAGATGCACCTGGTGGCCAACAGGGACCTTGTCATTCTGTCACCTTTTCATTCGGATGTACTGAGGCTTAAAAAAGGAGAATCCATTCACACAGAAAACTCCAATAAATATACACCCGGTCATATTCAGGAGATTGTCTCCACGACAGGACTAAAGCTGAACCGGACACATACCGATGAGAGGGACTGGTTTGCCCTTACTGAATTCCAGGCAGTTTAACCAGTTTCCTGTTCAGCCCTTCTTTCACATTGCCATTCTCCGGCTTACGGGGGGAATTGTTGATCAGTACGTAACAAAAGCCTGATGCATGCGGTTTGTTAGAGTATTCTCTATCTTTGCGGTCCGATGAGAGTGTATCTTATAATATTTGTGTTGCTGGGCGGGACCCTGCTGTCGGCCCAGAACCGTTTTACCCTCAGTGGTGAAATTACTGATTCCGAAACGGGAGAGGACCTGGTGGGGGCTACAGTCTATATGGCCGAAACCAGCCTGGGAGGTGTTTCCAACAGCTATGGTTTTTACTCGCTGACCGTTCCCGGGGGGAAGCAGGAACTGGTTTGCAGCTACATTGGCTACGAGGAGTTCAGGCAGGAGATCGACCTGGGAAAGGATAAGCGCCTGAACATCAGATTACAACCCAAATCCACCCAGTTGGAAGAGGTGGTGGTCAGCGCAGAAAGGGCAGACCGGAACCTCAGTTCGGTGGATATCGGGGTGGAGAAACTGGATGTAAGTTCCATTGCAAAGATCCCGGTCCTGCTGGGTGAAAAGGATATATTAAAGACCCTTCAACTCATGCCCGGTATCAGTACCATTTCGGAAGGAAGCGCCGGATTCAGCGTGCGGGGGGGGTCGGTGGATCAGAACCTGATCCTGCTGGATGAGTCGCCGGTTTACAGCGCATCTCACCTCATGGGCTTTTTCTCGGTTTTCAATGCCGATGCCATCCGGGATGTTAGTGTGTTCAAAGGTGGCATTCCGGCCAATTACGGGGGTCGGGCCGCTTCGGTGGTTGATATACAAATGAAAGATGGGAACAGCAGGCAATTTTCCGGATCCGGGGGGATAGGCCTGATCTCATCGAGGCTCACCCTGGAAGGGCCAATAGTGAAGGACAAGAGTTCTTTCATCCTGTCGGGCCGGCGCAGTTATGCCGATTTGATGGCCATAGGTTCTGGCCTGCTTGAAAGTGGGACATCCCTCTATTTTTATGACCTGAATACCAAGATTAACTACCGGGTCAACGACAATAACCGGCTTTTCCTTTCTGGTTATTTCGGGAAGGATGATTTCGGATTTGGGGATTTTGGAACCGATTGGGGAAATGCCACCGGTACCCTCAGGTGGAACCATCTTTTTGGCCCCCGACTCTTCGCAAATACCACATTTATATACAGCAAATATACTTACGGATTCAACCTGGAAGATGATCTGAAAATGTCCTCCGGAATTGAGGATTTTGCATTCAAAGAGGACCTCACCTATTTCATCAATCCCGGTCACACCCTGAAGTTTGGAATCAACTCAACCTACCATAGCTTTAATCCGGGGGAGTTGCTCACCGGGGATGGTGAATTTGCTGCTTTTGAGGATATAATTATGGAGCAGAAGCAATCCGTGGAATCGGGCCTCTACCTCTCCAGCGAGAGTCGTTTCGGAGAACGTTTCTCGGCCGAATACGGATTGAGAGTGTCAGCATTCCACCAGCTGGGAGAAGGATGGGACTTCAGTTATGATGAGGATAATCAGCGGATCGATTCCACCTGGTATGGAAAAAGGGAACTTATGCAAAGCTATTTTTCCCTGGAGCCCCGCCTCTCCATGAACTACCGCCTGGGAGAGTTTTCAGCCCTTAAGGCTTCCTATAACCGGATCACTCAGTACCTTCATTTACTCTCCAACAGTACCTCGGGTCAGCCCACCGATACCTGGGTCCCCAGCAGTACAAACGTGGAACCCGTTACCGTTAATCAGTTTTCGGCCGGGTACTACCGAAATTTCCTGGATAACAACCTGGAGTTTTCAGTGGAGGCTTATTATAAGGATATGCAAAAGGTAACCGATTATGAGGACGGTACCAATGTTTTCTTCAATGAAGATATTGAAGCGAGCATCCTTTCGGGCGACGGACGCAGTTACGGTCTTGAAGTATATCTGAAGAAAAAATACGGAAGGCTCACGGGCTGGATCTCCTACACCCTTGCCAGAACCGAGATACTTATCCCGGAGATCAGCTCTCACTGGTACCCCACTGCCTATGACAAAACTCATGATGCGGCTCTGGTTCTCAGCTACGATCTGACAGAGCGCCTGTCCTTTTCCGGATCCTGGATCTATTACACGGGTAGTGCGGTTACATTTCCCAGCGGAAAGTATGAATTTGGCGGCTACTTTGCATCCTATTACACTGAACGAAACGGGTACAGGATGCCCGATTACCACCGCCTGGACGTGAATTTCCACCTGGCTGGAAAGAAGAAAAGCCGCTTCAAATCGAGCTGGGACTTCTCGGTCTACAATGCCTACAACCGGCACAACGCCTACCTGATTGGCTTCAGGGAGAGTGAAAGCCAACCGGGAACAACCGAGGCTGTAAAGCTGAGCCTGTTTGGTATTGTTCCCTCTTTTACCTGGAATTTTGAATTTTAAGTAGCATGAGAATAGTTAAAACACACATTCCGGTACTTACCCTGGCCCTGTTTTTTGCCCTCAGTTCCTGCGAGGAGGTCATAGATATTGACCTGAACAGTGCCGACCCTGTACTGGTTGCTGAAGGATACATGGAGCTTGATTCGCTCTGCAGTCTCAGTCTCACATTCACCACAGATTATTTTCAACAGGAAGCTCCCTTGCTCGTCGAAGATGCAGTGGTGACCCTGAGTGATCAGAGCGGTGCAAGTGAAATACTCAGCTATATGGGAATGGGTATGTATAGCGGACGGACTATTCGTGGGTTGGAATTCTCAAAGTATACTCTGACCATCGAAACGGGGGAGCAGATATATACCGGATTTTCCAGCCTGAATCCTTTGCCTGTATTCGATTCGGTCATACTGGAAGATTTTCCATTTGGGGGTCCCAATCCGGATGAGGATTTCCCCAAGATGCTGACCATTTCATTTAGAAACGATCCGGAAAGGGAGGATCATTTTATGCTGAGGCTGATCATGAACGGGGAGATCTTCGAGGATTACTTTGCCCTGGCTTCGGATGAATATTCTACCTCAGCGGAAACCGTGGAGTACACTACCATGATGTTTCCTACGGAAGACGGTGATACCCTGGCCATGGAGGTATATGCCATTGACAAGGATACGTACCGTTACTATTCCCAGATTAATGAAGCCATAGGCGGTAGTATGGCCATGTCTTCCACCCCTTATAACCCGGCTTCCAACCTGGGTGAAGATATTCTTGGCTATTTCATGGCCAGGTCAAGGTTCGACACCACCCTGGTGTTGCAGTAATTGAAAGCCATTTCTGGTCTTCAGTCGTCATGCTCATCGCTTATCCCCTCATAAGATTCCACCTATTTTTCCATCATTGAAATACGGTTCTTCCCTAAAATCTTTCTCACTTCCGATTTTTCAAGTTTTGTACTGGGATATTAGAAATAATTTTACGTTTCTAACAATAACAACTCCGAGTACAGAGGTTTCGGTGACCTCTGGCTTATTTAATTCCCAGAAGTTCAATCTTGAAGATCAGCACCGAATTTGGAGGAATCGGCCCTGATCCCCTGCTTCCATAACCCAGCTCTGAAGGTATATAGAACTTGAAAGTGGAGCCTACCGGCATCAGTTGAACCCCTTCGGTCCAGCCGGCAATCACCCTGTTCAGCGGAAAAGAGATGGACTCTCCCCGTTCGTAACTGCTGTCAAAAACTGTACCGTCGAGAAGCGTGCCTTCATAATGCACCTCTACCTCGGAGGTATCGGCCGGCATGGGGCCTTCTCCCTTCACAAGCACTTCGAACTGAAGCCCGGATGCTGTGGTGATTACTCCTTCGCGAGCTCCGTTCTCCTTCAGGAAGTTCTCGGTCTCCTCTTGTTTTATGTTAGCTGTTGCATCTGCTTGCACCTGCTCTTTCTGCTGAATGGCCATTTGCAACTGCCTGAATAACGTGTTGGTGGTCTCCTCATCGTAAGTGGTGGTTCCGTATAGCGAACCGGCCAACCCGGCTATTATCAGGTCTGTATTGGCATCAAAGGGCAGGGTCTGGAAATCGTAACCCAGGGAAAGGCCCAGGAAGAAACTGAGGGAATCAATCTGGTTGTTCAAAACCGGATCGGGACCCTTTGTCTCTGTTTGTGCAGTCATGGAGATTGAGGTCAGGAGCAACAGACTTATCAGTACATTTTTCATAATTTTCATATTAAGTTTTGCGAAAGTAACTAAACAAGCCTTGAGTACAAAAAATCAGGCAGGAATTTCAATGATAAAACGAACCCCGTTCTCCTGGTTCTCCACTGCGATGCTGCCATTGTGATCTGAGATCAGGGTATAGCTGATGGAGAGTCCGAGCCCGGTTCCCTGCCCCGGATCCCTGTGATGCATGCACTTTTTAATGTGTGTTGTGCCTGTCCGTATATTGAGCATCCATTATGATCTGTCTTTTATTGGTATATGGTATCCCTCCTGCGAAGTCCGTCTTTCACGGCTGCTTGAGCGCACTTAAATCTGGTGCATGGCACAGATAGTGCTAATATTGTGCTACCTTTGCGCAATTTTTAACGTCAGCCAAGAAGCATGGATATAAGAAATATAGCGATTATTGCACACGTCGATCATGGAAAGACCACCATGGTGGACCGTATATTGCACCAGGTAAATCTGTTCAGGGACAATCAGGAGATGGGGGACCTGATCCTCGATTCAAACGACCTGGAGCGTGAAAGGGGCATTACCATCCTATCCAAGAATGTATCGGTCCGGTACAAAAAGACCAAGATCAATATCATTGATACCCCTGGTCACTCCGATTTTGGCGGTGAGGTGGAAAGGGTATTGAACATGGCCCAAGGTGTATTGCTGCTGGTGGACGCCTTTGAGGGTCCCATGCCGCAGACCCGATTCGTTTTGCAGAAGGCCCTGGAACTTGGAAAAAAAGTGATCGTGGTGGTCAACAAAGTGGATAAACCCAATTGCAGGCCCGACGAGACCAATGAACTGGTTTTCGAGTTGATGTTTGCCCTGGAGGCCTCCGAGGATCAGCTGGAATACCCCACCGTTTACGGATCGTCAAAAGAGGGCTGGATGGGCCCCGACTGGAAGACACCAACTGATGACATGGCCCACCTGCTTGACGTAATCGTGGATTATTTTGATGCTCCGGTTGAGAATCCCGGCACCTTGCAACTGCAGATCAGCTCACTGGACTATTCCTCCTATACGGGACGGATCGCCGTGGGAAAAGTGCACCGGGGAAGCATTAAAATGGGTGACCAGGTCTCCATCGTGCAGCGAAACAGAATGGTTCATAAATCTACCGTGAAGGAACTATATACCTTTGAAGGATTGGGCAAGGAGAAGACCAAAGAGGCGGTCTCTTCCGGTGAAATCGTGGCGGTAATGGGGCTTGAGGATTTTGACATTGGCGATACCATTGCCGATTTTGAGGAGCCCGAGGCCATGAAGCCCATCTCCATTGATGAACCATCAATGAGTATGCTTTTTACCATTAACAACTCCCCCTTCTTTGGGAAGGAGGGTAAATTTGTTACCTCAAGACACCTGAGGGACCGCTTGTTAAAGGAGACTGAAAAAAACCTGGCATTAAGAGTGGAAGATACCGATTCGCCCGAACGGCTGATGGTGTTTGGCAGGGGGATCCTGCACCTTTCCATCCTGATCGAGACCATGCGACGGGAGGGTTATGAGCTTCAGCTCGGGCAGCCCAAGGTGGTGGTCAAGGAGATTGACGGATTCAAACACGAACCGGTGGAATTGCTCTATATCAATGTGGATGAGGAGTTCTCCGGCAAGGTGATTGAGATCGTAACAGGACGTAAGGGTGATATCCTGAACATTGAGAAGAAAGACGACCGGGTGAACCTGGAGTTTAAGATTACAGCCAGGGGCCTGATTGGTTTGAGACAGCCCATTCTGACTGCTACCGAAGGAAGTGCTGTTATTTCTCACCGTTTTTCCGGGTATGAACCATGGAAAGGTGAGCTGGTGCGCAAACGCAACGGTGCACTCATTGCCATGGAAACAGGAACCTCCATCACCTACTCCATCGATAAGCTGCAGGACAGGGGTAAATTTTTCATCAATCCCATGGTGCCGATCTATGCAGGACAGGTGATTGGTGAACATACCAAACAGGATGACCTGGTGATTAATGTGACCAAAACCAAGAAGCAGACCAACATGCGGGCTTCAGGATCCGATGAAAAGATATCCATCGCACCAGCCATAAAGTTCTCCCTCGAAGAGGCGCTTGAATATGTAGGGAGTGACGAGTATGTGGAGGTAACTCCCAAATCGATCCGTCTTCGGAAAATCCTGCTGGCCGAACATGAGCGTAAGCGCGAGAAGAAGGATTAATGCAATCTTTCCCATCAGTACTTTCCCCTATTCCATGAAAAGATTGAAATATGCCTGCTTCTCGGTACAGTATGCGATTACTACCGTCATGACAGAAAGTAAGGGCTACAAAAAGCAATATATGAAATTCTCAGATTCAGGAGTCAAGCCTGGAAAAAACGGCTTTTTTTGAGAGGAGCTGCATAGTGATTCCCCGGGCAGTCATGAATAAAATAAAGGCGAGCCATAGTCCGTGGTTTCCCCAGATTTTTCCCGCCAGGATATAGACCGGGAAAAATATTGCCAGGGTGGAGATCAGCATTGCATTCCGCATCTGTTTTCCGGCGGTAGCTCCGATGTAGATCCCATCCCAGAGGAAGGCAGTATAGGAAACAAGGGGTACCATTATAACCCAGAAAAAGTAAGGTTTAGCATTGGAAATCACCTCCGGGTTATTGGTCAGCAACCGGAAAATCGCTTCTCCCCCCAGCAGGTACAACAGAGTAAAGAGGAGGCTTATGCCGGTTCCCCAGACAAACAGCAGGCGGATGGTCTTGCTGAGAGATCTCCTGTCATTTGCCCCGATATACTTGCCGGTAAGTGCCTCCGATGCATGGGCGAACCCATCAATCAGGAAAGAAAAGAACATGAAGAACTGCATCAGAATGGAGTTTACGGCCAGGATGGTCTCTTCACCTTCGCTGTGCAGGTCAACGCTGGCCGACCGGGCGGTAAAAATGGAGAAGACCACCACCAGGCACATGGTACGGATAAAGATATCGCTGTTGATCAGCAGGAAGTGCTTCAGTTTATCCCATTGAACAGTAGCCTTCAGCGACCAGTATTTAAACAGTTTTCTGAAATATTTCCGGAAGAAGAAAAGTGCTGTAAGCAGACCGGTGTACTGGGCAATAACAGTGCCCAGTGCCACGCCGTCGGATCCCATGCCCAGCTTCATCACAAAGATGTAATTGCAGATAATATTGATCACATTGGTGAGTACCAGGACAAGCATGGGTAGCCGGGCATTTTGCATCCCCAGGAAGAATCCCAGCAGTGCAAACTGCCCCAGTGCAGCCGGGGCTGCCCATACCCTGATTCTGAAATAAGTCATGGCCAACTCCTCCACCCGGGTCTCCCCTTTCAAAACAAGGAAGCTAAGACTCTCTATGGGCCCTTGAAGCAGAAGAAGCAGGAGGCTTATAATGATGGCAATAAGGGCTGCTCTTGAGAACACCAGGATGGTCTCCGGAAGGTCCCTTCGGCCCCGGGCCTGGGCTGTAAATCCGCTGGTCCCCATTCTCAGGAATCCCAGGCTCCAGTAAATGAAGTTGAAGATCAGCGAGCCCAGGGCAATGGCCCCGATATAGGCATTCGATTCCATACGACCCATGAGCGCCATATCAACGATACCCAGCATGGGGATGGAAATGTTGCTGATGATGTTGGGGATGGCCAGGTTGAGGATCTTCTTATTCAATGTGCAGAATTTGAACCGAAGTTAATGGTAAATCCGGTGCAGAACTCCTATTTTTAGAAGATCATAACCTTAAAACTAATCGATGAAAGGAAAATATGTGGTTCTCATGTTGATTGCAGGAGCAGTTTCAATGCTTAATTCCTGTGGCGGGGAGCAGACAGAACAACCCAATATCCTCCTGATCCTGGTGGATGACCTGGGCTTCTCTGATTTTGGGTGCTACGGAGGTGAAATCCACACACCGAACATTGACGAACTCGCCCAAAACGGACTACGTTTTACGCAGTTTTATAATACCGCAAAATGCCACTCTTCCCGGATCTCACTGCTTACCGGGCTATACCCCACCCAGGCGGGAGATCAGAGCCTGGTCAGGGCCACCACCATTGCCCAGGTGCTGGATTCGGCAGGCTATTTTACATCCATGGCCGGGAAATGGCACCTTAGTAAGCAACCCACCGATTTTGGTTTTATGCGCTACTGGGGTCACCTGTCGGGTGCCACCGACTATTTCAATGGGGATCAGACTTTCCGGTACAATGGAGAACCCTGGTCGGGGTTCGACGAAGCTTTTTACACCACCGATGCCAATGTGGATTACTCCCTGGAGTTCCTGGATGAGGCCATCGGAAGCGGGAAACCCTTTTTCCACTACATTGCCTTTAATGCTCCCCACTACCCCCTCCAGGCTCCCCATGAAGATGTGGAGAGATACCTGGGCTTTTATGACATGGGTTGGGAGCATGTCCGGGAGGAGCGGTTTGAGAGGCAGAAGGAGCTGGGTATTTTTGATGCCGGAAGCCAGCTTCCTCCCCTGCCCGGGCACATGACCGCCTGGGATTCTCTCACGGAAACGCAGCAGGAGTTTGAGAGTTTCCGCATGGGAGTATATGCAGCTATGGTCGACCGCCTGGATCAGAACATTGGAAGACTCGTGGAGTTCCTGGAGGCTGAAGGTGTTTTGGACAATACGCTTTTGATGATCTGTTCCGATAACGGGGGCTGTCCCTTTGAACGCAGCAAGCACCTGGAAATTCCCCCCTGGGAGGGCGGCTCCTTTCTTCTCTACGACGCCAGTTGGGCCACGGTAAGCAACACACCACTGAGACACTACAAGCAGACACAGCATGAAGGGGGGATCTCATCACCCCTGATCGTTCACTGGCCCGGGAAGGTTAAAGATCCCGGGAGATGGGAGCGAAGTCCGGGCCACCTCGTGGATGTAATGGCCACCTGCCTGGAAGTTGCCGGAGGTGAATACCCTGACCGCGAGGGATTACAGCCCCTGCAGGGACTGTCACTTACCCCGCTCTTTTACGCTGAGGAGAGGGAGGCGCACGAAGATATCTTCTTCGTTTTTAATAGTTGCCGGGCACTGAGGCGTGGTGACTGGAAGGTGGTCAGTTTTTACGGAAGCCGGTGGGAACTCTACAACATGGCACAGGACCGTTTTGAACAGAACGATCTGGCCGCGGAGTATCCGGAACAGGTAATGGAGCTTTCAGAGCGCTGGTATGAAATGGCGGAGCATACCGACCTGCTGCCTGAGAAAAAAAGAGTTCCGGTCAAGGATGACCCTGCATCCAATACCCATCATGAGTGGCACAAACCCGAACTGACTAAATCATGGAAAGCGAATTAACTTAATAGGACCTAATCAGAATTCATTCCCATCTTAATTATGACCGTTCCATGGGGCTTACCCTTGAGGCTGTGGGGATCGAGGACTGGGGAATCTATTTCCAGAACGGGGAGGCTTTCCAGGATCAGACCCTGATCCCCATCACCAGGATATCGTCGATCTGCTCGAAGCCCTCACTCCACTTTTCAAGCGTGTCTTCCAGGTGTTTCTTTTGCTGTTCCATGGATTGGGACTGGATTTCCAGAAGCATTTTTTTGAAGTTCCGGCTCAGGAATTTTCTCTGTTTCGGACCACCTTTCTGGTCTACAAACCCATCGGAAAAGAGATAGATGGTGTCGCCTTTCTGAAGCGAAATCTTCCTGGTTTCAAATTCAGCCTCCATAGAGTAGATGGCAATGGGCTGTTTGTCTCCCTTCAATTCATAGAGTTGATAATCATCTCCATCCTTGGAGAAGTACTGCTCAAGTGGTTCATCCTTCGGCTGCTTCTTTCCACGGATGATATAGAGGGGATTATAGGCCCCTGCATATTGAAGCTCTGATCCGTCATTGTTGATGATGGCAAGCGCCATATCCATCCCGTCCTGTTGTTCATGGGGCCTTCCTTCCTGGGCCATGGTCTCTTTCATTTTTTTCCTGAGCCGGTTGAGAATTTCACCCGGCTTTTCAATCTGGCTCTTCCCAATCTGTTCGTTCAGGAATGCAATCCCCAGCATGCTCATGAAAGCTCCCGGAACACCATGCCCGGTACAATCGGCCGCCACAACAACAAGGTTGTTTTTCACCTCCCTGATCCAGTAGAAATCCCCGCTCACAATATCTCTTGGTTTAAACAGCACGAAATACTCCGGCATTACTGCATCCAGGTACTCCTGGTGGGGCATCACCGCCGACTGTATGCGTTCGGCATAGTTGATGCTGTCGGTTAACTGGTCTCTCTGGGCTTCAATCTCATCCCGCTGAGCCTCAATCTCCTCTTTCTGTTCCAGAATCTCACTGGTTCGCTCATTCACTTTCTGTTCCAGCTCACGATTCACCTTGTCCTTCAGCTTCTCATTCTCCTGGAGCTGCTCAATGACCCGCTCCTGGGCCAGTTTCTTCTCCTGCTCATCGATCTTCATCTTCCTTGCCAGTCCCAATGAAAAGAGCAGGAATTGGATGACTGCTGCCAGGTAGACTGCAACAATTTGCATCATTGTTGCAAATGCCGGTCTGTATAGCGAATGGACCGTGAATTTAATACTGGTAGTATTATAGGATAGAAAGATGCTGACAGCAAGAAAAATATTGGAGATCAGGAAGAACCATGCCGGCCCTGAACCCTCCCGGATCCTCATGATGGCAGGAATGATCAGGATGAACATGGGTATGAACATAGCCGACAAAATGTAGATCCATATGACAAGCATCCCTAGATTCCCTGAATTCCCTAAATCTGTCTCATGAAAGAGAGTAAGAATCGCATTGAAAATGACGGAGAGAATGATGATGCCAATCAGGACCAGAACACTGATGTTCCATCCTTTCAGAGATCGTTTCAGATCAAGGTAGGCTCTGCCGAACAGGAGGAAGAAAATGGAGACAAGCGAGAAGAGAACAAAGTCGTAGGAGGATGTGAATGTCATGTATAGCTGGGAGTGTTTCCAGGTATATTCGCCAGGGAATCCTTCAAGTGTGAAAAGTAACAGTCCGAAGCTCAGAATATAGAGCGAGAAGAATCCGAAACGGGACTGCCTTCCGGCGAAGAACATGACCAGGTAATAGAGGGAGATGATCAGCATCATTCCATAAAAGGCAGAAAGGATCATTCGTTCAATCCGGTCATGCTTTACAACGGTCTCTTCGGCGATAATAACTGTGAAGGGTGAATCTATAGCACTTTCCGAGCTTAGTCTCACATAAAAGGTCTGCTCTGCTCCCCTTTCCAGGTGCACCTGTACAGCTTTCCAGTCTTTGTAGTTGAAATCGCGGGTCTCCACCGGCAGGGATATGCCTGCTTTTTTTTCAATGATTTCCCCCGCTGTTGTGATCTCATAAAGGGCAACAATCCCGTTTTGTTCCATCTTCGGAAAGTTAAAGATGTAGGAACGGTTTACAGAAATCCTGCTATTTACAGTGATTTTAATCCAGATACATTTGTTTTTGAAATCACTTTTATACTGACTTTGAACTCCTTCCAAGGAGCCTTCCATGGAGGGATTCAGATCCAGGAGAATCACTGAACTGTCCCTAATAAGCGTGATTGAAGTGTCGCTGGTCACATTGTCCAGAAGCTTCATGCCAATTTCATTATCCCCATAGTCCATCTCCCCGGCCAGACTGACAATCTGATCACCTGCGAGAATACCCTGTTGTGCGGCCCTGCTCCCGGGTTCTACAGAGTAGACCAGGCACTTGGATAAGGTGGGATCCGAAAAGATCCCTTGAAGTGAACCGGAAATCACATCATGGATGTCCCACTGCTCCAATGAGTCGACCAGGTAATCAAATTGAAAATAGTTCAGTTCGCGCAGGTGCAGGTCATTTTGCAGCGTAACGGAAAAAAGGGAATCCTGAGAACCTCTTCTGATGACAAGAGAAAGGGAGTCTTCAGCGCTTCCTGAAAGGAGCTCCTTTAGCTTCATGTTGGAGGTGCCATTTCCAGAGACGAATTGGCCATTGATCCGGATGATCTGATCGCGAAACCGGATGCCTGCTTTGTCAGCCGGACTTTCCGGAACTATGGAAAATATGCGGACAGTATCATTCCGTACAGATGTCCCAACGATGCCGGATGTGCCGTCATAGACTATAATCCCTGACTGGGCTGAAATCTGAACAGGCAAGATCAGGCACAAAATGCCAAACAATGCACAGATAGAAATCTTCATGATGCGGGGCTCAGAATTTGACGGATTAAGGTACTATAATTTTTTCCTTTGGTGGGATTATTGATGAGATTATTGGTAATTTTGGCACACCTACAAAAAACCATCCAGATGAAATCAGATAGACTTATTGCTGTAATTATTACGGGAATCCTGTTGTTGTCATTCAGCCCTGTATTTTCCCAGGATAGCCCTGCCTACCCCTTCCTGGGTATGTGGGCCCTCACACTTGACTATGAAGATAACAATGCAGGGTGGCTTGAGGTGATTCAGGAAGATGGTTACCTGGATGCGCAGATTCTCTGGCGATGGGCCAGTGTCTACCCTGTAGAGTACACCATGATTTTTGATGGGAACCTGCTTCTTGTGCGCGGTCGCGATGTGGTCCGTGAGACTGATGTTGCGGGTAAGCCGGTCAAAACCCACCATCCGGTCTACTGGTTTGATGTGAGGAAAGAGAGTGAAGACCTGATCTCCGGATCTGCAGTATTCCCCAATGGGGATGGGATAGAGTTTGAAACCGTGGCTTTTACAGGTAAGCGGATCCCGCCAGGAGGGGAATCACCCGATTTAGGGAAGGTCAAATTCGGCAAGCCGCTTGAACTGTTTAACGGGAGAAACTTGAAGGGATGGGAGTTGCTGGATCCAAAGGCCATTAACGGATGGACAGCGGTTGATGGCGTCCTGGTGAATGACCCGGTTCAGAAGGAGGGTGAAGAGCATATCAATTACGGAAACCTTCGGACCACCGGTGCCTTTGAGGATTTCAGGCTTTCGCTGGAGGTGAATGTGCCTGCGGGCAGCAACAGCGGGGTCTACCTTCGCGGGATCTATGAGGTGCAGGTGCAGGATAGCTATGGGAAGGCACTTGACCCACACAATATGGGCGGGCTGTACAGCAGGATCACTCCGTCGGAGGCTGCCGAGAAGCCGGCAGGAGAGTGGCAGGAGATGGTGATGACACTCTGCAAGCGCCACCTGACTGTTGTTCTGAACGGGAAGACGATCATCGACAACCAACCTGTCAAAGGAGTTACAGGCGGGGCGCTTACCTCTGATGAGTTCAGCCCGGGCCCCCTGTACCTGCAGGGCGATCACGGGGCGGTGAGCTACCGGAATATTATACTTACGCCAATAGAGAAGTAGCCCAATTACTCCCCCCTGTATTCAACAAAAGCGTTTTCATGCCTCTCATTGGTATTTCCGGTGGCAGAGGTGGAGGTCCACCGGTAATCGGAAAGAGTGCTATTTTTTGCCCTGTGAAACTAAGAAAATTGAATGAAACCACTATTTTTGGGAAAACATTTTAGCATGCAGATTCAAAGGTTGATCAGCCTCCCACCCGGAATGGTTTCTCATTTTCATAAGCTCGAGGATAAGGATCCCCGGGAGTGGTATTGTGATTCCGATCCCATTGAAAAGAAAGTCGGATCGGGAGGGGGGACTGCCTCTGTGCTCGCCTCTGCATTCAGGGCCGAACAGTTTGAAGGCACCTTTGGTGAATGGCTCCCCCGGAGAAAGCGAATGGTGATCCACTCCGGGGGTGAGAGCCGCCGTTTGCCAGCCTATGCTCCATATGGTAAGTCTCTTCTCCCCATGCCCGTATTCCGCTGGTCCAAAGGGCAGTATATAGATCAGAAGTTGATCGATTTTCAGGTTTCATTTTATGAAAAGATATTGAAACAGGCTCCGGATGGCTATACCACCCTGGTGGGAAGCGGTGACGTGATGTTTGTTTCGGGCGACCGTTTTAATTATCTGCCCGAGGCCGATGTGCTTGTATTTGGAATCTGGGTTAATGATTCGGTCGCAGAAAAACATGGTGTTTTTTTCAGTCCCAAAGAGGAGCAGGATCAACTGGCTTTTGTGAAACAGAAACCGACCAGGGAAGAGCTGGGAGAATATTCAAAGGATTACTTCTACCTGATGGATTCGGGGATTGTGCTTCTGAATGCCGAAACCACCCAAAAACTCATGGAAAAGTCGGGATGGAATGAGGAAAAAGGAGACTTTAACGGAGAATTTCCCGATTTCTATGATTTATATGGAGACATGCTTACCTCCTTTGGTTCGGAGGCAAGGGATCCGGATCCCCTTTTTAAAGGGCTTGACGTGAGACTTGTTCCACTGAGTGAGGGGGAATTTTACCACTTTGGCAGCAACCGGGATCTGATCGAATCTAACCTGAAGCTGCAGAACAGGGTTATCGACCAGAGACTGAAATATACCCGGGAGACCGATCACCATCCTTCAATCTTCCAGCAGAGCTCGCAGGTTGGATTAAGGTTTAAACAGAAAAACCACCACATCTGGATTGAGAACAGCCATGTGCCGCATACATGGAAACTGAAACATCACCACATGATTACCGGGGTACCTGAAAACAGCTGGAAACTGGAATTGCCTGAGGACATCTGCCTGGATGTGGTTCACCTGCCCAACGGTGAGTATTGTCTGCGAACCTACGGTTTTGATGATGGATTCCGGGGATCAGCTGAGGAGGATGTGATGTGGATGGGGAGCCCATTGAAGGAGTGGTTTAAAAGCCGTTCAGTGAACATTGTGGATGCCGGGCTGAATATGAGTGACTGCATTTTTGACCTCCCCCTCTTCCCGGTGGTTGAGAAGGAGGGGATTCCGGCGATGGCAGAATGGATGGTGGCAGGAATAGGGAGCAGTGATGCATGGACTAGCGCAGGAAGGCTTTCAGCCAGAGAACTTTCCGAGCGAACCGACCCGATGGCTCTATACAGCCACAGGGAGATTTTAAAGGCCTATACCCTGACGGAACTGGCGAAAAACCATCACAAGAGCATTTTTTATTTTCTCGACCTGGAAAGGTGTGCTGAAGACTTCAGGATGCTGGGCCTGGACATGCCACATGAGCTTCCGCCCGGGGAACCTATTGTTAAACAGATTAATGACCACATGTTCAGGGGCCGGGTTTACGGCAACCGGACACTGGCTTCCAGCCATGAGAAGCAGGCCTTTGGGATACTCAGAGAGGAGCTGATGGATACCCTTCGCTCACAGGGCATTCATCCTGAACGGAACGTACTGGATGATCAGATCCTCTGGGGCAGAAGTCCGGTGAGGCTCGATCTTGCAGGTGGTTGGACCGACACTCCTCCTTATTGCATCCTGGAAGGGGGGAAGGTGGTCAACCTTTCAGTGGAGTTAAACGGCCAGCTTCCCCTGCAGGTGTTTGCACGGCCGCTTGAGGAACCAAAGATCATTCTCAGGTCTATCGACCTGGGGGTAGAGATGGAGATTACCTCTTTTGATGACTTGCGGGGATATAACCGTGTTGGCGGGGAATTTTCAATACCCATAGCAGCCCTGGTGCTTGCCGGATTCGGACCGGGATTTTCAAAGAAGCAGTACCCCGATCTCTCCTCACAACTAAAGGAGTTCGGCTGCGGGATCGAAATGTCCCTGCTGGCTGCCATTCCCAAGGGATCGGGACTGGGCACCAGCTCCAACCTGGCTGCCACAGTGCTTGGTACCCTGAGTGAATTCTGCGGGTTGAACTGGGATAAACACGATGTGGCCTATCGTACCCTGATCCTGGAGCAGATGCTTACCAGCGGTGGAGGCTGGCAGGACCAGTATGGTGGGATCTTCCCCGGTGTGAAATTGCTGGAGACCACCCCCGGAATTTTGCAGAAACCCTCCATCAAGTGGCTCTCCGATCAGCTCTTTTCCAACCGTGAAACCAGGGAAATGATGTTGCTCTATTATACAGGGGTAACCCGGATGGCCAGGGATATCCTGGGCGAGATTGTCAAAGGGATGTTCCTCAATTCGTCAGGTCACCTGGCGATCTTTTCCGAGATGCAGGAACATGCAAAGGAGACTTTCGAAACCATGCTACGGAACGATTACCAGGGTGTGGCATCAATGGTGGCTCACAGCTGGGAGCTGAACCAGAGACTGGATGAGGGAACCAACCCGGAGGTGATCCGGGAAATCACCGGGAGGGTGGACGACCTTCTGCTGGGTTATAAACTGCTGGGAGCAGGTGGCGGCGGATACCTGATGATGTTTGCCAAATCGGCCGATGCGGCAGTGAAGGTAAAGCAGATGCTCACTTCCAATCCGCCCAACACCCGGGCACGCTTTGTGGACTTTAAAGTTTCTCAGTCCGGATTCCAGGTATCAAGGTCCTGATGCCGGCATTGACCAGCTCTACTGAGATCTGTCCAGCAGGATTGCCTGTATATGTTTATTGTTAAACCGGACTATTTGGAGTCTAGCCTACTAAAAAAATGTTAAAGGATTATTTAACGGGAAGTGAGACTTTAAAGGTGCTTCCTTCTCCCGGATCCGACTCCACCGATATCTGGCCACCATGGTTGCGGATGATCTGTCTTGAGAGGCTAAGCCCGATTCCGGACCCTTCCTTTTTGGTGGTGTAGAATGGCACAAAGATCTTCTCAAGGATTTCGGGAGGAATACCCTCTCCGTTGTCGGAAACCTCCACTGAAACATGGTCCAGAATCCTTTTTACAGTAATCCCCAGCTTCGGCTCCGCTACATCTGCCACGGCTTCTATGGCATTCTTTACCAGGTTGATCAGTACCTGTTTCAGCTGGGAGCCATCGGCCATGATCAGCAGGTTTTCAGGTCCTGTGTGATTGGAGCATCTTATCCCTTTCTCTTCGCAACGGGCCTGATGCATCAAGGTAATCTCATCCAATAATTCCGACACCCTGATCTCCTCTTTTTCAGGTTCCGGAAGCCTGGAAAATTGCCGGTAGTTTCCTATGAACTTTGTAAGTGCCTGGTTCCGGGCAGAGATAGTTTTGAGTGCGGTGTACAGGTTATCAATGGTAAGCTGACCGAGCTCTTCCAATTTCCCGGGCCGGCCCTCCTTCTCAAGCATCATGATCCCTGTCTCCGTCAGGGAGGATAGGGGAGTCAGACTGTTCATAATCTCATGCGCCATGATCCGGCTGATGGTCTGCCATGACTCCATCTCCTTCTGTTCGATCTCAGGCTCGATATCCTGGAAGGTAATGATCTTTACCTGGCCGCCGCCAATCTTCACGGTGTTGAGCAGGATCAACAGCTGTTTTCCAGAAGGGGTATTGGAGAGCCTGATCATCTGCCGGCCTGATTCTCCCAGGGATTTCACAGCTCCGGCAAAAAGGGGGGAAGCCTTCTCGATGGCACTCCAGGAAGGCCTCTTTGTATTGTAGATTCCCAGGGTATTAAGGGCCAGTGGATTAATCAGTTCAGGTTCGCCTGACTCATCCAGGGTGAGTACCGCTGTATGGATGTGTTGAAGAATGGTCTGGAGGTACTGGTACTGGGTCTCTTTTTCTATTTTCGCCGAGGAGATCGCGGTAATGATTGTCTGGGCCGAATTTGCCAGGCTATCATACCCAAGGCCCTTAACACCTTCCAGTATCCTCCGGTTGTAGTCTTCAGAGCGGACCGACTCCAGGAGTGATTCGATAATCCGGTTATTGCGGTTGATCCGGTAAAACAGTTCTACAATCAGGGCAAGCAGGAATAGCAGAATGGCAAGCACACTGAAAAGCCTGGCCTGTTGCCCGATCATCAGGGCCAGGGCCAACATACACAGGAAGATTATTCCCAGTCGTAAAGTGATCCGGATCATGTGTCCTCTAAAGACCATATTTCTTCATTCTTCTGTAGAGAGCGTTCCGGTCAATGCCCAGGTCAGTTGCCGCCCTGGTTACATTTCCCCGGTTGGTCATCAATGCCTTGCTGATTAGTTGTTTCTCGTTATCCTCAATGTTCAGGGTTGGTTTCCCCGGTGATCCAGGGCCGGTACTTCCAAGCTGGTCAAACAGAAGCTGGTTTTCTTCGCTCATGATCACTGCCCGCTGGATGATGTTCTGAAGTTCTCTCACATTTCCCGGCCAGGCATATTGTTGCAGCTGCTTCATGCTCTTCTTGCTGATATCCAGCCCAGTGCGGCCGTATTTCCGGGAAGTGTCCATAAGAAAGCGCGCTGCAAGTTCAGGGATATCTTCTGGCCGCTCTCTCAGGGGCGGGACTACCAGTTCGATGGTATTCAGCCTATAGAGCAGATCCCTGCGAAATTCTCCTGATTCAATCATGTTGTGGACCGGCTGGTTGGTGGCAGATATCACCCTGATGTCGATGGGGCTGTCCATGCCTGAACCAATCCGGTTGATCATCCGCTGTTCAAGCACAGTGAGCAGCTTTGTCTGCAGGGTAACCGGCAGGTTGCCGATTTCGTCCAGGAAGAGGGTCCCCTTTTCAGCCAGTTCGAAGCGTCCCGGTTTGTCCATGATGGCTCCGGTGAAAGCGCCTTTTTTATGGCCGAAGAGTTCCGATTCAAACAGGGTCTCGGGAATTGCTCCCATGTCCACACCCATGAATGTTTCATTGCTACGGGTGGAGTGCCGGTGAATGGCCCGGGCAACCAGTTCTTTGCCGGTCCCGTTTTCACCAAGGATCAGAACATTTGCATCGGTGGGCGCAATGATCCTGATGGTCTCTTTCAACTTCTGGATGACTGCTGACTCACCAAGTATCTCACCGAAGGGCAGTTCATCATCATTACCAAGGGCAGCAGCCACACTCCTGTATTTCTGCCCCTCTGTCCGGCTCGCTTTGAACTTCAGGGCCGAAAGGATACTGGCGTGCAGTTTGGCATTCTGCCAGGGCTTCAGGATGAAATCAAAGGCACCGGCTTTAATTCCCTTTACCGCCAGGTCCACATCCCCGTATGCGGTCATCAGGATTACCACAACCTCCTGATCCTTTTCCCTGATCCTCTCCAGCCACTTCAGCCCCTCTGTTCCCTCTGTGTTTCCACGCTGGAAGTTCATGTCAAGCAGGATCACATCAAAGCGCTCCCTCTCCGTCCTTGAGATTATCTTTTCTGGATCGGAGAGCACGGAGACATCAAAGTCCAGTTGCACAAGCAACATGCGGGCTGTGAGTAGCACATCGGGATCGTCGTCGATGATCAGTATTTTGTCTGCGGGCATGTCAGATATCTTCTACGAAAGTATGCTTTTAGGTGACATTACACAAACTGCAACGATTCCGAACGGTCATCTGCTTTAAAAACGAGCAGTTATTGATCAAAAACACAAAATGAATAATCTTATAAGACGCAAGTAAACAAGAGGATAGGCTTGATGGCACAAAGATTGTTAATACTTGTGAAAATCTAACACTATGGTAAAGCACTATTTCAAAGTCACCTTTCGTCACATCCGAAAGCACCTCCTGATTTCCATCCTTAACATCAGTGGCCTGGCTATTGGAATAGGCAGTTTTGTACTGATCATGCTCTTTGTAAATCATGAGCTGAATTATGACAAATTCAACGAACACTATGACGATATCTACCGTGTTGCTGTGGATGCCAGGATTGGCAGTACGGTGATCAAACAAACCTGGACGCCGGCCCCTTTGCCAGCTGCTCTTTATCAGGAATTCCCGGAAGTCAGGGCTGTTACGCGTATTGCTGACTGGTCCCAGACTGTCCAAATCGGAGATCTGTTTTTTGATGAGCCAAAGGCTGCCATGGTCGACTCAGCATTTTCCGAAATTTTTACCCTCGATTTTGTGGAGGGTTCCCCGCAGCAGGTGCTCAATGAGCCGGGCCAGGTGCTTCTCGACAAAACAACAGCCAGGAAGTATTTTGGAAATGAGCCCGCCATGGGTAAGATGCTCATAATCAGGGACTCCATTCCATTGACTGTGACTGGGGTATATGAGGATTTTCCAGCTCAGTCACATTTCCATTTTAATATGCTGATTTCATTGATATCAGTTAAAGGGCTGTATGACGGTGATCAATGGTTTGACAACAGTTTTGAAACATACATGAGGCTGGAATCCGGCTATCCGAGTGATACCCTTGAGGCAAAGTTACCTGAATTCCTGAATCTGTATGCATGGAATGGTACCTATGATGAGTTTTCGGACGAGGAGAATTATTGGGTATGGTATCTGCAGCATATCAGGGAGATTCATTTGGGCTCGGACCTGAATGGCGAGATTGAACCAAATGGTAACCTATCCTATATCAGGATATTTTCCGTGGTTGCCTTCCTGATCCTGATTGTGGCCTGCATCAATTTCATGAACCTGACCACCGCCAGCTCATCCATCAGGGCAAAGGAAGTAGGTATCAGAAAACCCAACGGTGCCAGCCGGAAAGGGCTGCAGCGGCAATTTTTCAGTGAAGCTGTTATCGTCAGCTTACTGGCCCTGATCCTGGCCATGGGATTGGTGGAATCAATGATGGGGACATTCAGGAGTTTTACAGGCAGGGAGATCCAGATGCATTACATGGAAAATTTCCTGGTTATCCCTGGATTGCTTGGATTGGCCATCATCGTGGGAATGTTGTCGGGGAGCTATCCGGCGCTCTACATGAGTCAGTTCTCCGCGGTGGATTCCCTGGGCTTTAAGGGAGTGCGGCAATCAAGGAGCTGGTTCCGGAATATCCTTGTGCTGTTCCAGTTTTCCGTTGCTATATTCCTGATCGCGGCTACTATCCTGGTGCAGAAGCAGATGCACCTTGTGATGAATGAGTCCCTCGGTTTCAACAAGGAACAGGTGATCCTGGTAAAGGGTGCCCATTACCTGGATAACATCGACTCATTCATGGATGAATTAAGGAAAAACCCGGAGATCATCCAGGTATCTGCCTCCGCGAATGTTCCTGGTGATCAGATCACCAACTGGGGTTTCAGCGCAGAAGGTATAGAAAATGGTTTCAGCCTTAATGTAAACCTTGCAGATGAAACATTTGCTGAGACCATGGGATTGGAGATAGCCCAGGGCAGGTATTTCTCAAAGGAATTTCGAACCGATACCGCTAAGATCGTTCTCAATGAAACCGCGGTTGAGCTCCTGGAACTGGAGAATCCCATCGGCCATATTACCTATATGTGGAACGACCGGGAAAGGCCCTTCGAGGTGATCGGTGTGGTGAAGGATTATCACTGGGAGTCGAAGCACATGGAGGTCAGGCCCCATGCCCTGATGCATTTAGGTACAGGGCAAAGAGAACCCAATTACCTCAGTGTGAGGATTGCAGGGGCCGATTATAAGGGGATAATCGAAACCCTTCAGGTGAAGTGGGAGGAGGAAAAAAGCGAGATCCCCTTTGATTACGATGTACTGGACCAGCATTATGAGAAGATCTACCAGAATGAACAGCAAACAAAATCCCTACTCTATATTTTTGCATTCATCGCCATTTTCATCTCCTGCCTGGGGCTCTTTGGCCTTGCATCATTCATGGCCGAACGGCGCACCAAGGAGGTTGGAATCCGGAAGACCAACGGGGCTACCACAGGTAACATCCTTGGCCTGCTCTCCGTCGATTTCACCAAATGGGTATTGCTCGCAAACCTCATTGCCTGGCCACTTACATGGTGGTCCATGAAGAAGTGGCTGGAGAGTTTCGCCTACAGGATAGAAATTCCCATCTGGGTGTTTGCTGTGGCCGGGATCATAGCTTTCCTGATTGCCCTTGCCACGGTTAGTTTCCATGCCATCAGGGCCAGCCGGCAAAATCCGGGAATCTCACTCAGGTATGAGTAAGTACTCAGTAGACAGTACACAGTACACAGTACACAGTGCTCAGTGCTCAGGAATTAGTTAAATTGTACTGAGTACTGTCTACTGAGTACTGTCTACTGAGAACTGAGCACTGCTTCCTGAGTACTGAGTACTGTGTACTGTGTGCAGGGAGGTTTCCAGTGAATCAACTGAAGAGCGGAGCCAGGAGTGAGCCTGGCGGCTGAGGAAATAGCGGACCTTGTTCCTGAACCCTGGGATAATCAGCCGGTCGCCCCGAAGCATCCCATTGATAGCCTTGACAGCAACCAGGCGGGGTGTAAGGTTTTTAATCTCTCCTGAAAGTCCGTCAAACACCTCAAATTCAGGAGCTGTATTCATGACCGGGTTTGAGTGCAGCATGCTCAGTGATATACTTGTATCCTTCAGCTCCTCTTCCAGTTCTTTTGCAAAAGCATACATTTTTCCCACTGAAGCCTGGAGTGCCTCGCAGAATTGATCCTTCTCCTGGGGAAAGGGAATCACATGCTGAATGTAGGAGGCGGAGAACTTCTTCAATTGGGGCAGGAGCCCCATGATTACTTGTGCAGCACCCCTGAAGCGGGTGAGGAAATCTTCCCGGGCGATCTCGGAGATGCACTTGTTGTGTGCCACCGACCAGTCGCAGATAACGTTGTTAATCATTGCCCGAATGTCGTAACGGCTGCGCATAGCCTCAACGAACGTGTTGATTGTCTCTTGTTCGGCAAGGTCGATCTTCAATGCCTCTACCTGGACATCCTCCTTTAATTGCAGTCCGATTGCAAATCGTTGAAGGTCCAGGTTGGTGGTTGATACCACGATCAGGTTACACCCCTTTCGGGCCACTTCACGGGCCAGGGCTTTCCCAAGCTCTCCCTCGGCCCCAAGTATCAGAGTATATTGTGCATCTGCGTTCATTTCCAGACTATCCATGCTTTACTGTATTTTAAAGACTGTATTTATATAAAAAGGCTGCGTGGTGAATGTAAAAAATACAAGATTAGTGCCAAACTCCATTCCAGAAGCGGATTATGTAACATAAAGTTCAATTTTTTGACAGTTTTATCCTAGGGCATTCCAGGCCACCTGGTGCAAAAATCAATGGAGATTTTAACAATGAATCAGGAGTTATAAACAACCAGTCGAAATAGCACGAAAAGATTCAAAATCGCCCGTCTTGTATATGTAATTATTTCTACCTAACCAAATACAAGTTGAAATGAGACAGCCTCCTGTTTACATGTTCTTCGTTTTTTCTGTTAGTCTCCTGTCTTCTTTCGGCAAAAATCCTATCAGGGGGCTAGCCGGGTATCGTATCCTTATCCCGAGCAGGACAGGTTGACGATGGAGCGGGGCACCAGGGAGTACACGGGCCATCGAGCTCCTGGATGGCAGGGAGTATTACTGGCAGGAAGATATAAACATCATTCATGATATTCATACCCAGTCTCACCTTCTGAAAGGGATAGAAATGCTGGAAGGATCAGGCATCAAAAAGGAGGCCATGAAGATTTATAAAGAGTTGATTGATCTGGGGGAAGGTCGCCAAAGCCAAAGGGGGGAGATTGATTTCTTTGCAAAATTTGGTAAGGAGATGACAGAGAACCAGGTTATGGTTCTCAGTTATCTGATGATTGCCCTGGGCCACCTTGGTTTGGGTGAAGAGAATATGGACAGGGAGTATTTTGAAAAATCGCTGTCTGCAGATGTATATTAAATATGGTCAGGGTTTTATCTCACATCGCTGTAATTTGATCCATTACCCGGCTGGTGAGGGCAGCTGATATTCCCGTGGAAGGACAATGGCCTTTGCCGTTCATTTCATTCACGATAGAGGTGATCAAAGGCATCTGGATATGTTCCGGGGGAGGTATGTCTATTACCTCATCTTTACCTTCAAATGTCAGCCGGATGGATTCGAAACTGAAGACAGAGAAGCTCAGCCGGCCCATTTCACAGGTGATCTCCACCCGGTCTGTCCTTTGGGGCTCCGGGGTGATAAAACTCCAGCTTCCGTTTAACATGATCTTGCCGGTAAGGGTAATTAGCGCACCTACCGTGTCATCTGCCTCATAGAATCCGCCCGTGTTGAGGGAATGTCCCGTTACATTTACGGGATTGCCAAACAGAAAGAAGATGATATCCAGGGCATGGCAGCCCACGTCGTGGAAATAGCCTCCGCCTGATAATTCAGGGATAATCCTCCATGGATGAGAATCCGGATGAAGGTCCTCCTCCCTTGCAGGAAAGTATTGCTGCATATTGATGTGTAGAACCTTCCCCAGGTTTCCATTGTCAATAATTTCTTTCACCTTCAGGAAATAGTCGAGCGAACGGCGGTAGTAAGCCACATAGACCGGTACTCCTGCTTTCTCTGCAGTCTCGTTGATCACCCGGCACTCCTCATGGGTACGGGCCATGGGTTTTTCAATGTAAACCGGCTTGCCGGCTGCGATTGTGGCCAGCGCATATTCAGGGTGCGATTCAGGGGGTGTAGCGATATAGACTGCATCCACATTTGAGTCCCTGATCACATCCATGGGATCGGGATGACAGCTAGCGATCCCATGACGTCGCGCATAATCCTCTGCCTTTTTCGGTGTACGATTGCCAACTGCCACCAGCTTCGATCCGGGGATCTTACTGAATGCGGGGCCGCTCTTTAGCTCGGTAACATTCCCCGTGCCTATCATTCCCCATTTAATCTGTTGTCCGGCTCTCATTTTTCTCATGATCCGGATTAATACCCGATACAATACAGCTTATCAACACCCTTAAAGAGGAAAGCATCTCCTGCTACGGCGACGGATGACCAGAATTTGCCATCCAGAGAGTTTTCATGGAGCAGTTCAAATTCTTCACCTGCTCTGAATACCCGGGTCACACCCTTCTCGTCAGTGAAGAAGATCTTATCTTCAAAAGCCCAGGGAGAGGACCAGCAGGCCCCCACCTTTTCAATTTTCTCCTGGTATACCTGTTCTCCCGCGGAAGCTTCGATACATGTAATCTGTCCGCCACGGCCGCTTACCAGGTAGATCAATCCCTGGTAGAGAAGCGGTGATGGATTGGCTGTGGGTGCATCTGCAATGGTCCATACCACTCCGCTGCTGGTGGCTTCTCCTTCAGCCGGGGTGATATCGCCGCTGGCTCCTGCGCGGATACACTGAAAGGATCCCGGGGTATCCCGGAATGCCGTATTCCCCAGGTAGAGGAAGTCTTTATCAGCCACCGGAGAGGGGATGTTGTAGCACCCTTCCACCTTCAGTTCCCATAGGATCGTTCCGGTGACTGGATCATAGGAACGGGCTCTTTTGCCCCCTGTGACCAGTTCGGTCCGCACGGTGTTTTTCCAGATCAGCGGAGTGCTGTAGTTGGTTTTTTCGTCCCGGTCAACCGTCCAGATTTCATCACCGGTCGCTGCGTTGAGTGCCAGCAGGAAAGAATTCTCCTCGTTGTCCACCTGGAGAAAAAGCGTCCCCTCGTGCAGGACCGGGGATGCACCCGTGCCCCACCCGTAAAGGGTTTCATAGACCCCGGGATCTTTTTCCCATAGCAAATTTCCGTCCAGGTCGTAACAGTAAATCCCGGTCATGCCGAAATAGACATAGATCCGTTCCCCGTCGGTCACCGGTGTTTCCCCGGCATAGTTATGGGCACGGTGCTTTTTGATGCGGGGATTCCCTTCGTAAGCCACCCGTTTCCACGACTCTTCACCTGTATCCAGGTCTATGCAGCTAAGCTGCCAGCGGTAGATATCATTCAAATAACTTTCGTCCTCCTCCTCTTCAGTTGCCGGGCCCTGCCGGCGTTTTGGTGCTGCAGCGACCTTAACAGGTACTGCCGAGGCAACAAAAACCTTATTGCCCCATACCACCGGGGAGGACCAGCTGTCAGCTTCAATGTCGGCGGTCCACCGGATATTGGTCTCTTCTCCCCACTCAGCAGGGAGGTTTTTTGCCTGAACAAGCATGTTTTGTTCCGGTCCCCTGAACTGGGACCAGTTGGTGGTACATGAAGTGATGGTCAGGACTGCCAGAATAATGGCCCCGGTGATAGTCAGTAGTTTGCGGAGTCTTTCCAACATGATCTATAGTTTTAGGAAGGTCACAAATTTATTACATGTCAATTTGCAATATACTATTTTCTCCCAATCGGTAGCCAAATGAATATATTCTATCCAAAACGGTAATTCTGATTTACAGGGATGGTTCCTGGATAATTCAGATTGAAAATGCTTGTGATTAGTCAAGAAGAAAGCGTTCAGCCGGGATTTCCGGTTTACACTGCGACAGAGCCACCTTGAAGTGTTCCCCCGGCCACATGAATGTCTCACTTGAGATAAGCTGATTATTGTTCACGTGGGCTGCGGATGTGGCCAGTTTCAGCATGCAGGATTTTCGCATCAAACTTTTGCCCGGCGGAGAGATGGTAGTTTGAGACACCAGGTAGCCATTATCAGTCAGGCTGCCGGGTATGAAATCAACCCAAAATATCTACGCTTCTTCCGAAGGGGGAGAGGGCGAATCCTGCCAGTTTGAAGTGCTGCATTCCCCATGGGATGCCGATGATGGTGATGGAGAGCAGGAATCCGAAAATGATATGAATCAGTGCGATCCACAAGCCGGCAATGACCAGCCACAGGATGTTCAGGAGGCCGTAAAGGCAGCCGGGCAGCTCACCCTTACTTACCTCAAAGGTCCGCCCGAACGGCCATAGGGCCAGCGAGCCTATCTTGATCATCTGAAAGCCGAATGGAATCCCGATGATGGTGGCCATCATGGCCACTCCACCCAGGAAATACCCGATGGCGGTTGCCAGTCCGCCGAAGATGAGCCAGATCAAATTTCCCAGAAAATTCATGGTTTGGGTAGTTGGTTTTTCCAAATATAACAAAAAAGCCATCCCAATTGCTCAGGATGGCTTGTATAGGGCGCTAATTTTTGTCGGGATGGATTTTTCACGTTTTGCAGGATCTTCGACAATGGTAGATGTTGCGATTCCCTGCCATATCTGGTCCTTGCTTGTACCGTCAAAGGCATCCCTGACCCGTTTTTTGTCAAAATCGTTAATGAGTTTGTCGCTTTCGTCCTGCCAGCCCAGGAAACTATAGGTTTTATAAACAGAAAAATCGACAGTCTTGTCCATATCAGTGACTACTTTGACTGGTGAACAGGAAACAATAGCCGCCAGGAGGACTAGAATGGTAAAACTTTT
>JAAEOI010000131.1 GCA_024244665.1 Bacteroidota bacterium | reverse complement strand
TGGGAATCAATGAGCTGCTTGAAGCAAAACAGAAAACAGGAATTGTTGTTCCTTCCATCCGGAGGAAGGAGGAGGAAAAGCGTACCTTCCTCTCCTCCGTGGGGAAGCTGCATACCTGGGGCTGTGAAATAAACTGGAAACCCTCCTTTAGCGATGGTTCATTCGTTCAACTGCCTGCATATCCATGGCAGAAGGAGCGCCATTGGCTGGAGACCGAAGAGGGTCAAAATAGCCGCATTGGCTCTTCCGTTCATCCTCATTTGAGAAGAAAGACCATTTCGGCCAGGGAAAACCATAACATTCTCTGGGACATCAATCTCGACAAAAGGACCCATCCGTATATTGATGATCACAAAGTGCAGGGTCCCATCGTATACCCGGGCGCCGGTCACGTTGAACTCTCCATATCGGCGGCACTGGCCTCCTTCGGGGAAAAATTTGAGTACCTGGAAGATCTCAACTTTGAAAGCGCCCTGTTTCTTCCCGATTCAGGCGAACCTATTCATATTCAGATGGATATATCCCACGACAGTGGAGACTACTTCATCTATTCCAGGCCCAGAAGCGAGCATGCTTCATGGACCATGTGTTCCAATGGGAAAATGAATCATATTGGAGGTATATTTAACTCAATCGAGGTCGATTTCGAGGATATCCGCAAACGAATTACCATCCCGGTTCCTGTAAAACCAATGCACGATGAGCTGCTGGAGAGCGGACTCTACCTGGGTCCCAGTTTCAGGGCTATTAAAGAGTTGTGGAGAAGCGAAAAAGAGTGGGAATCCTTCAGTGAAATTGAGGTGCATGAAAGCATCCGTTCAGAATTTTTCCAGTACAACCTTCATCCCGGAGTGCTTGACAGCTGTTTCCAGACGGTATTCGGCATATTTAATGTTAGAGAGGATACCAGCAAAAAGATGGGGGTCTATATTCCGGTTCATATCGACCGGATCAAGTTTCATAAGAAGGCAAGCTCCTTCAAAATGTTTGTGTATGGCAGGCTGAGGGAGTGGACCGACGAATATGCGCTTGGCGAATTGTGGATCTTCAATGAAGAAGGGGAAGTCATTGCAGAATTCCAGGGCTTCCGCTCACAATTTCTGAAAGGTTCAAGGGGTGAGACCTCTGGTGAACAGGAGAAATGGTATTACGAGTATCATTGGTCCATGAAATCCAGGGCCGACCAGGAACTGGTTCGCAATCCCGGTCAATACATTCCATCCCCCAATGCCATTCGTGAGCAGGTGGGAGAAACCATCAGCGAGATCAATGCCCTGCCCGAACAGGCTGAGTATTATAATAGCTATGAACCCCGTCAGTATAATCTGACCATCGCTTACATCTGCAAAGCACTGAAAGAGATGGGCATGGATTTCACCATTGGGACGGAAATCAATGTGGGAGACCTGATAAAAGAGTTGGGGGTGATCGACGATCACCACAGGCTTTTTTACCACCTCTTTAACCTGCTCAGAAATGCAGGTATTGCAGAGGGTAATCAGGAAACCTACAGGGTGGTGAAAACGCCAGATTTCAGGGACACCCGATTATGGATTGATGAAATCAACAATCAATATCCCCAGTTTCAGCATGAAACAACCTTACTGGGCCGGTGCGGACCAGATATTGCCGGAGTGTTAACCGGGAAGGTTGATCCCATTCAGCTTATATTTCCCGAGGATCAGTGGGACCTCATCGTGAATTACTATGTGGAAGGGTTCGCATTTAAAAAATACAACGATCTTGCTGCCCGGATAGTTCGTGAGCTGGTAAACAAAATCCCTGAAGATCAGACCCTTCGGATCCTTGAGGTAGGAGCCGGAACTGGGGGAATGACACAGGCCCTGTTGCCATTATTGCCGGCAGGACGGACAGAATACTACTACACCGACCTCTCTCACATGTTTATGCTGAAGGCACAGCGGCGTTTTGCTCGCTATCCATTTGTGCAATATAAGCTGTTGGATATAGAAAAGGATCCGGGAGATCAGGGTATCGACCTCAATTCTTTTGACATGGTCATCGCCTCCGATGTGATCCATGCCACCAGGAATCTGAAGACAACTTTCGGGAATGTGAAGCGCTTGCTTGCCTCCGAAGGGGTTCTGCTTATGCTGGAGGTAACCAATTCACCTGTTTACCTGGACCTTATTTTTGGAATGACCGAAGGATGGTGGTTGTTTGAGGATACAGATATACGTACGGAACATGCCACCATGGGGCCCGAACGCTGGAAAAGTGTGCTTGAACGGGAAGGGCTTCACGATGTGGCCATCTACAGTGATATAGAGAAGAACGATGCCTCCTGCCAGAGCGTGATCCTGGCAAGGAATGAGAAACTGGATCTGACCAATAAAGTGCTGGAGGAGTCTCTCAAAATGGGCAAAGCCGATTGGCTTCTTTTTGCCGATCAGAGTGGCGTGGCAAAAATCATGCAGTCCAGGCTGGCAGCCATGGATAAACAGGCATTCTTGATTACCAGGGGCAGTGAATACAGGAAGATCAGCGAAACGGAATTTGAAATTGCTCCCGGAAGTCAGGATGATATGGATCAGATCATTGACCTGCTTGCCGGAAAGGGGCATTTCCAGGGAATCGCATTCCTGTGGGGCCTGGATTCGATTTCAAACGAAGATCTGAACCTGGACCAGATAATAGCATCGGAAGAGCATTCATCCATCACCATGATGAATCTCATGAAGAAGCTGAATGACTCCAGTTATGAGAAGAATCCTGAAATATGGATGATTACTTCGGGTGCACAATCGGTGAACGGGACGCCCGAGACTATTCGGCTCTCTCAGGCCGGGCTCCGGGGAGTAAACAGGGTGGTCATCAATGAATTTCCCCTTTTCAACTCTACAATGGTCGATTTCAGTCACCCTGTACAGGAGGAAGAAAT
>JAAEOI010000130.1 GCA_024244665.1 Bacteroidota bacterium | reverse complement strand
TGGAAGAAACACCCCTTGTACTTCCATATGTGCTAATTGAAGTATGGGATGCTAACCAGCCATGGTATCGGGAATTGTTCTTAAGGAACAATTCCCGCCTTCTGCTTTATTCAGCTTATGGCAATAATTGATTCTGCAGCTTTTATACCATCGATAGCACTGCTTACGATGCCACCGGCATATCCGGCACCTTCACCAGTGGGGTAGAGGCCTTTGTGTGAAAGGGATTCTCCCTTTTCATCACGTTTAATCTGAACCGGAGCAGAGCTGCGTGTTTCTGTTCCGTAAATCGTTACTTCATTGTGCTTGGGATTCCCCAGTTTTCTGAGCATATCCGGTAATGAGTTCTTAAGAGAGCCTGCAATAAAGTCAGGAAGAATGGTATGGAGGTTAGCACCATTTATTCGACGCGCTGAATATTTTTCCGGCAGTCGTGTAGGTTCGCCTCCCTTCAGGAAATCATCAAGAAGTGAAACGGGAAGTGCATAATCGCTTCCGCCTGCAGAAAATGCGGCCCGTTCAAGTTCTTCCTGAAACAGGATTCCGGAGAGGGCATTTAGTTTTTCCGGTGAGGCGTAATCTTTCGGGTGTACAGGTATAAGAAATGCTGCATTTCCGAGCGGGAGATTTCGGCTGTGATAACTCATACCGTTACTGGTGAGCATACCCTCTTCAGAAGCACAGCTGATAACCTCACCACCTGGGCACATGCAGAAACTGTAACAGGCGCGTGACAGATTATTCTCTTTTCTTGTAAGGCGGAATGAAGCAGCTCCGATTGTTGGTGAACTGCATCCCCACTGAG
>JAAEOI010000129.1 GCA_024244665.1 Bacteroidota bacterium | reverse complement strand
GCGTCTAATAGTTGCTGCAGATACTTTTTCCACAGTTTAATCACCAAACCAGTGTCAATGCCATCAGTAGCATCAGTATAGATTTCCAAGGTAGCGCCTGGCTTGTCTGAAAGCAGGTTAGGACCAGTGAGGCGTCTGCTTTCATCCACCTGCAGGTGAAACATTAGTCAGATTCCTCCGGTTCCCTGGCCAACCTGACACCTTTTTCATCTCGGATCAGCTTCATGGCAGGAACAAGCTCGAAAGGATCCGGTGTAGTGGCTTCAGAGGTTTGTTTTGACATTATGGGTGATTTTGATCTGGCTTTATCAGCTTCATTAAAACGGGTAATTTGTTTCCAGCAACGGACAATATTATCACCAAATATTACCAGTAAGTCACCAGGCTCAGCTTTATTCAGTGCAGCTTCAATAGCTTCTTCTTCATCGGGAATAATCGTTATCTGTGATTCTTTAACGCCGGCATCTATCAAGGCCTGTTTTTGCATACGGGGGATCTCATCATCATCCCTGCCGCGGCGATCATCATCAGCCTTACAGAAATAATGCTCAAAATGTCCAGCGGTATTTGTTGCAATATCTATAATATCTTCATTACGACGATCACCAGGTGCTGCTAATACCACCAGATTCGAACCGGCAGTCTCCATCAGATCCACAGTTTCACAAACTGTTTTAACAGCTGCAGGATTATGTCCATAATCCAGGAGGACTTTAAAGGGATGTTCATCAAAAATATTCATCCTGCCAGGAGCCTGG